>NZ_JAENMQ010000016.1:0-113929 GCF_016771845.1 Lelliottia jeotgali | reverse complement strand
GCTTTAGCGCGGTGGTCCCACCTGACCCCATGCCGAACTCAGAAGTGAAACGCCGTAGCGCCGATGGTAGTGTGGGGTCTCCCCATGTGAGAGTAGGGAACTGCCAGGCATCAATTAAGTGAAGAGGCCATCCGGAAGGATGGCCTTTTTGCGTTTTTGTTATTTATATAAATAAGCCATAAAACTGAAAAACCGCTCAATTATTTCCCCGCCATCCACGCCTGAATAAACTCGACGATCGCATTAGTATCATTTAAATCCAGCACTGGAACTTCAAGCGACAGCGAAACGTCAGTGGCCACTGCAATAACATGCTGATCCACAGTTAACTCATCGATCTCATGCCCCGCATCGCTTCTGAAAAGCAAAATCTTGGGCACTGATTCATGTTTAAACCCCTCGACCAGCACCAAATCCAGCGTTGAATGGTCCATTCGGCTTACAAGATAATTCAGATCCAAACTTTCTGTTTCGAGGGTCTCCGTCATTAATGCCCATCGCTGCGCGCTGGCTACCATAGTTTGCGCCGCGCCGGCTTTACGCAGCTCGTAACTGTCTTTCCCCGGCTTATCGATATCCATGTTGTGGTGAGTGTGCTTAATCAATCCTGGACGGATTCCCTTAGCACACAGAGCCGGGATCAACTTTTTGAGAAGCGAGGTTTTCCCGGTACCGCTCCATGCGGCGATCGCTAAAACAGGTTTCATTCTTTCCCCTGCATCATTTGCAAATCCTCAGTAGTGTTCACGTTAATAAAAGCAGATTTCAAATCACTAAAATCAACGGAATGGCCGCCAGACTGATGCATAAACACCATGACTCGTCGTTCTCCCGCAGCCAGATAAGCTTCTAATTCAGGGATTAATTTCCGGTTAACAAGCGCAATCGTTGGATGATCGCGCTCGCCGTCATGAACCCAGACAACGGGCGCATCTTCACGTTGATGAATCAGCCGCTCAGCAAGGCTGGAGGGGATAAACGGCGTATCACACGGACAAAAGAGGAACCATTCCCCGTCAGATTGCTGCATAACGCTCAGCATTCCGGCCAGTGGACCAAGGTAATCTTCTTGGTTATCCTGGTAGACCGGATTTCCGCTTTGCCGATAAATATCGATGTGGCGGTTAGCGCTGATAGCGATGGTTTCCACTTGATTACTAAGCGTAGCGGCAACATGCTGCCATAATGGCTTGCCATTAAGCTCTTGTAAGCCCTTATCTTTCCCGCCCATTCTCGTCGCTCTTCCCCCGGCTAGAACGACGCCGATCACTTCTCGGCACTGATTCACTAATGTCGCCTCTTTTATTGTGGGATTGACCCTGCTAACGTGTTCCTATCAATGAAAGGAGCACGACAATGAAATGTAAACGTCTGAATGAAGTTATCGAACTTCTCCAGCCAGCCTGGCAAAAAGAGCCAGAACTCAACCTGATGCAATTTTTACAGAAACTGGCGAAAGAGTCAGGTTATGACGGTGAACTGACCGACCTTTCTGATGACATCCTGATCTACCATCTTAAAATGCGTGATTCTGATAAAGATGCGGCCATTCCGGGCATTAAGAAAGATTATGAGGAAGATTTCAAAACTGCACTGCTGCGTGCCCGTGGCATAATTAAAGAGTAAAACCTTGTAAGCGGCGCCACCGAAATCGCTGTGAAATGATATCCTGAATCATTCGTATAATTTCCGGATGATCGGATGAACGACACGGCTTTTACTTTCCAGACATTAAACCCGGATACCATTATGGATGCCCTCTTCGAACAGGGTATTCGGGTGGATTCCGGGCTAACTCCCTTAAACAGCTACGAAAACCGCGTCTATCAATTCCAGGACGAGGATCGTCAGCGCTTCGTCGTCAAATTTTATCGGCCCCAACGCTGGTCGGCTGAGCAAATTCAGGAAGAGCATCAGTTCGCTCTCGATTTGGTCAACGATGATGTTCCGGTGGCCGCACCCATTCAGTTTAATAACCAGTCACTGCTCACGCATCAAGGATATTACTTTGCTGTTTTTCCGAGCCTGGGTGGCCGCCAGTTTGAGGCGGATAATATCGATCAGATGGAGTGGGTTGCTCGTTATTTGGGACGAATCCATCAGACGGGACGTAAAAAAGCCTTCAACGTACGCCCTACGATCGGGATTCAGGAATATTTGACGGAACCCCGCCAGGTATTCGAAACATCAACGCTGATTCCGAAAGCCTTGAAAGTGAATTTCCTGAAAGCCACGGATGCCCTTATTGCGGCGGTAACTGAGCGCTGGGACGATCAAACAGATATTCTGCGCCTTCATGGTGACTGCCACGCCGGGAATATTCTCTGGCGCGACGGCCCGCTATTTGTCGATCTCGACGATGCGCGTATGGGGCCAGCGATTCAGGATCTGTGGATGCTGCTGAATGGCGATAAAGCCGAACAGCGAATGCAGCTTGAAACTATCATTGAAGCCTACGAAGAGTTTAGTCCCTTTAATTCAGACGAAATCGCCCTGATTGAACCTTTACGAGCTATGCGACTTGTATATTATCTCGCTTGGCTAATCAGGCGTTGGGACGATCCCGCGTTTCCTAAAAACTTCCCGTGGTTGACCGGGGAAGATTACTGGCGTAGCCAGACAACCACCTTTATTCAGCAAGTTAAGGTTCTACAGGAACCGCCACTACAATTAACGCCAATGTATTAATCGGACACATCAGGAGAAATTTGATCATGAAAAAAATATGGCTGGCGCTGGCAGGTATGATTCTGGCATTTAGCGCATCTGCTGCTCAATTCAGCGATGGCAAACAGTTTACTACCATTGAAAAACCGGTCGCCGGTGAGCCTCAGGTGCTTGAGTTCTTCTCATTCTATTGCCCTCATTGCTATCAGTTTGAAGAAGTTCTGCACGTTTCTGATAACGTGAAGAAAAAGCTGCCTGAAGGCACCAAAATGACCAAGTATCATGTCGAATTCCTGGGTCCTTTGGGTAAAGATCTGACGCAAGCCTGGGCTGTTGCTCTGGCGCTGGGCGTGGAAGATCAAGTGACGGCGCCAATGTTTGAAGCCGTACAGAAAACCCAAACCGTTCAGACCGTTGCCGATATTCGTAAAGTTTTTGTTGATGCCGGCGTGAAAGGTGAAGATTACGACGCAGCATGGAACAGCTTCGTGGTGAAATCTCTGGTCGCTCAGCAGGAAAAAGCTGCCGCTGATCTTCAGTTGCAGGGTGTTCCTGCAATGTTTGTTAATGGCAAATATCAGGTTAACCCGCAGGGCATGGATACCAGCAGCATGGATATCTTCGTGCAGCAGTATGCCGAGACCGTGAAATATCTGGTTGAGAAGAAATAAAAGTGAAAACGCCGGTCAGAGACCGGCGTTTTTGTTTGTAGATTTTAAATCGTTTATGAGCACATCTTTATCATTCCACAACGTATTCAGCCACAGCTGGAAGCGACGTTTGAAATTCTTATCATTGATGTAATCACCGTGTAGCTCTTCATTCACGGGCACCAGATTTACTCTCACCACGATCCGCGTCAGCTTTCCGCTCAACATATCGTAGAACGGTGTTGCGTCATTTTCTGGATAGCACAGAGTGACGTTCAGCAATTTATCAAACTGCTCTCCAAGAACATTAAGCGCCATCGCAATCCCTGCCGCTTTAGGCGGCAATAAGTTTTTATAAGGGGAGCGAGTTTGCTGGCGCTTCATTTCCGTGAAGCGTGAGCCTTCCACGAAGTTAACGATCGTCGTCGGATGTGCGCGGAATTTTTCGCAGGAGCGCCGCGTCGTTTCAACATCTCGACCGCGACGTTCCGGGTGACGAATAAGATAGCCGCGAGAATAGCGTTTCATAAACGGCATATCCAGAGCCCAACAGGCCAGCCCGATAAACGGTACCCACGCCAGTTGCTGCTTAAGAAAGTATTTATTCATTGGGATATGTTTGCGAAACAGCACGCATAACACCACGATATCTGCCCAGCTATGGTGATTACACAGCAGCAAATACCAATTTTTCTTGTTCAGGCCTTCTAGCCCTTCGATATCCCATGTCAGATGCGGATTCAGACGCAACAACAGCGCCAGACCTTCACACCAGCAGTACATCATAAAATTGCAGAACGCAGATACCGCTCGCCAGACGCCAGGAACAGGCAATAGCAGCTTAATGATTCCGGCAATGATGATCGGAACAGAACAAGCGATGGTCACCAGGATGGTTAAAATGATGCTTAACAGTAATGTTATCGCAGCGAGTAATCTCGACATGATGAGCTTTTTCAGGTAGTTAGCTGGATTCTGGCGGCCAGATCGCTGCGCAGGGCGCTGATTTTACCAGAAAACGAATAAAAGCAGGCGGCTTTCACTCTGAGAGGGTCGGGCAAATGTGCCTCAACAGAGTATTTGTCTGCAAAACAGGATTCACCGTTTCTTATATCCACATAGAGCAAATAGTCATCAATTGGAAATATGCCAACAAGATCTATTAATAACATACTGATAAAATTGGATAAATAATTAAAACAAGATCCGGTAGTGACACGATTATTCATATGAATTAAAAGTATGCACAAACTTATCCACAGTTTGATTTTGCGAGCGATCCTGACGATCGCAAAATCTTTTCCTGTATTCCGAGCTAAAAACTGATGTTTTCATCCTTCTGTGGCATCCTTTAGCCATTAATTGATTAAAGGCACGGACATTATGGTTCAGATCCCAGAAAACCCTCTTATTCTCGTCGACGGCTCTTCATACCTGTATCGGGCGTATCATGCGTTTCCTCCTCTGACCAATAGCGCAGGAGAGCCAACCGGCGCGATGTACGGTGTGCTGAATATGCTACGCAGCCTGATCCTTCAATATCAGCCGTCCCATGCAGCCGTGGTATTCGATGCGAAAGGTAAAACGTTCCGCGATGAGCTGTTTGAGGATTACAAATCCCATCGTCCGCCAATGCCGGACGATCTGCGCGCGCAGATTGAACCACTGCACACTATGGTGAAAGCAATGGGCCTGCCGTTGCTGGCGGTCTCTGGTGTCGAAGCTGATGACGTCATCGGTACCCTGGCACGTGAAGCGGAGAAACTGGGCCGTCCGGTGCTGATCAGTACGGGTGATAAAGACATGGCGCAGCTGGTTACGCCTGGTATCACCCTGATCAATACCATGACTAACACCATTCTTGGGCCGGAAGAGGTCGTCACCAAATATGGTGTACCACCAGAACTGATCATCGACTTCCTCGCCTTGATGGGTGACTCCTCGGATAACATTCCGGGCGTGCCGGGCGTAGGTGAGAAAACCGCGCAGGCGCTGCTGCAGGGACTCGGTGGATTGGATACGCTGTATGCCGAATCAGACAAAATCGCCGGGCTGACGTTCCGGGGTGCCAAAACCATGGCCGCGAAGCTGGAGCAAAATAAAGATGTGGCTTACCTTTCCTATAAGCTGGCCACCATCAAAACTGACGTTGAGCTGGAACTCACCTGCGAACAACTCGAAGTTCAGCAGCCAGTTGCAGAAGAGCTCCTCGGCCTGTTTAAGCAATATGAGTTTAAACGCTGGATAACCGACGTCGAAGCCGGGAAATGGATGCAGGCGAAAGGCGCGAAACCTGCCGCTAAGCCAAAAGAGACCATCGTTGTTGATGCCGAAGAGGAAGTGGAAGAAGCAGCCAGTACGCTCTCCTTCGAAAACTACGAAACGGTACTCGAAGAAGTGCAGCTCGTCGCCTGGATTGAGAAACTGAAGAAAGCACCGGTCTTCGCATTCGATACCGAAACCGACAGCCTCGATAACATCTCTGCCAATATGGTCGGACTATCCTTTGCCACAGAGCCGGGTATCGCCGCCTATGTTCCTGTCGCGCATGACTATCTGGACGCGCCGGACCAAATCTCCCGTGACCGCGTGCTTGAGCTGCTCAAACCGCTGCTGGAAGATGACAAAGCGCTCAAGGTGGGGCAAAACCTGAAGTACGATCGCGGCATCTTGCAGAACTACGGCATCGAGCTGCGCGGTATCGCCTACGACACCATGCTGGAATCTTACATTCTGAACAGCGTGGCGGGCCGTCATGATATGGATTCGCTTTCCGATCGTTGGCTGAAACATAAAACCGTCACCTTTGAAGAAATTGCCGGGAAAGGAAAAAACCAGCTGACGTTTAACCAGATTGCCCTGGAAGAAGCGGGTCGCTACGCGGCTGAAGATGCTGACGTGACGCTACAATTGCACCTGAAAATGTACCCGAAACTGCAAAAGCAGGAAGGGCCGCTGAACATTTTCGAGAATGTCGAAATGCCGCTGGTGCCTGTGCTGTCGCGTATTGAGCGCAACGGCGTTAAAATCGATCCAGCCGTTCTGCACAAGCATTCGGAAAAGATTGCCCTGCGTCTGAACGAGCTGGAACTTAAAGCACACGATATTGCTGGCGAGCCCTTCAACCTGGCGTCGACCAAACAGCTGCAAACGATTCTGTTTGAAAAACAGGGTATTAAACCGCTGAAGAAAACCCCGGGCGGCGCACCATCGACGTCTGAAGAGGTGCTGGAAGAACTGGCGCTGGATTACCCGCTGCCCAAAGTCATTCTTGAATACCGTGGTCTCGCGAAGCTTAAATCGACGTACACCGATAAGCTGCCGCTGATGATCAACCCAAAAACCGGTCGCGTTCATACTTCTTATCATCAGGCGGTTGCCGCGACAGGACGATTGTCATCAACCGATCCAAACCTGCAAAACATTCCGGTGCGTAATGAAGAAGGGCGTCGTATTCGTCAGGCCTTTATTGCCCCGAATGACTACCTGATTGTCTCTGCCGACTACTCGCAAATCGAACTGCGCATCATGGCGCACCTGTCACGTGACAAAGGTTTGTTGGCCGCGTTTGCTGAAGGAAAAGACATTCACCGCGCGACTGCAGCTGAAGTCTTTGGTTTGCCGTTAGAGAGTGTCACTGGCGAACAGCGCCGCAGCGCGAAGGCGATCAACTTCGGCCTGATTTACGGCATGAGCGCTTTTGGCCTCTCCCGTCAGCTCAATATTCCGCGTAAAGAGTCGCAGAAGTACATGGATCTCTACTTCGAGCGTTATCCTGGCGTTCTGGAATACATGGAACGCACTCGCGCCCAGGCGAAGGAAAAAGGCTACGTTGAAACGTTGGATGGCCGTCGTTTGTATCTGCCTGATATTACGTCCAGCAATGCGGCTCGCCGTGCTGGCGCGGAACGTGCGGCAATCAACGCCCCGATGCAGGGGACAGCCGCGGATATCATCAAGCGCGCCATGATTGCGGTTGATGCCTGGCTGGAAAACGACAAACCACGCGTAAAAATGATCATGCAGGTTCACGATGAACTGGTGTTTGAAGTGCACAAGGATGATCTGGAAGCCGTCTCGAAAAAGATCCATGAACTGATGGAAAGCAGCATGAAATTAGATGTGCCATTGCTGGTGGAAGTGGGGAGTGGGGTGAACTGGGATCAGGCTCACTAAGGGTTAGACGACAAAGCGGCTGATTATGTAAGTAAGCAACATAACAGCCCGCTTTTTGTGACAATCATTAGATTTACCTATGTAAAGAGTGAAAAAAAACTACAAAAAGTGCTTTGTCCAGCGATAAAAAAAGAGTAGAGTTATCGATGTAGGGTACAGAGGTAAGATGTTCTATCTTTCAGACCTTTTACTTCACGTAATCGGATTTGGCTGAATATTTTAGCCGCCCCAGTCAGTAATGACTGGGGCGTTTTTTATTGCGGCAAAGAAAATATTTGGACCAAAAAAAAGCGCGGTCATCGCCGCGCTTTTTTATTACTCTTCCGCTTCTGTCGCGGGTTCTATGCCGTTATACCAGCTGTCGAGCTTGTGACGCAGTACATCCACGCCCTGCTTTTTCAGGGATGAAAACGTTTCGATCTGCACATCACCGCCAAATTCTACAGCCGCGTCCCGCACCATTTTCAGCTGTGCTTTACGCGCCCCACTCGCCAGTTTATCGGCTTTGGTCAGCAGCACCAGCACCGGGATTTCGCTCGCCACACCCCAGTGGATCATCTGTTGATCGAGATCTTTAAGCGGATGGCGGATATCCATGAGCACAACCAGACCTTTCAGGCACTGGCGTTTTTCAAGGTACTCACCCAGCGCACGCTGCCATTTGATTTTTACCTCTTCTGGCACTTCTGCATAACCGTATCCCGGTAAATCCACCAGGCGTTTGCCTTCGGCGACTTCGAAAAGGTTGATCAGCTGAGTACGACCAGGTGTTTTTGAGGTACGCGCCAGGCTTTTCTGGTTAGTGAGCGTATTCAGGGCGCTGGATTTACCCGCATTGGAGCGGCCAGCAAATGCCACTTCAATACCCGTATCGGGCGGTAAGTGGCGAATATCAGGCGCACTGGTGACAAAATGCGTCTGTTGGTAGTTCCAGTTAGTCACGGGGTCGTCTCCTAAAATCTTATTCTGAAGGGGAGTATACCTGAATGCAGACAAAAGGCTTTTCACTTCGCTCCTGGGCAAGATTAAAACCATTGGCATTGTAAGACATCGACCATCATCGCTATGGGAGATTTAAGAGAATCCTCATGCGAAAAAAAACACAAAGCATTTAAAATCAGTTGGTTGATTATCTGGAATTATCCGAAAGTTCTATTTTGGACTATTTAGCGGCTTGTCTGACGCACTGAAAAAGGTAAAGTAGCACCCACGGCGAGGATGCCAACAGGATAAAGACTTAAGGAAGAGGGTCAGGAGCGCCAGGAGGCGAAGACTCAGGACCACAAGGGATCGTACACGCCTGGAGGCGTTTAAAAGGGAAAAGGAACCGTATCACGGACGGTATCCGCTAAAGGATAAACAGGGCGAGTTGTTGGCAAACACGGAATGTTTGACCCGTTAAGGGTTGAGAGTCAGGAAAAAAGGCGACAGATTGCTCTGTCGCCTTTTTTCTTTGCTTGCTTTCTGCTAGATTTCGCCGCAATTCTATACTGAAGAAAACGGCTTAAAGACAAGGCATCATGAAAAAACCGACATCCACAGCGGGCGCTAAACGCCCGGCAAAAGCGCACCGCAAAACCCGTGAAGAACTGAATCAGGAAGCTCGCGATCGCAAACGTGCGAAAAAGCACAGTGGTCATGCTTCGGGTAGCCGTGCGACCGGTAGCAATGCATCCGGTTCTGCCGCGCAACAATCTAAACTAAAAGATCCGCGTATCGGGAGCAAAACTCCTGTTCCACTGGGCGTGACAGACACCCCGGTTACCAAGCAGCAAAAACCGAAGAAGAGCGAGAAACCTATGCTTTCACCGCAGGCTGAGCTGGATATGCTGGAAAATGATGAGCGCCTGGACGCGCTGCTGGAACGTCTTGAGGCAGGCGAATCCCTGAATGCTGAAGAGCAGAAATGGGTAGATGCCAAACTGGATCGTATCGATGAACTGATGCAGCAGCTCGGTCTCTCCTACGACGATGATGAAGACGAAGAAGAAGAAAAGCAGGACGATATGATGCGTCTGCTGAAAGGTGGAAACTAACATTTGCACCCGGCGGGCTTAATAGTCCTCCTTATAACCCTTCCGGTTATATGTTATCTGGTGTGGTTATTCGTTAAACTACGGCGGTTGTCGCGGCGACAGAAGTGGCTGCGCACCCGAGTTTTAGCCCGCAATGGGGTTAAAACGGGCCGCCGTATACGAACGCGACACCAACGGAAGGAGTGAGCATGTCTGTACCAAGCATCGACTGGGATCTGGCCCTGATCCAGAAATATAACTATTCCGGGCCGCGTTATACCTCATACCCGACCGCGCTGGAGTTCTCTGAATCCTTCGGCGAGGCTGATTTTTTGCAGGCGGTTGCGCGTTATCCTGAGCGCCCGCTTTCGCTGTATGTTCACATTCCTTTCTGTCATAAGCTCTGCTATTTCTGCGGCTGCAATAAAATCGTTACTCGTCAGCAGCACAAAGCCGATCAGTATCTGGATGCGTTAGAGCAGGAAATCCTGCATCGTGCACCGCTGGTGGCTGGCCGCAACGTGAGTCAGCTTCACTGGGGCGGCGGTACGCCAACCTATCTCAACAAAGCGCAAATCAGCCGTCTGATGAGCTTGCTGCGCGCTAATTTCCGTTTTGATGCCGATGCCGAAATTTCTATTGAAGTCGATCCGCGTGAAATAGAGCTGGATGTTCTCGATCACCTGCGTGCCGAGGGCTTTAACCGCCTGAGCATGGGCGTTCAGGATTTTAACAAAGAAGTTCAGCGCCTGGTCAATCGCGAGCAGGACGAGGAATTTATTTTTGCGTTGCTGAATCATGCGCGTGAAATCGGATTTACTTCCACGAATATCGACCTGATTTACGGCCTCCCTAAGCAAACGCCGGAAAGCTTCGCCTTCACTCTGAAACGCGTGGCTGAGCTGAATCCTGACCGCCTGAGCGTTTTTAACTACGCGCACCTGCCGACGCTGTTTGCCGCCCAGCGCAAAATCAAAGATGCTGACCTGCCCTCTGCGCAGCAAAAGCTGGATATCTTGCAGGAAACCATCACTTCTCTGACACAAGCTGGCTACCAGTTTATCGGCATGGACCACTTTGCCCGCCCTGATGACGAGCTGGCGATTGCCCAGCGTGAAGGCGTGTTGCATCGTAATTTCCAGGGTTATACCACTCAGGGTGATACGGATTTACTGGGGATGGGCGTGTCGGCGATCAGCATGATTGGCGACTGTTACGCGCAGAATCAAAAAGAACTGAAGCAGTATTATCAGCAGGTGGATGAAACCGGCAACGCTCTGTGGCGCGGTATTGCGTTAACGCGCGATGACTGCATTCGTCGGGATGTCATTAAGGCGCTGATCTGCAACTTCCGCCTCGATTTTGCGGACGTCGAGTCCCAGTGGAAACTCACCTTTACCGACTACTTTGCTGAAGATCTGAAGCTGCTTGCGCCGCTGGCGAAAGACGGGCTGGTGGAGGTGACGGATAAGGCGATTCAGGTGACGCCGAAAGGACGCTTATTGATTCGTAATATCTGCATGTGTTTCGACGCCTATTTGCGCCAGAAAGCGCGACTGCAGCAATTCTCTCGCGTGATCTAAAATTTCCCGGTGGTGCTGCGCTGACCTGGCTGACAATACGTAGGCCTGATAAGCGCAGCGCCATCAGGCGTTATTCCATCCCTAATTCTTTCAACTTCCGCGTCAGGGTGTTTCGACCCCAGCCTAACAAGCGAGCCGCTTCCTGTTTGTGCCCCTGCGTATGACGCAATGCCGTTGTCAGCAAAGTGCGCTCCATTTCAGGTTGCGCTTCGGAAAGCAGGTTTTGATGACCGGAACGCAGCGCGCGATCCGCCCACTGTGCCAGCAGCGTCGCCCAGCTATCGGGTAACGACTGTCCGGTACTGCTTTCTGGTGCGGTGGCTTCAAACAATTCGCTGGGCAGATCCTGAATCAACACCTCCTGACCGGCCGCCATCACCGTCAGCCAGCGGCAGGTGTTTTCCAGCTGACGCACGTTGCCCGGCCAGGCCAGACGCGTCAGCGCTGCATCCGTTTCCGGGTGCAGCAGTTTGGCTTCGACGCCCAGTTCGCGAGCGGCCACCTGCAGGAAGTGACGCGCCAGACGAGGAATATCTTCCCGACGTTCACGCAGCGGCGGGAGATGAACGCGAATCACGTTCAGGCGGTGGAATAAGTCCTCACGGAACTTACCTTCCTGCACGCGCTGCTCCAGATTCTGGTGGGTTGCGGCGATAATACGCACATCGACTTTCACCGGCGCATAGCCGCCGACGCGATAAAACTGCCCATCGGCAAGAACACGTAGCAGACGCGTTTGCACATCCATCGGCATATCACCGATTTCATCGAGGAAAAGTGTCCCGCCGTCAGCCTGTTCGAAGCGGCCCTGGCGAATGGTATTCGCGCCAGTAAACGCGCCTTTTTCATGACCAAACAGCTCCGACTCGATCAAATCTTTCGGGATAGCGGCCATATTCAGGGCGATAAACGGGGCTTTTGCGCGTGGGCTGTGGCGATGCAGCGCGTGAGCGACCAGCTCTTTACCGGTCCCTGATTCACCGTTGATCAGTACGCTGATGGACGAACGCGACAGACGACCGATGATGCGAAAGACATCCTGCATCGCGGGCGCTTCGCCAATGATATCGGTTGTCGGGCCAAACACCGGTGCGTTGCGCGGCTGTTGCTGTTCCTGATAATGGCTGATCGCACGTTCCACCAGGGCGACGGCTTCATCAATATCAAAAGGTTTTGGCAGATAATCAAATGCGCCCTGTTGATAGGCGCTGACGGCGGCATCCAGGTCAGAGTGAGCGGTCATTATGATGACCGGAAGCATCGGATGGCGTTGCTTGATTTGCTTTAACAGCGCAAGCCCGTCCATGCCCGGCATCCGAATATCTGAAAGCAGCACGTCCGGAGTTTTGGTGATGAGCGCATCAAGCACTTCGCTGCCGCTTTCAAAGGTGGTGCAGTTTAACCCTGCGCCCGTGAGCGCGCGTTCAAGCACCCAGCGGATGGAGCTATCATCATCGACTACCCAGACTATCCCTCGTTGCATCGTCGTCACCTTATTTTTTTATTGGCAGGTAAACCGAAAACTCGGTATGACCCGGCCAACTGGTAAATTCAATTTTGCCGGAGTGTTGGTCGATCAAATTACGGGCAATGGATAAGCCCAGCCCGGTTCCGCCTTCGCGCCCGCTGACCATCGGGTAAAACAGTGTGTCCTGCAGATGCGAAGGAATACCTGGCCCGTTATCTTCAACGTCGATTCGTGCGGCGAGGCGATAGCGCACGCCATGCAGCGTCAGTTGGAACGCGGTGCGTGTGCGCAGAATGATTTGCCCGCCTTCAGCGCCAAGCGCCTGCAGAGCATTTCGTACAACGTTCAATAGAACCTGTTCAATCTGATCTGGATCGTGTGGCAATTCCGGCAGGCTCGGATCGTAGTCTCGAATCAGCGTCACGTTGGACGGTAGCTCCATCGATACCAGCTTCACGACGCGCTCAGCCACTTTGTGGATGCTTTCCGTTACGTGCATACCCGGCTGTTGCGGGCCCAGCAGGCGATCCACCAGATTGCGCAGGCGATCGGCCTGTTCAATGATGACGTTGGTGTATTCGGCAAGTGCCGGGTCGGGCAGCGCTTTGGTTAACAGCTGTGCGGCGCCCCGCAGGCCACCCAGGGGGTTTTTAATTTCATGGGCAAGGCCACGTACCAGATCGCGGGCCGCGATTTGCTGAGCGTGCTGGAGCTGCTCCTGGCTGAGTCGACGGAGATTATCCATCGGTGCCATTTCCAGCAAAATTAATCCGTCCGGCAGGCGCTGTGCTGTTAGCGAGAGAATATGCGAACGTCCGTCGATGACCAGGGTGACTTCGTTGTCGGTAAAGCCCTGTCCGGCGGCTAAACTCTCCTGCATCAGCGCAATATTCAGCGAAAAATAACTCAACAGTTCCGGGAGCGGTGTACCAAATAATTTACGCGAGCTTTGGGCGAGCAATTGCTGTGCCGCAGGGTTGGCGTAATGCACCGCCAGCTCATCGTCGACCAGTAAGATACTGTTGATTAAAGAATTGAGGATCTGCCCAGCATCGGGCAGCGTGCCAGTTGCCATTAAGCAGTCTCCTGGAGTTGGGTGCACTAATTTAGTGCAGTATAGCTTTTTCAGTGTAAAAAGCGCGTGAGATCAGTTTGTTGGTGGAGAAAAAAGCCCATCCGGAGATGGGCTAAAAAGTTTCCACGGCAACAAAAAATCTGCTTTCGATTTCAGGCGTAAAAGGTCGCCTGAAATCGTCAAACTTAAACGCTGTAGTACAGTTCGAACTCAACCGGATGTGGAGTCATGCGCACGCGGTCGTTCTCTTCGATCCGCAGGGCGATGTAAGCATCGATGGCGTCGTCAGTGAACACACCGCCAGCCGTCAGGAACTCACGGTCGGCGTCCAGCGCGTTCAGCGCTTCTTCCAGAGAGCCGGCAACCTGTGGGATCTCTTTCGCTTCTTCTGGCGGCAGGTCGTACAGGTTTTTATCCATCGCTTCGCCTGGGTGGATCTTGTTCTTAATACCGTCAAGACCCGCCATCAGCAGCGCTGCGAAGCACAGGTATGGGTTAGCCGCTGGGTCCGGGAAGCGCACTTCGATACGACGCGCTTTTGGAGACGCAACCACTGGGATACGGATAGAAGCAGAACGGTTACGGGCAGAGTAAGCCAGCATAACAGGCGCTTCGTAGCCTGGGACCAGACGCTTGTAAGAGTTGGTGGTTGGGTTCGCCAGGGCGTTGATCGCTTTAGCGTGTTTGATAACACCACCGATGTAGAACAGCGCCTGCTCAGACAGACCCGCATATTTGTCGCCTGAGAACAGGTTGGTACCGTTCTTGGACAGAGACATGTGGCAGTGCATACCGGAACCGTTATCGCCGAACATCGGTTTTGGCATGAAGGTCGCGGTTTTGCCGAAGCGGTGGGCAACGTTGTGAACCACATATTTGTAGATCTGAATCTCATCCGCTTTTTTGGTCATGGTGTTAAAGCGGGTTGCGATTTCGTTCTGACCGGCTGTCGCCACTTCGTGGTGATGCGCTTCAACCACCAGGCCCATCTCTTCCATGATCAGACACATGGTAGAACGAATGTCCTGTGAAGAATCGACCGGAGGAACCGGGAAGTAACCGCCTTTCACGCCTGGACGGTGACCTTTGTTACCACCTTCGTATTTGGTGGAGGAGTTCCATGCGCCTTCGATATCGTCGATAGCCACGTGGGAACCGGAGATAGACGCACCAAAGCGGATGTCGTCAAACAGGAAGAACTCTGGCTCTGGCCCGAACAGCACGGTGTCCGCGATGCCGGTAGAACGCAGGTACTCTTCAGCGCGTTTAGCGATGGAGCGTGGGTCGCGGTCGTAGCCCTGCAGCGTGCCTGGCTCAAGGATGTCGCAACGGATAATCAGGGTAGACTCTTCGTAGAACGGGTCAATGAGCGCAGTGGTTGCGTCTGGCATCAGAACCATGTCGGATTCGTTGATGCCTTTCCAGCCGCCGATTGAGGAGCCGTCAAACATTTTGCCTTCTTCGAAGAATTCGGCATTTACCTGATGAGCAGGAATTGTGACGTGCTGTTCTTTGCCTTTGGTATCGGTGAAGCGCAGATCAACAAACTTCACTTCGTGTTCGTTCAGCATCGTCAAAACGTGTTCAGCGGACATACTTAACTCTCCCGGATTGGTCATTGTCGTCGTGGTAACGAGGTCTTCAATTCTGTTTAAGGCTGGCGTGGTCGCCATGTTTTTGCCGTATTTTTATAAAGCGAAATCTGTGCCAACTTTTAAATCACCCCAAAAAGGCGTTATCATGCACGTCATAGTGCAAATGAACTGCACCACGAAAGTCATCTTGCACCAGTATAGTGCTTCATTGTGAACATTGAGCACCATATTGGTGCAATTTTCGTTAAAGTGCACTTTTTACGCTGCGTGAAAGCGGTCACAAAGCAACTCTGCGATACTTGTTTGCGGAGGATGTTTGTGATCCTGTTTAGTCCTGCGATTAATCCGTGTACAATAACGCGCTATTTCTAAATGCCTGAGGCAAAGTTGTGATCGAAAATCTGCGTAATATCGCCATCATCGCGCACGTTGACCATGGTAAAACTACCCTGGTTGATAAGCTGCTGCAGCAATCCGGTACCTTCAGTAATGATCGTGCTGAAGCCACCGAACGCGTGATGGACTCCAACGATTTGGAGAAAGAGCGTGGGATTACCATCCTCGCTAAAAACACCGCTATCAAATGGAATGACTACCGTATCAACATCGTTGATACCCCAGGCCACGCCGACTTCGGTGGTGAAGTTGAACGTGTAATGTCCATGGTAGACTCCGTTCTGCTGGTCGTTGACGCAATGGATGGCCCAATGCCGCAGACGCGCTTCGTAACCAAAAAGGCATTTGCCCATGGTTTGAAGCCAATCGTGGTTATCAACAAAGTTGACCGTCCTGGCGCGCGTCCTGACTGGGTTGTGGATCAGGTGTTTGACCTGTTCGTAAACCTGGATGCGAGCGACGAGCAGCTCGACTTCCCAATCATCTATGCATCAGCATTGATGGGTATCGCGGGCAACGATCACACTGATATGGCGGAAGACATGACCCCGCTGTACCAGGCGATTGTTGACCACGTTAAAGCACCAAGCGTTGACCTCGATGGTCCGTTCCAGATGCAGATCTCCCAGCTGGATTACAACAACTACGTTGGCGTAATCGGTATCGGTCGCATCAAGCGCGGTAAAGTGAAGCCTAACCAGCAGATCACTGTTATCGACAGCGAAGGTAAAACCCGCAACGGTAAAGTCGGCAAAGTTCTGACTCACCTCGGTCTGGAGCGTATTGAATCCACCGAAGCCGAAGCTGGCGACATCATCGCGATCACCGGTCTGGGCGAGCTGAACATCTCCGACACCCTTTGCGATCCGCAAAACGTCGAAGCACTGCCAGCGCTGTCTGTCGATGAACCGACTGTAACCATGTTCTTCAACGTCAACACCTCTCCGTTCTGTGGCAAAGAAGGTAAATACGTTACCTCTCGTCAGATTCTTGACCGCCTGAACAAAGAGCTGGTGCACAACGTTGCACTGCGTGTTGAAGAAACCGAAGATGCGGACGCGTTCCGTGTATCCGGTCGTGGTGAGCTGCACCTGTCCGTTCTTATCGAAAACATGCGTCGTGAAGGCTTCGAACTGGCTGTGTCCCGTCCGAAAGTTATTAACCGTATGATCGATGGCCGTATGCAAGAGCCGTTCGAGAACGTGACTCTGGATATCGAAGAACAGCATCAGGGTTCTGTGATGCAAGCTATGGGCGAGCGTAAGGGCGATGTCAAAGACATGATCCCTGATGGCAAAGGCCGTATTCGTCTGGATTACCTGATCCCGGCACGTGGCCTGATCGGCTTCCGTACCGAGTTCATGACCATGACTTCCGGTACTGGTCTGCTGTACTCCACCTTCAGCCACTACGATGACGTTAAACCGGGTGAAATCGGCCAGCGCCAGAACGGCGTGCTGATCTCTAACGGCCAGGGTAAAGCAGTTGCGTTCGCACTGTTCAGCCTGCAGGACCGCGGTAAGCTGTTCCTGGGTCACGGTGCAGAAGTTTACGAAGGCCAGATCATCGGTATTCACAGTCGTTCTAACGACCTGACTGTAAACTGCCTGACCGGTAAGAAACTGACCAACATGCGTGCTTCCGGTACTGACGAAGCAACCACGCTGGTTCCAGCACAGAAAATGTCTCTTGAGCAGGCTCTGGAATTTATCGATGACGACGAACTGGTAGAAGTTACCCCTACCTCCGTACGTATCCGTAAACGTCACCTGACTGAGAACGACCGTAAACGTGCGGGCCGTGGCAGCAAAGACTAATACGATACCTCTCTGAGGTGCGTAGTGCGAAAAGCCGCTGAGTTTCAGCGGCTTTTTTATTTGTATAAATTCCAGGACTCTCTCTACCTTTAACCTGAATCTGGCGCATAGCCAAAGCCTCTCTTTCCCGCTACAGTTATTTCTCCACGGCGCGAAGGGGATAAACATGCTTTATATCTTTGACTTAGGAAATGTCATCGTCGATATCGATTTCAATCGAGTGCTGGGGGCATGGAGCGATTTTAGCCGTGTGCCGCTGGCGACGCTTAAGCAGAATTTCACTATGGGAGAGGCTTTCCATCAGCATGAGCGGGGTGAAATCAGCGATGAAGCCTTCGCTGAAGCCATGTGTCATGAGATGGACCT
Source organism: Lelliottia jeotgali (assembly GCF_016771845.1). Taxonomy (NCBI): domain Bacteria; kingdom Pseudomonadati; phylum Pseudomonadota; class Gammaproteobacteria; order Enterobacterales; family Enterobacteriaceae; genus Lelliottia; species Lelliottia jeotgali. Next base: position 96,121 of record NZ_JAENMQ010000016.1, on the reverse strand, counting down.
GCCTTTAAGCTACGAGCAGTTTGCTCACGGCTGGCAGGCGGTCTTTGTGGCGCTCCGCCCGGAGGTCATCGACACCATGAATAAACTGCGCGAGCAGGGGCATCGCGTGGTCGTGCTATCCAATACCAATCGTCTGCACACCACCTTCTGGCCAGGTGAATATCCGCAAATCCATGACTCCGCAGATAAAATATACCTGTCGCAGGAGATGGGGATGCGCAAACCCGAAGCACGAATTTACCAGGCAGTATTGCAGGTAGAAGGTTTCTCGGCTGCCGATACGGTCTTTTTTGACGATAACGCCGATAATATAGAGGGAGCTAACCAGTTAGGTATCACGTCGATCCTGGTGACCGGGAAAGAGACGATACCGAACTACTTTGCGAAGTTGTTATGCTAAAAACCGTTCATCAAAAAGCCACTCATCATACGCGTCCATTTCGGGCGTGGATAAAACTGCTCTGGCAGCGCATTGATGAGGACAATATGACCACGCTGGCGGGTAATCTCGCCTATGTGTCGTTGCTCTCGTTAGTGCCGCTGGTAGCGGTGATTTTCGCGTTGTTCTCTGCCTTTCCGATGTTTGCCGACGTGAGCCTGCAACTGCGTCATTTCGTTTTTGCGAACTTCATTCCCGCTACCGGGGATGTGATTCAGGGATATATCGAGCAGTTCGTCGCCAACTCCAGCAAGATGACCGCCGTGGGCGCGTGCGGATTAATTGTCACCGCGCTGCTGCTGATGTATGCCATCGATAGCGCGCTGAATACTATCTGGCACAGTAAAAAGGCGCGGCCCAAAGTGTACTCCTTTGCGGTGTACTGGATGATTCTGACGCTGGGGCCGCTGCTGGCCGGGGCCAGTCTGGCAATCAGTTCTTATCTGCTCTCGTTGCGCTGGGCGAGCGATCTCAACAGCGTTATCGACAACGTGTTACGCATCTTCCCACTGATTTTGTCCTGGCTCTCTTTTTGGCTGCTCTATAGCGTGGTGCCGACCACGCGTGTTCCGAATCGAGATGCCATTGTCGGGGCGCTGGTCGCCGCTGTTCTCTTCGAACTGGGTAAAAAAGGCTTCGCGGTTTACATCACTATGTTCCCGTCGTATCAGCTGATTTATGGCGTGCTGGCGGTGATCCCGATTTTGTTTGTCTGGGTCTACTGGACCTGGTGTATCGTCTTGCTAGGTGCCGAAATAACTGTCACTCTCGGTGAATATCGCAAACTCAAACAAGCCGCAGAACAAGAAGAAGCAGACCAACTATGATTGCATTGATTCAGCGCGTAACCCGTGCCAGCGTCACCGTGGAGGATGAGGTGACGGGTGAAATTGGCCCAGGACTTTTGGTGTTATTAGGTGTCGAAAAGGATGATGACGAACAAAAAGCGAACCGTTTAACCGAGCGTGTGCTGGGTTATCGCATCTTCAGTGACGCTGAAGGGAAGATGAATCTTAACGTACAGCAGGCGGGTGGCAGCGTGCTGGTGGTGTCTCAGTTTACCCTGGCCGCCGATACGGAACGCGGAATGCGTCCTGGGTTCTCCAAAGGGGCAGCTCCTGAGCGTGCAGAAGCGCTCTATGAATATTTTGTTGAACGTTGTCGCCAGCAGGAAATGAATACGCAAACCGGACGATTCGCTGCAGATATGCAGGTTTCGCTGGTGAACGATGGCCCCGTCACGTTCTGGCTCCAGGTATGAGCCAGCTGGCGGCATGGCCGCGGGTAACAAGAGAGAGTACAGCTATGTATCACCTTCGAGTACCGCAAACAGAAGAAGAATTAGAGGTTTACTATCACTTCCGCTGGGAAATGCTGCGTAAACCGTTGCATCAGCCAAAAGGCTCCGAGCGCGACGCCTGGGATGCGATGGCGCATCATCAGATGGTGGTCGACGAAGAGGGCAACCTGGTTGCCGTCGGGCGTTTGTACATCAACGCGGATAGCGAAGCCTCAATTCGTTTTATGGCCGTGCATCCTTCGGTGCAGGATAAAGGTCTTGGGACCCTGATGGCGATGACACTCGAATCCGTTGCCCGCCAGGAGGGCGTCAAGCGCGTCACCTGTAGCGCCCGTGAAGATGCGGTGGAGTTCTTCTCCAAACTGGGTTTCGTCAACGAAGGCGAAATCACTGCGCCGCAGACTACCCCGATTCGTCATTTTTTGATGATCAAACCCATCGCCACCCTCGATGATATTCTCCACCGTGCCGACTGGTGCGGTCAGTTGCAGCAGGCCTGGTATCAGCATATCCCGCTGAGCGAAAAGATGGGCGTGCGCATCCAGCAATACACTGGGCAGAAATTCATTACTACTATGCCGGAAATCGGCAATCAGAACCCGCACCACACTCTGTTCGCCGGTAGCCTGTTCTCACTGGCCACCCTGACCGGCTGGGGCCTTATCTGGTTGATGCTGCGCGAAAGGCATCTCGGCGGTACGATTATCCTCGCCGATGCCCATATTCGCTACAGCAGTCCCATCAGCGGAAAGCCGAGCGCGGTGGCGGATTTAGGCTCGCTCAGCGGCGATCTGGACCGTCTGGCTCGCGGACGCAAAGCGCGCGTGCAGATGCAGGTTGAGCTGTTTGGCGATGAGATCTCCGGTGCGATCTTCGAAGGTACTTATCTTGTACTGCCTGCAAAACCCTTCGGCCCGTATGAAGAGGGTGGAAACGAGGAAGAGTAAGCTCCATTCCTGATTAATCCTTACGGCCTGGTGAGCTCACTCGCCAGGCGATATCTCTCATTACATCTCGCGCAGCCTGGCTTACACCGCCCAGTTGAAAGAATCCGTGGATGACACCAGACCAGCGCTGACACGTACAGTCAACGCCCTGGTCCGTCATACGTTGATACATCGCTTCGCCTTCATCGCATAGCGGGTCGAACTCGGCAGTAATGATGTGCGTTGGCGGTAGTCCACTAAAATCATCACGCCATAATGGACTGGCCTCCGGATGATGGCGATCGGTTCCAGCAAGGTAGAATTCATAGCCACTGAGGAGCGTATCGCGAGTAATGACATAATCCGCGCCGTTACGGGTGTAGCTTTCAAAGTACGCCGTCGCATCGAGCATCGGATAGATCAGGAGCAACTGTGCCGGTTGCCATTCTCCGACTGCTTTTAACCGCATAGAGGTCACCAACGCCAGATGCCCGCCAGCACTGTCACCGGCAAGGGTGATCCGATTTTTATCTGCACCAAATCTTTCGGCATATTGCCAGATCAGACGGGCGGCTTTCTCTGCATCATCATGAGCGGCGGGGAAGGTGTGTTCTGGTGCCAGCCGATACTGAACGGCAATGACCCGACAGCGACTGTAATACGCCAGCTGACGCAGCTGGTTATCGTGCGTGTCAAAGCCACCGCTGATAAAACACCCGCCGTGAAAATAGAGGACTGCCGGTAGCGTTTCGGCGGAATCCAGCGGCGAGTAAACTCGGAACAGCAGTCCTTCGAGTTCAGTCGTTTCAATGTGAACACGGGTTTCCGTCACGCCCGCCAGTACCGTGCTGGCAACATACCCTGCGCGCCGGTCATCAATACTCTGCTTCCTGGCAGATGGCCGCCCGGAGGAAACAAAATCTTGAACCAGTTCAGCAATTCCTTTTTCCAGAGCCATAACCATTCCTGATAACTGTTTGGATATACAGTGTTATAACCTGGTTTTTGGCAGAAGAAAATGATGGATTTTAGTGGGCATGAAAATCTGGAAAGAGGCTCGCAAAATTGATCATACCTGCAAAATTACGCTTTAAAACCCTATTGCTGGTGTGTACTTTGTCGGTTAAATAACCACGATGATATACTAAGGGTATATATGAGCATAATGGTTGGAATCGATATGGGTAGAATACTCCTCGACTTGTCAGACGATGTCCTTCAGCGGCTTGATGATCTCAAGCAACTCCGTAATAAGCCGCGCGCCGAATTACTACGGGAAGCAGTTGAACAGTACCTCGACAGGCAAAGTACCTCGGTGATTCGCGAGGCTCTGGGATTATGGGGCGATAAACTGGAAGATGGGCTTGAGTATGAACGTAAGCTGCGTGAGGAGTGGTAAAGCATGGAGCGCATGGCGGTATTCGATACCAATATTCTGATCGATCTTCTGAACAATAACGCTGACGCAGCGGATGCTATTGAAAAAGGGGCTGCTCATCGGGCAATCAGTATCATCACCTGGATGGAGGTGATGGTCGGTGCACGAAAGCATAACCAGGAAGAGAAAACAGCTGCGGTATTGGGAGCATTTGAACTTATTGATGTCTCGCGGGATGTGGCGGAGCGGAGCGTGCAGCTGCGAGCAGAATTTGGCATGAAGCTGCCAGATGCCATTATTCTTGCCAGCGCCCAGATTAGACATTGCCAGCTGATCACGCGCAACACGAAAGATTTTGCCGGCATTCATGGAGTCAAAACGCCCTACTTTCTGTAGGCCGGGCAAACAAGCTATGCCCGGCAATATCACAGAAAATTACTCCCCTTCACCCGGGAACAGGAACGGGTTGATGGAGCTGCGGGCGAAGCCCTCTTGTTCCATGCGTGCGTCGAGTACCAGGGTAGCGAGATCGTCGGCGACAGCTTCCACTTTTGGGTCCTTTTCCTGATAGAGAATCTTCAGGTAAGTCCCGCAGTCACCGCAGCTTTCTGCTTTAACCGCCGCATTCTCGTTTTCCAGAGACCAGTAGTTCAGATCACGGGTCTGCTCGCAGTTACTGCATTTGATGCGCACCACGTGCCACTCGGTCTCACACAGGTTGCAGTGCAAATAGCGCAAACCTTGTGTGGTGCCAATTTGCACCATGCTGGTCACCGGCATCGAGCCGCACACTGGGCAGAACTGACGCGCTTCACCGTATTCGGCGCGGGCTTTACCTGGAATCAGGCTGGCCATTTGCGCCCAGTAAAGAGAAAGAGCGGCCCAGATAAATGGCGCTTTATCGCTGCTCACCAACGCGAAGTCGGATGCAAACAGCGCGTTCGCCATCTCTTCCAGCTCCAGTTCGGAGGCTTTTTCCAGGTTCTCGATAACCGCTAATGCGGGACCGCTCATCTCAGGTTTTAGCTCAGCAATCAGCGAGTGCAGCAGCTTCTGCCAGTGCTTATCACGCGGCAGCACGTGGATATCCAGCGGCGGCTTACCTTGCTCGTTGGCTTCTTTGATGCGCGCAGCCAGTTCCATTTGCAGCGGATGGTCGTACAGCACCACTTCCTGCGCGTGGGCGATCAGTGCAGCAAAGCGAAGAAATTCACCGAGTGGATTGTTCTCTGCCAGCTCGCGCAGACGCTCTGCGCGGCGGTTGTAGAGGTTTTTGAGTCTGGGGAATAGCAGCGGCGGAATGTATTCCGCCGTGCGTTTCTCGCTCGAACCCAGCTCATCTTGCGGGATTATGCGAATACTCATTCAGATGACTTTTCCTGTTTCTGGCGGACTTCACGGTACCAGCGCGGGTGATGCTTTTTCGCCCACGTGCTGGTTACCCATCCTTCCACCATCGCGGTAATGGTGCCTTTCACCCAAAGGGCGGCGTAGATATGCACCATGATAACCACAATTAATGCTACTGCGGCAAATGAATGCAGCATCAGCGCAAATCGGATCACCGGGATTGAGAAAGCAGGCGCAAAATACGGACGCCAGATGATCACGCCGCTTGCCAGCAACAGGACCAGGAAGATAATCGCCGCCCAGAATACGCATTTCTGGCCGAAGTTATAACGCCCGGTATCACCCACTTCCTCGTTGACGACGATCTTACGAATATTCTTCGCCCAAAAGATATCATCCCGATTGATTAGGTTATGGTGCCAGTAACGGAAAAACATGATGATAAACGAGGCAAACATAATCACACCGACAAACGGGTGCAGAATACGTGCCAGCTGCGGAGTGCCCATAATTTGCATCAACCAGTTGAAGGACGGGAAGAAGAACCCCAGCCCGCTTATCGCCGCCAGCATGAAGCAGAAGGCGGTGACCCAGTGGTTGATACGTTCCGGCGCCGTATAGCGCACGATGGTGTCACGTCTTTTCATTTGCGCACCTCGTCTTTCTCTTCATGCAGATTATCGTCTTCCTCTTCCGCACGGTTCGGACCGACGCCGACGTAATGGAAGATACTGGCGGCAAAGGTCGCAGCAAAGCCAACGGCGGCCAGCGGTTTCCAGATGCCTTTCCAGAATTTCACCGTGGCGCTGATTTCCGGGTTCTCCGGCAGGCCGTGATACAGATTCGGCTTGTCGGCGTGGTGCAGCACGTACATCACGTGCGTCCCGCCAACGCCCGCTGGATCGTACAGACCGGCGTTATCGTAACCACGGGTTTTCAGCTCCGACACACGTTCTCCCGCCAGGGTTTTCATATCCTCTTTAGAGCCAAAGTGGATAGCACCCGTCGGGCACGTTTTCACGCAGGCCGGTTCCTGGCCGACGTTCACGCGGTCGACGCACAGCGTACATTTGTAGACGCGGTTGTCTTCCGGGTTCAGTCGCGGCACGTTGAACGGACAGCCGGCAATGCAGTAGCCGCAGCCGATGCACTGCTCAGACTGGAAGTCGACGATGCCGTTGGCATACTGAATGATAGCCCCTTCTGACGGACACGCCTTCAGGCAGCCCGGATCGGCGCAGTGCATGCAGCCATCCTTACGGATCAGCCACTCCAGTTTGTCGTTCTGCTCCACTTCCGAGAAACGCATCACCGTCCAGGATTTGGCGGTCAAATCGGCGGGGTTGTCGTACACCCCGACGTTATGACCCACTTCGTCACGGAGATCGTTCCACTCCGAGCACGCCACCTGACAGGCTTTACAGCCGATACAGGTGGTCACGTCGATGAGTTTCGCCACTTCCTGCTGGTGGTCCCGCGCCTGAGGCGCGGGCGTGAGACCGTTAGTCGCGGAACGACGAATGATGTCTTGCGATTGATAAGCCATAAGTCGTCTCCGTTACACCTTTTCCACGTTCACGAGGAAAGCTTTGAACTCCGGCGTCTGCGTGTTCGCATCACCGACGAACGGCGTCAGAGTGTTGGCGATAAAGCCTTTCTTCGCCACGCCCTCGTAACCCCAGTGAATCGGGATACCGATGGTGTCCACCTGTTGCCCATGTACATTCAGCGTGCGAATACGTTTAGTCACCACTGCCTTGGCCTTAATGTAGCCACGGTTAGACGAGACTTTCACCGTATCGCCGTGCGCGATACCGAGCTTGTTCGCCAGCTTCTCACCGATTTCCACAAACTGTTCCGGCTGCGCGATGGCGTTAAGCAGCGCGTGTTTGGTCCAGTAGTGGAAGTGTTCGGTCAGACGGTACGTGGTGCCGACGTACGGGAACTTATCTTTTTTACCCAGCGCGTCAAAATCGCCTTTAAAGATACGGGCAGCCGGGTTAGAGATAACGTTCGGGTGCAGCGGGTTGGTGCCCAGCGGCGTCTCAAACGGCTCGTAGTGTTCCGGGAACGGACCTTCTGCCATCTTGTCGATCGCAAACAGGCGGCCCATGCCTTCTGGCTGCATGATAAACGGCCCAACGTCGCTACCTGGTGCGGCTGCGCTGTAGTCCGGAATATCCACGCCGCCCCATTTCGCGCCGTCCCATTTCAGGAGCTGACGCTCCGGATCCCACGGTTTACCCTGCGGGTCAGCGGATGCGCGGTTATACAGAATGCGGCGGTTCAGCGGCCACGCCCATGCCCAGCCCAGCGTATTGCCGAGGCCCGACGGATCGGCGTTATCGCGGTTCGCCATCTGGTTGCCTTTCGGCGTCCAGCTTCCGGCGAAAATCCAGCAGCCGCTGGCGGTTGAGCCGTCATCACGCAGATGCGCAAAGGTGCTCAGCTGATCGCCTTTCTTCGCCAGCACGGTGCCGGTGGCCGGATCAATCACATCCGCCAGCGCTTTACCGTTGCTCTCCATCGCCACTTCTTCAGGGGCTGGATTGTCAGGCGTCGAATAGTTCCAGGTCATGTTCAGAACCTGCTCTGGATTCGCACCGCCTTCTGCCGCGTACATCTTGCGCAGACGCAGGAAGATACCGGCCAGGATCTCGCCGTCGTTCAGGGCGATGCCCGGGGCGTCCGCGCCTTTCCAGTGCCACTGCAACCAGCGACCGGAGTTGACGATTGAGCCGTTCTCTTCCGCGAAGCAGGTGGAGGGCAGACGGAACACTTCGGTCTGAATCTTGGACGGATCGACGTCGTTCGATTCGCCGTGGTTCTGCCAGAACGTTGACGTTTCGGTATTGAGTGGGTCAATTGTCACCAGGAACTTCAGCTTCGACAGCGACTCCACCACCTTGTTCTTGTTCGGGAACGAGGCGACCGGGTTAAAGCCCTGGCACAGATAGCCGTTCACTTTTCCCTGATGCATCATGTCGAAATACTGCAGCACGTCGTAACCCTTGTCCCACTTCGGCAACCAGTCAAAGCCCCAGCTGTTTTCCGCCGTCGCTTTATCGCCGTAGAAGGCCTTCATCATTGAGACGAAGAATTTCGGGTAGTTGCCCCAGTAGTTCACCTGGCCTTCCAGCAGCGGTTTCGGCGTGTTGGCGGTCAGGTAGGTCTGGATGTCGGTCTGCTTTTCGCTTGGCAGCGTCATGTAGCCCGGCAGGCTCTGCGACAGCAGGCCAAGGTCCGTCAGGCCCTGAATGTTGGAGTGACCGCGCAGGGCGTTTACGCCGCCGCCTGCCATCCCCATATTGCCAAGCAACAGCTGAACCATTGCCATAGTGCGGATGTTCTGTGCGCCGACGGAGTGCTGCGTCCAGCCCAGCGCGTAGAGGAACGACGCGGTTTTGTCATGAGCGCTGGTTTCGGCGATATACTCGCAGACTTTCAGGAAGTCGGCTTTCGGTGTGCCGCAGATGTTCTCGACCACTTCTGGCGTGTAGCGGGAAACGTGCGTTTTCAGCAGGTTCCATACACAGCGCGGATGGGTCAGCGTGGTGTCGCGTTTCGCAAAGCCGTTTTCATCCAGCTCGTAGTTCCAGCTGGTTTTGTCGTATTTGCGTTTATCCGCGTCGTAGCCGCTGAACAGACCATCTTCAAAGCTGTAATCCTCACGCACGATCAGGCTGGCGTTGGTGTAAGCCTCGGTATATTCGCGGTTATATTTTTCGTTAGTTAACAGATACAGCAGTACGCCTGACAGGAAAGTAATGTCAGTACCTGAACGAATAGGGGTGTAGAAATCCGCCACTGACGCCGTACGCGTGAAGCGGGGATCGATAACAATCAGTTTCGCGCCATTGTGGATTTTGGCTTCCATCGCCCAGCGGAACCCGACTGGATGCGCTTCTGCCGCGTTTCCACCCATCACGATGATGAGGTTAGCGTTTTTGATGTCGACCCAGTGGTTGGTCATCGCACCGCGACCAAATGTTGGAGCAAGACTTGCTACCGTTGGTCCGTGTCAGACACGCGCCTGGTTGTCGACCGCGAGCATACCGAGTGCGCGCGTAAATTTCTGGGTTAAATAGCCGGTTTCGTTGCTGGATGCCGAAGCACAGAGCATGCCGGTGGAGAGCCAGCGGTTAACGGTGACGCCGTCGGCATTCTGCGCGACATAGTTGGCATCACGATCTTCTTTCATTAGTTTAGCGATACGATCAAACGCCGTTTCCCAGCTGATTTGCTGCCATTTATCAGAGCCAGGAGCGCGATATTCAGGGAATTTCAGGCGGCTTTCGGAGTGGATGAAATCCACCAGACCGGCCCCTTTCGGGCACAGCGCGCCACGGTTGACCGGATGGTCCGGATCACCTTCGATATGGAAGATAGATGCTTTAGCGTTTTTCGCGCCGTCGCCGAGGCTATACATTAACAGCCCACAACCGACAGAACAGTACGTACAGGTATTACGGGTTTCACGGGTGCGCAGCAGTTTGTACTGCCGTGTCTCCGCCAGCGCTACACCAGGGGCAAAGCCCAGCGCCGCTGCCGTCGTGCCTGCCATACCGCCAGCGCAGATCTTAAAGAACTGCCTTCTGCTGACCTGCATGGGTCACTCCTTGTTTCGACATTACTCGTTTTTTGTTTTTGCGCATGATTGCAAAGTAACCATAACGCTCAAAATTTGATGTATTCCCTCAATTCCACGAGGGATATGATTTGAGAATACCACAATGTCGGTAAGCCTGTTCCGATGGGGTTAATACAAAGTGAACGTATTATCACTCTGATGATTATAAAGTGTGATATTGATCACATTTCGGTCCTGGCTTGTTAAAGAGCTGTATCAGCGCTTCAGTTGTGCCACTCCCAAATGAGTAGGTAAACTTGATGAGTATGGCTGCCGAAAAGTTGATCCATACTATGCGTAAGGCCTGCGGTTTGTGGTGCAATAGCAGGCTCACCTTTGTGGTTGCTCAGGAATACCGTTGTGTCTAAACAAAATCGTGATACCCAGTCGTCTCCACTGCCTGTGGGCGTAGTGGAACATTCGGTACATCGACCCCCTCACATTGCGCACGCCGTCCCTGATTTTTTGGCGGAGGAAGTGCCTGTTGCCCTGGTTTACAACGGTATTTCACATGTCGTGATGATGGCCTCGCCAAAAGATCTTGAGCTGTTCGCGATGGGCTTTTCTCTCTCCGAGGGCATTATCGAGCGCCCGCAGGAAATTTACAGCATGGACGTGGTGAAGGTCTGTAACGGCCTCGAAGTGCAAATCGAGCTTTCCAGCCGCCGTTTTATGAATCTTAAAGAGCGCCGTCGTGCACTCGCAGGGCGCACGGGCTGCGGTGTGTGTGGCGTCGAGCAGCTCAACGATATCGGCAAGCCGATAGTCCCGCTGCCTTTTACCCAAACCTTTACGCTTAAACACCTCGATCACGCGCTCGAGCATCTCAATGACGTCCAGCCAATCGGCCAGTTGAGCGGCTGTACGCACGCAGCGGCGTGGGTTTTGCCTTCCGGGAAAATTGCCGGTGGTCACGAAGATGTCGGGCGTCATGTTGCGCTGGATAAACTGCTCGGGCGTCGCGCCGGAGAGAGTGAAGCCTGGCAGCATGGCGCGGCGCTGGTGTCCAGCCGGGCGAGCTATGAGATGGTGCAAAAAGCGGCTATGTGCGGCGTTGAAATATTGTTTGCCGTCTCGGCGGCGACCACCCTCGCGGTGGAAGTGGCGCAGCGCTGCAACCTGACGCTGGTGGGGTTTTGTAAGCCAGGAAGAGTGACCATTTATACCCATTCTCAGCGTCTTATTTTTGATCAATAAATTTGAATGACGTGAGCAAATCCTTCCGCTTTTAGTTGTCAGTGATGAAGCCTATTATTATCACATCAAGGCACAACGCCTTATCTAAACAACTTACTGAAGGATTTACATCATGAAAAACATCAAAACTTTTGTTGCAGTTATCGCTCTGGCCGCTTCTTTCGGTTCATTCGCTGCACAGACCGTGACAGCAACTTCTTCCACCATTGATGGTGCAGAAGCCAAAATCGCCGCTCAGGCTCAACAAGCTGGCGCATCGTCTTACACCATTACCCAGGCTTTCTCCGGTAACCGTGTGCACATGACCGCTGAACTGAACAAATAAGAACAGTAGCCACTGTCCCCTGCTCTTCGGAGCAGGGACAGGTCTTAGCGCAGTAACGCAATAAACCCCTCGTAGTCTGCAATTTTCTCGATTGTCTCCACCGAATGGCCGTTCAGTACGTTGGCCAGAAAGCTAAAAATTTTCAGCTCCTGTCGATTCGCCGCGCTGGCGCAAGCCATCACCAGATGCTGCACCTCTTCACCGTTCACCAGCAGTCCGCGTTCAAGCGTAATGAAAAATCCGCGAAACGGTTTTTGCCGATCGCTCCAGCAGTGGGGAATCGCGATGCGATTCACGATAAGATTTTCACCTTCCTGCTCTCGCTGACACATCCGCTGTGATTCTTCGGGCGTTAACCGCTTTTCGGCACACAGACGCGTTGCGATCGCCTCGACAATCTGCGCCCAGCTTTCGCCCGCCGCGTTGTGATAATGAAAATAGCCCTCAGGTGGGAAAAAGCGTTCCGGCTGCTGGCGAATAAACGCCGAGGCGAGGAAGTCTTTAATCTGATCGATGCCTGCTGAAGTGATGATATTGCGGATGGTCAAGACGTGACGCGGCCCGCCATCAAGTGTGTAAGGACCGTTGTTGACGATAAGCGCTGGCGTCAGCTCTTCACAGATGGCTTCAACGTCATCAGGATTGCGCGCCACAATCACCCGGCAGTTCAGCACCTCGCGCTCAATCGCCATTTTGTTGATAGCGGCAATGGCGTTCTGGTCAGCCAACAGGATCACCGGCGTCGCTTCGTGCTGATGGCGCTCCAGCGCACAGGCGAAGTAGAGTCCCGGAAGATCGCTGTCAATCAGCGGAATATCCATCACCGTTCGCAGATGATTGATAAATTTCACGCTCATATCAAATGCGGCTGGCCACGCGGTCTTAAGGTTATTCATCGATCCCTGACGATTTTCCACCAGCCACTGCGGCATCGCCACGCAGCGCTTAAGATGGCCGGTCAGATCGTCAATCAGCTGCGCATCTACCACATGCGGTGAGCCCGGGCTGGAACTGGCGGTGAGTAACTCCCTGACATACTCGGGCGTCATACTGTCGGCCTGGTCCTGCAAATGATTGAGCCGTTCCCGCACTTTCTCTGGAATCGTTGGGCCGGGGCATTGTGGACATTCCCGCAGCGCACAGGCTGCAAGGATCATACTCACCCGATAATCAGCGGAGATATTCGGCCAGCCTGTCTGCCGACGACCCTCTTCCAGCAGTCGGGCGTAAGCGTCAGGCGTGATACCCGGCAGAGGATACACAAAGGGGTCTTTGCGAAAGACATTGGCGAGCAGGAGAAAACGTTTTGCTTCATCAACTGCCACGAAATGGCCCGCACCGGGACGGCTCGCCAGGTTGAACGCCCTCTGGTGGCGAATTTTCAGTCGGGGTAGGCGCTCGGCGACCCAGCTATCAGGCAACTTGAGCGCGTCGGCTAATTGAGCGCGGGTAATCACCGGATGGATCAGCAGCAGGGCCAGCATCCGGTCATCATTATCATGGCGCTGTAAAAGCTGGAAATAGCTTTTGCGATCAACGATATCCAACTGATACAGGGCGTTGCCCGCCGTGCGAATGTGCGCCTTGCCGCTCAGGGTAAAGTTCAGATAATCAATATCACGCAGAATAGTGCGCGCCGAAACGCCAGTCTGCCGCGCCAGCACGCTGAGCGACACGGGCTGTGATTCAATGGCATCGAGCAGGGAAAACTGACGTTCATTCAACATGCTGCATCCTTAGCGAAACTGCGTAAACGCGGCGACGTGCTCCTCGTCGAGGGACATCAACAGCTCATGGACAATGGTGAATGCCGCGTTGTAATCCGTTGCTGAAATCATACCGCTGTTGGCGTGCAGATAACGTGTCGGCAGGCAAAGCGCCACCACCGGTCGCCCGCCGCCCATCACGTTATACCGCCCGCCGTCAGTGGCACCGGTTTTCATGGTGCTAAATTGCAGCGCCGCTTCCTGTTTTTCTGCGCTCGCTTTCAGCGCCGCCAACAATTTCTGATTCGGGAAGTAGCGTTTGTCGAACAGCATCACCCCCGGCCCATAACCCAGTTTCAGCGGATATTTCACCGCGTCGATGCCCGGAACATCGCCCGCTACGGCGGTGTCCAGCACGATCACCACGTCCGGTTTAATCGACTCGGCGGAGGTTTGTGCCCCACGAAGCCCAACCTCTTCTTCCACACTCCCGACGCCATAAAGGGTGATATTCGGGTTATCAACGCGCTGGAACAGCTCCGCCATCAGCGCACAGCCGACGCGATTATCCAGCGCCTTGGCGACGATTTTGTCCTCGCCCCATTGGGCGAAATTGGCTTCCGGGCTGATGAAATCACCCATCGCGATGCCGCATTTAACAACCTCTTCGCGGCTGTTCGCGCCAATATCGACAAACATCTCGTCAAAGGGCATCGGCTGCTGCTTCTGCTTTTCGCTCAGCGCGTGCGGCGCGACAGAGCCGATCACGCCGGGGATTTTGCGCCCGCTGCGGGTACGAAGGGTCACGCGATGATTCAGCATCGACTGGCTCCACCAGCCGCCGATGGTGTCGAAGCGGATAAACCCCTCGTCGGTAATATGAGTCACCATAAAACCCACTTCGTCCATGTGCCCGACGATGGCGACTTTCGGGCCGCGCGCGCCTTTGCGGGCGATAAAACTCCCCAGCCCATCAAAGCGGATTTCATCAGCGTGTTCTTCGAGGGTGTCGATAAGCACATCGCGCACCTCCTGCTCATCCCCGCTAACCGCGCTGCAATCGCACAATGTTTTCAGTAACTCAATGTTCATGAGACATCTCCAGACGGGCGGCCTGACGTTTCAGCCACCAGCCTTTCAGTAAAATAATCAGTGAGATATTCAGCGCCAGCCCAATCGCCAGCACCAGATAGAAAGAGCCTGCCGGAGACATCAGGCCGATCAGCGGATCGAACACGCCCAATCCCGGCGCCAGACGCTGAATGCCAAACGAAATCGTCAGCATCCCCGCAATACCGCCGCTCAGGGTATTCGCGGTCAACATCGGCAGCGGCGCGGCGAGGGCGTAAGGAATGGCCGGTTCGGTGGCGACGGTCGCGCCCACCACAATCGCGCTACTGGCTGCCGCTTTTTCCTGGGCGGTAAAGAGTTTCGGCGCGAGATAGGTCGCAATACCCGCCGCGACAGGCGGCATCAGGGCAACCACGCCGACGATGGCGTACCAATCGTAGATATGTTTTTCCAGCAGGGAGAAGCAGAAGAACCACGCGGTTTTGTTGACCGGGCCGCCCATATCAAAGGCCAGCATCGCGCCGACCAGGAAGGCCGCGCCGAGCTTCATCGACGGCGGAATGGTGTTCAGGAAATGCAGCAGGCCGCCCATTAAATCGGACATCAGCGGGCCAATCACGTAATACGTCAGCACGCCAAATACCAGCAGGGTAACAAACGGGATCAGCATCGACCCCAGCAGCGGTTGCAACGCCTTGCCCAGTTTCACCTTGCGGAACCACAGTACGAAATAACCGATTGCCAGCCCCAGCACCACCGCACCGAGAAACCCCGCGCCGGACTGGGTGCCGAGCAGCCCTTTGTCGTTCGCCAGATAGCAGACCAGAAACGCCGGGGCGAACGCCGGTTTATCGGCAATCGACAGGGCGATGTACGCGCCCATAATCGGGATCATAAAGGTGAACCCCAGATAACCGATGGACTCGATAACCCAGGTAAACGACGGTGCGCCCTTCGCCATATCGGTGTACGGCAGGCCAAACTGCACCAGCATATTGGCGAGGGCGACGAGAATACCGCCGCCAATCACAAACGGCAGCGCCGCTGAAACACCCGCCATCAGGTGGCTCATCACGCTGCCCTGCGGCACATCCTGCTTACCCAGCTTCACGCTGTTATCGGCGGCAAACCTCTGCGATTGCGTGGGTAAATTTTCAAAAATGGCGTCGATATTTTTCAGCGCCTGGGATATGGGAATCTGATAAACCTGCTTGCCCGCAAAGCGCGCGCGGTCGTCGGCGCTTAGGCCGCGGCCGGTCGCCAGAATCACATAATCGGCGGCAAGAATGGCGGCGTCGCTGAGGTGATTCTCCACGCCGCTCGACCCCTGGGTTTCCACCTGAATAGTGTGACCCAAATTGCGTGCTTTACGTTCCAGCGCTTCCGCCACCATATAGGTGTGGGCGATGCCTGCCGGGCAGTTGGTGATCGCCACCAGGCGTAAGGATTTTTCCATGATTGACCCCTTATTGGCTGAGCGTCTGGTTTAGCAGCGTCAGAATCTGGTCGGCATCGCCTTGTTTGAGTTGGGCGATAAAATCGGCGTGGATAATTTTGCGGCACAGGCTGCCGATCACTTTTACCTGATCGTCCTCGCCCTCCTGCGGCACACCGAGGCAAATCCAGCAGGTGACGGCCTCGTTATCGCTGGCTTTCCAGTCCACCCCTTCGGTTTGACGGGCAAAGAGAACAAAAGGCTGTTTGACGGCGACACTTTTGCCGTGTGGCACCGCAATGCCCGAGCCAAACCCGGTGGAATGCAGTTTTTCGCGCAGTAACAGTGTTTGCAAAAAGGCGCTGCGATCGGTGATAAAGCCATTCTGAAAGGCCATATCGGACAGCGCTTTCAGCACAGAATAGGGACTGTTGCCGCGAATGTTGAGGTCAATACAGTGAGGCGTAAGAAGGGCCATGATGCCACTCCATCAGAGAATGTCTGCTGCCATTCTACGGGGGCGATGCGCTGGCTATGAGAGGTAATATGTCAGTGAAAAGTGACAACAGAACAGGGAAGCAAAGCGGCGTTTTGTGGGCGAAACCACACTTTGACGTGTGAGGTTTCCCTGATGAATCTTTCATCATCAGGGAATGTGTTTTATCAATGGATGCCCGCTATGCGCAGCAGTGCCGTCACTACTGCCGCCGCGATAATCACCACGATCAGCGGCACTTTGCGCCACGCCAGGAACACCGCAAACGCCACGCCCAGCACCCGAGCCATTCCGGCAAAATGTTCGCCTTCGTAGAAAGTGGTCGCCAGCGCCACGGAAAACAGCAGAACCGTTGCGGCATCTGAGAGCAACGCCTGGGACCGCTCAGAGAGCGCCAAACGGTTGCCGAGTTTCGCCCCGCCGAGGCGCATCAGATAGGTTCCTGCCGACAAAATGGCGATGCCGAGGATAAAGACCGTCATGTTTTCCATTATTTCTTCCTTGCTGCCAGACCGAGTAACGACAGCAGTACCGGTAAACCGACCGGCGCGAACGGTACCGCGGCCAGCGACAGCGCCGCCCCGCTACAGGCGCGGACAAGCGTAGTACGGTTTTTAAACGCCGGGACCACTAACGCCAGCAAAATTGCCGGGAACACGGCATCGAGACCGATGGTTTCAGGCGCTGGCAGCAGTTTGCCGACCATCGCGCCTAAAAGCGTGCCGAGTGGCCAGATAATCGCCACGCCCATGCCGCACAGCCAGTAGGCGGCTTTGCGCTGCTCGGGCGTTTTTTGCGACAGGCCAAACACCACGCTTTCGTCGTTCATGATGTGGCAGCCGAGGAAGCTCAGTCCGCGTTTCCCCACCAGTTCGCGCACCGTCACGCCGAACGGTACGTGGCGTGCATTCACCAATAAACCCGCCGCCGCTGCCGCAAGCGGATTACCGCCGCTGGCGACAATGCCGATAAACATAAATTCCGACGCGCCCGCGAGAACGGTAATCGAGAGTAAAAATGGCACCCAAAACGGGAAGCCGTAAGCCATCGCCAGCGAGCCGTAGGACATGCCGACGACGCCCACGGCGAGGCACACCAGCACGATCGCTTTTATCGTGTCGCCTTTCAGGCAGGAGAGGGAGTTCTTCATACAATTTTAGCCATATCGAACGAGATTCCATTATAATGAACGCATCAGTATCGTTTTTCAAGATGAACGATTCGTTCGATTTATAGAACAAGAGGCCGTTTTATGACGCAGCCAATCAGCGTGATTGCCAAAAGCCTGGTGCGGGAACGCCTGCGGACCGGGCTGTCGCTGGCGGAGATCGCGCGCCGTGCCGGGATCGCCAAATCCACGCTGTCCCAACTGGAATCAGGCAATGGAAATCCTAGCCTGGAAACGCTCTGGTCGCTGTGCGTGGCGCTGGGTATTCCTTTTGCCCGGCTATTAGAGCCGCAGCAGCCGACCACGCAGGTGATCCGCCGGGGTGAAGGGACGAAGGTGATTGCCGAGCAGGCGAACTACCAGGCGATTTTGCTGGCGTCCTGTCCGCCTGGTGCGCGTCGGGATGTCTACCTCCTGATGACCCAGCCGGGCGCAGACCGCATTTCGCAGCCGCACCCGCCGGGCTCTGTGGAGCATATTATCGTCACTCAGGGCCGCGCGTTAATTGGCCTGACGGACGCACCGGAAGAGTTAGGTCCGGGCGATTACATCTGCTATCCCGCCGATCAGCCGCATATCTTCAAAGCGCTGGAGCCGGATACCCACGCGCTTTTAGTGGCGGAACAAAACTAACTTCTTCGGACCCGGAAATCATGTCGCTCAAAGCCATTGCCAAAGAACTGGGGCTGTCTGTTACCACGGTCAGCCGCGCCCTCAACGGATATGATGACGTTTCTCGTGAGACGCGTGCGCGCGTGGAAGACGAAGCGCAGCGCCGTGGCTATCGACCGAACACCTTTGCCCGTCGTCTGAAGATGGGCAAAATCGACGCCGTCGGGCTGGTGTTCCCCGTCCATCCGGTTCCGCTTAATAACAGCGTGTTTATGGACATGGTCGGCGAAATTAGCCACGAACTGGCGCGACATGAGATTGATTTGCTGCTGATCGCCGACGATGATCTTGCCGACAAACACAGCTACATGCGCATGGTGCAAAGCCGCCGCGTGGATGCCCTGATTGTCGCCCATACCCTCGATCAAGACCCGCGCCTCACGCAGCTGCAAAACGCCGGTTTTCCGTTCCTCGCCCTGGGTCGTAGCCAGCTGCCGAAACCCTACGCATGGTTTGATTTCGATAACTACGCGGGCACCTATCGCGCCACGCGCTGGCTGATCGACAAAGGCCATCAGCGCATCGCTCTGTTAGGCGAAAACAACAGTCAGGCGTTTATCACCCAGCGCCGTTTAGGTTATCTCGACGCCCTGCGCGAAGCGGGGTTGTCCAGCGAATGGCTGCGCGCCATGCCGCCGTCACGCCGCGCGGGCTATACCGCGACGCTTGAGCTGTTGTCGCTGCCCAACCCGCCCACCGCCATTGTCACCGACTGCAACACCCACGGCGACGGAGCCGCGATGGCGCTGGCCCAGCAGGGGCGACTCACCGGTCGCGATGCGGTTTCGCTGGTGGTGTACGACGGTCTGCCGCAGGACAGCATTGTCGAGGCCGATGTGGCGGCGGTGATCCAGTCCACCCGCGAGGGCGTAGGCAAGCAAATCGCCGACATGGTGCGCCAGCTGATTAATGGGGATGATATTTCCCAGCTGCAGGTGCTGTGGCAGCCTGAATTCTCACCGGGCCAGACGGCCTAAATCTCCGCAAAATTCAAAAGTCGATCACAGATCCGAAACGTTTGGGTTGGTATCCGAAACGTTTCGGATCAACACTCAGGACATCCGATGACAGGAGATGTCCGATGCAAGATTCCATTTTACGACTCACAAGCCCGACGACGGACGTGGTGATCAAAACTCACCCGTTCGCCGAAATTGTCTACTGGGGGCCACACCTTCACCACTTTTCGCCGCAGGATGCGCAAAGCCTGATTCGCCCGGTCGCCAACGGCAGAATGGATGTCGATATTCCACTGACGCTGATGGCCGAGCTGGGCCACGGTCTTTTCGGCGCGCCGGGCATCGAAGGCCACCGTCAGGGGCTGGACGGGTCGCCGGTTTTTAAGACCGTTGCCGTCGAGCAGCAGCGCCAGAGCCTGTCTATCACCGCAGAAGACGAACACGCCGGGCTACGCCTGACCAGCGAACTCGCCCTCGATAAGAGCGGCGTGCTGGTGGTGCGCCACGGTTTGACTAACCTGCGGGTGCAGCCGTGGCAGGTGGATCGCCTGGCCGTGACGCTGCCGGTGTCGGAGCGCGCAAAAGAGGTGATGGCGTTTCATGGCCGCTGGATCCGCGAATTCCAGCCGCATCGTCTGACCCTCGAGCACGACAGTTTTGTGATTGAGAACCGCCGCGGGCGCACCTCTCACGAACATTTCCCGGCGCTGATGACCGGCACACCGGCGTTCAGTGAAATGCACGGCGACGTGTGGGGCGTGCATCTTGGCTGGAGCGGTAACCATCGTCTGCGCGCCGAAGTCAAAACCGATGGCCGCCGCTACGTGCAGGCCGAAGCGCTCTATCTGCCGGGAGAAATGGCGATCGCCGAGGGCGAAACCCTCTGGACGCCGAAGCTCTACGCCAGCTACTCCGCGCAGGGGCTGAACGGGATGAGCCAGCAGTTCCACCGCTATCTGCGCGACAATATTATTCGCTTCCCGGAAAACAAACCGCGCCCGGTGCATCTCAACACCTGGGAAGGGATTTATTTCAACCACGACCCGGAATACATCATGCGCATGGCCGACGAAGCCGCGGCGCTGGGCGTGGAGCGTTTCATCATCGACGACGGCTGGTTTAAAGGGCGCAACGACGACCACGCCGCCCTCGGTGACTGGACCCTCGACGAGGAAAAATACCCTGACGGCCTGATGCCGGTGATCAATCACGTCAAAAATCTCGGGATGGAGTTTGGCATCTGGGTTGAGCCGGAGATGATTAACCCGGACTCCGATCTCTACCGCGCACACCCTGACTGGGTGTTGGCCCTGCCGGGGTATCTGCAGGCGACGGGGCGACATCAGCTGGTGCTGAATCTGAATATTCCTGAAGCCTTTGAGTATCTGCTGGAGCGCATGAGCTGGCTGCTGGGCGAGCATCCGGTGGACTACGTGAAATGGGACATGAACCGCGAGCTGGTGCAGCCGGGCCATCTCGGTAAAGCGGCGGCGGACGCGCAAACGCGCCAGTATTATCGTCTGCTTGAGACACTGGGCCAGCGCTTCCCGCAGGTGGAATTTGAATCCTGCTCGTCCGGCGGCGGGCGCATTGATTACGAAGTCCTGACCCGCTGCCATCGCTTCTGGGCGTCCGATAATAACGACGCGCTTGAGCGCAACACCATCCAGCGCGGAATGAGCTACTTCTTCCCGCCGGAGGTAATGGGTGCGCATATCGGTCATCATAAATGCCACGCCACGTTCCGCCAGCACAGCATTGAATTCCGTGGGCTGACGGCGCTGTTTGGACATATGGGACTGGAGCTGGACCCGCTTACCGTCGACGAGCACGAGCGCGAAGGTTACCGCCGCTATGCCGCGCTGCACAAACAGTGGCGCGAGGTGATTCACCACGGCACCCAGTGGCGCGTGGATATGCCGGATGCCAGCACCCAGGCACAAGGTATAGTGAGTGAAGACCAGCGACAGGGGCTGTTTATCGTCAGCCAGCTGGCGATGCCGGATTACAC
This sequence comes from Lelliottia jeotgali, assembly GCF_016771845.1. Lineage (NCBI taxonomy): Bacteria > Pseudomonadati > Pseudomonadota > Gammaproteobacteria > Enterobacterales > Enterobacteriaceae > Lelliottia > Lelliottia jeotgali. Next base: position 75,058 of record NZ_JAENMQ010000016.1, on the reverse strand, counting down.
CCTGATGATGCCGCTGCGCATGCCGGGCCTGGCGCCAGATGCGCAGTACCGCATCACGTTGCTCGATCACCCGAATATCCGCCTGACCGGCGAAGGGGGCCACACCATGCGCAAACTGCCGGCATGGATGGAAGCGCCGCAAACGGTGAGCGGCGAATGGCTGATGCAGGCGGGGATCGTCCTGCCGATTCTGGACCCGGAAACCGCCATTCTGATTGGCGTTGAACGCGTGTAAGGGTGATGGGCCGGGCGACCGGCCCTGAGTTGAGGATAAAAATAATGAACACGACTGCCTGTACCCACAAAGACAACCCTAATTTCTGGATTTTCGGGGCGTTCTTCTTTCTCTACTTCTTCATTATGGCCACCTGCTTTCCGTTCCTGCCGATCTGGCTGTCGGATATCATCGGCCTGAATAAAACCCATACCGGGATTGTCTTCTCCTGCATCTCGCTCTCGGCGATTGCCTTCCAGCCGGTGCTGGGCGTCATTTCCGACAAGCTGGGGCTGAAAAAACACCTGCTGTGGATTATCGCGGTTCTGCTGTTTTTGTTCGCACCGTTCTTCCTCTACGTTTTCGCGCCGCTGCTGAAAATGAATATCTGGCTCGGGGCGCTAAGCGGCGGGCTGTATATCGGCTTTGTCTTCTCGGCGGGATCGGGTGCGATTGAGGCCTATATTGAGCGCGTGAGTCGCAACAGCTTCTTCGAATACGGCAAAGCGCGGATGTTCGGCTGTCTGGGCTGGGGGCTGTGCGCTTCAACGGGCGGCGTGTTGTTCAGCATCGATCCGTCGTATGTCTTCTGGATGGGCTCCGGCGCGGCGCTGCTGCTGATGCTCCTGCTGGTGGTCGCCAAACCTAAGCCAAACCAGACCGCTGAAGTGATGAACGCGCTGGGCGCGAACCAGCCGCAAATCACCGCCAAAACCGTTTTCACTCTGTTCCGTCAGCGCAAAATGTGGATGTTTATTCTGTACGTGATTGGCGTGGCCTGCGTGTATGACGTGTTCGACCAGCAGTTTGCCACCTTCTTCAAATCGTTCTTTGCGACGCCGGAAGAGGGAACGCGCGCCTTTGGTTTTGCGACTACGGCCGGGGAAATGTGTAACGCGATCATCATGTTCTGCTCGCCGTGGATCATTAACCGCATCGGCGCGAAAAACACTCTGCTGATTGCCGGGCTGATAATGGCGACGCGCATTATCGGTTCGTCCTTCGCCACCACCGTGACGGAAGTGATCGCCCTGAAAATGCTGCATGCGCTGGAAGTACCGTTCCTGCTGGTGGGGGCGTTTAAATACATCACCGGCGTGTTTGATACCCGTCTTTCAGCGACCATCTATCTGATTGGCTTCAACTTTGCCAAACAGTCGGCGGCCATTTTCCTGTCGGCGTTCGCCGGGAATATGTATGACCGAATCGGTTTCCAGGACACCTATATGATGCTCGGATGCTTCGTGCTGGCGGTGACGGTAATCTCGGCGTTTACGCTGAGCAGCAGGCAGGAAATCGCTGCCGCAAGGGCGGCAGCATAATCTTTCGTAGGCCGGGTAAGGCGCAGCCGCCACCCGGCAATCACACAACACCTTACTCGAGGAAAAACACCTCTTTCAGCTCCGCACTCACCGGGCTATTGTCCGCATTCGCGGGCATCACGTCACGCATGTGTTTCCACCAGCGCTGGCACACGTCGGTATTCGCCACCGCGTTCCAGCGCTCTTCCGATTCAATCTCCACGGTCGCAAACAGCAGGTTACGATCCTTGTCGAGATAAATGGCGTAGTGGTGCGCGCCGTGGTCTTTCAGCACCGATTCCAGTTCTGGCCAGATCGGGGTGTGGCGGCGCTGATACTCCTCGTGGGCGTCCGGGTTTACCTGCATTACAAAAGCTTTGCGAATCATAATGCCTCCAGATACAGCTCGCGCACGTCGTCGCGGCTGGCGGTGCGCGGGTTGCACGGCGCACACGGATCGGCGAGGGCTTTGTCCAGCCAGCCTTCGATGTCCGCTTTGGTGACGCCGAGTTTGCTGAAACCGGATGGAATTCCGACGCGCGTGCTCAGGGCGCGAATGGCGTTGATCGCCTCCATGCTCGCCGCTTCATCGCTCATCCCGCGCGTCTCCACGCCCATCGCCTGCGCCACGCGGGCAAAACGAGTGACCGCATTCGGACGGTTAAAGTTTTCGATGATCGGCAGCAGGATGGCGTTGCACACGCCGTGCGGCAGGTTGTGCGTTGCACCCGGCTGATGCGCCAGGGCGTGAACCAGGCCCAGACCGGCGCTGTTAAAGGCCATACCCGCCAGATACTGGCCGAAGGCCATTTGCTCGCGCGCTTCCAGATTATGTCCGTCGTCGACCGCTTTCGGCAGCCAGAGGCTGATCAGGCGAATCGCTTCCAGCGCGTTAGCGTCCGTGAGCGGGTGCGCGCCAACGGAAACATAGGCTTCAATAGCGTGGGTCAGGGCGTCCATCCCCGTAGCGGCGGTAACGGAGGCGGGAATATCGAGCATCACGCTGGCGTCGTCCACAGCGATATCCGGGATGATATTCGGGTCGATAATTACCTCTTTCACCTGGCGCTCGCTGTCGATGATCACCGCGTTGCTGGTCATCTCCGCCGCGGTGCCTGCCGTGGTGTTGATCGCCACCAGCGGCACACCAGCGTTTTTCACCTTGCCGACGCCGGAATAGGCGGTCGACGGGCCAGGGTTGGCGGTGAGGATTTTAATCGCTTTCGCCGTATCAATCGGGCTGCCGCCGCCGAAGGCAATCACGTAATCACATTCAGCGCTCTGATACGCCGCAAACCCCTTCTGCACCAGCGCTTCCGTCGGATTCGGGAACACCTCGTCAAACAGGTGATACGACATCTGATGGGCGTCCAGGGCGGTAAACAGGCTGTCGAGCAGGCCCATTTTCACCAGCTGGCCGTCGGTGACAATCAGCGCTTTGCCCCACTGTTTGCTCGCCACCAGATTAACCATATCGCCGATAGCACCTGCGCCGTGCAGGCTGATTTTCGGAAGTGCCAACATAAAGCTCATGATAATTCTCCTTAATGATTTTTTGGGTAATCCTTGCCCCTCACCCCAGCCCTCTCCCCAAGGGAGAGGGGGGGAAAGGCCGCACCGTGCAGTCCCCTCTCCCTGTGGGAGAGGGTGAGGGCATCAAATCCGTTTTCGCTGCAAAACCCGGCGGGTGATAATCGGCAGCGAAATCACCACAATCAGCATCGCGCCGATGATCACCGACATCACAATGCCGGGCACGTTGAGCAGGCTCAGTCCAAAGGTCACCAGCCCCATCAGGAAGGCGGCGATAATCACGCCCACCATGCTGCCGGACCCGCCGAGAATATTGACGCCGCCGAGCACCGCCATCGTCACCACCGCCAGCTCCCAGCCCATCGCAATGGTCGGGCGCGTGCTGCCGAGGCGTGAGGTGAGTAGCACCGAGGCCAGGCCCGACATCAGCCCGACCAGCGCAAACAGCAGCAGGTTGTGACGCTTCACGTTGATGCCCGAATACCACGCCCCGGTCGGGTTATTGCCGATGGCGTAAGTCCGGCGACCAAAGTTGGTGCGATGCAGCACGAAGGCAAACACCGCCGCCAGCAAGATAAACAGCGCGAACTCAAACGACAGCGCGCCCCACACGTAGCCCTGCCCGAACCAGGCGAAGCTCTCCGGCCAGCTGTTCAGCGCCTGATCGCCGAGCAAAATGTAGGTAATGCCGCGATACAGACTCATGGTGCCGATGGTCACCACGATCGACGACAGGTTAAAGCGCGTCACCAGAAAGCCGTTGAACAGCCCGCACAGCAGCCCGACGCCTAATCCCACGCCGACCAGCAGCGGCGTATCCACCCCCGCCGCCGCGCAAAAGCCCATCGCCGTGGAGCTGAGCGCGATGGTCGAGGCCACCGACAGGTCGATCTCGCGGGCGATAATCAGCATCGCCATCGGCAGCACGATGATCGCCTTTTCGGTGAAGTTGAAGGTGGCATCCGACAGGTTCCAGATATCGAGGAAATATGGCGAAGCCATCGCATTGACGATAAACACCGCCAGCGTCACCGCCAGCAGGAAGCCCTCCCAGCACAGCAGGCGCTGGAAAATGCCCGTCGGGGCGGGACGATTGTTGATCTCTTCGGTAGTCATCATTTTGCTCATGAGTTCACCGCCTGTTTCTGCTGCTGCCGCGCGGCATCGCGCAGAATTAACCGCCCTTTGCGTTTGTTGCCGCGCTCATTGAGCAACACCGCAATCACGATCACCGTTCCGGAAATCGCCATCTGCCAGAACGGCGAAACGCCGATCACCGGCAGCGCGTTGTTGATAACGCCAAGGAACAGCGCGCCGAACAGACAGCCCAACACTCGGCCCGTGCCGCCCATCGTGCTGATGCCGCCGATCACGCACGCGGCAACGACCTGCAATTCAAAACCGTTGGCGACATCGACGTAGGCCACGGCGAAGCGAGAAATCCACAAATAGCCGCAAAATCCGGCCAGCGCGCCCGAGAGGCAGAAGCTGACGAACTGCATTTTGCCGGCGTTGATCCCGGTGTAATACGCCGCCGTGGCGTTGCCGCCTGCGGTGTAGAGGGCGCGCCCGGTGCGGCTGTAGCGCAGGAAATAGCCGACCAGCAGCAGGGCGGCAATCGCGCACCAGCTCAACACCGGCAGACCGAGGAGCGCGGCGCGCGGCAGGGCGAGGAAATCTGCCCCCATCTGGTTGGAGTTCACCCAGCCGCCGCCGGTGAGTAAAAAGATAATTCCGCGATAAATGCTCATGGTGCCGAGCGTCACCACAATCGCCGGAATCCCCAGTTTCCACACCAGCAGACCATTGATGGCGCCCATCAGCAGGCCGAGTGTGGTCGCCAGAAACAGCAGAGCCCAGACCGGCACGTCGGGATAGTGGAAGTTAATCAGCGCGACAATCATCCCCGTTAGCGCCAGATTGGCCGCCATCGACAGATCGATGCCTTTGGTCAGCAGGACCATCATCTGGCCCAGCGCGAGGATTATCAGAATCGAGGTGTCGTTAAACATCTCCACCAGATTTCCCGGCGCGATAAACGACGGCACGCGGCTGCCGATGGCGATTATCATCAGCACGATGACCCCGCCCAGCAGGGCTTCGCGGTGTTTCAGGAGTGACTTGAACATTACGCGGCCTCCTGTTTGGCGCCGCTGGCCGCGCTGACGATGGTTTCCGCCGTCGCGCCGCCAGCCGGGTATTCCGCCACCATCAGCCCCTCGTGCATGACGATGATGCGATCGGCCATGCCCATCACTTCCGGCAGTTCCGATGACACCATGATCACCGCCAGCCCCTGGCCGACCAGTTCGGACATAAACTGATGAACGGCGGCTTTAGAGCCAATATCGATGCCTTTTGTTGGCTCATCGAGGATGATCACCTCAGGATGCGTCGCCAGCCATTTGCCAATAACGACCTTTTGCTGATTGCCGCCGGAGAGCGTCTCGACCGGCTGTTTCCAGCTAAAGGCCTTCACCTGCAAGCGTCGGGCGTACTCATCGGCCAGCGCCCATTCGCGATCGTGATTCAACACGCCGCCGGGATTGAGTTTGCTCAGCTGCGGCAGGCTGATGTTCTGCGCAATCGACAGCTCGATAATCGCCCCTTGCTTTTGCCGCTCCTCCGGCACGCAGACAATCCCCGCGCGAATGGCGTCGGCAGGCTGGCGGAAACGCTGCGCATTGCCGTTCAGCACAATTTCGCCGGAAGAGGGGCGCGTGACGCCGGAAAGCGCCTGCATCAGTTCGGTTCGCCCGGCTCCGACCAGCCCGTAAAAGCCGAGAATTTCGCCTTTGCGCAGAGAAAACGAGATGTGCGCGAACTCGGTGGGATGACAGAGATCTTTTACCTCCAGCACCGTCTCCCCTTTTTCGCACGCCACTTTCGGGAAGGTCTGGGTGATTGCCCGACCCACCATCATCGCCACCATCCGCTCTTCGGTGATGTCGTTGATCGCCCCCGCGCCGACAAATACGCCGTCGCGCAAAATGGTGTAGTGGTCCGCCAGCTCAAAAATCTCGTCGAATTTGTGCGAGATAAACAGGATCGCTTTCCCGTCCTGCTTGAGGCGCTCAACGATCTGATAAAACTCGAGGATTTCGTGCTGCGACAGGGCGGCGGTGGGCTCGTCGAGGATCACCACCTGTGCCTCAAACGACAGGGCGCGGGCAATGGCGACCATATGGCGTTGGGCGATGCTCAGAGTTTTAAGTGTCGCTCGTGGGTCGATTTGCACCTCGAGGCGCGTGAGGATCTCCTGCGCCCGGCGGTGCATCTGGGGCCAGTCGAGCTTTTTGAACAAGCCCTTATGCAGGTACTGGCCGACAAAAATGTTTTCGGTCACCGACAACTCATCGAACAGCACGGTTTCCTGATGAATCGCGGTTATCCCGACCTTGTGCGCCGATTCCGGCGTCGGGAGATGAATGGGGATCGCTTTATAAAGGATTTCGCCCTCTTCGGGCTGGTAAATCCCGGTCATCACTTTGACCAGCGTCGATTTGCCTGCGCCGTTTTCACCAATAAGGGCGGTAACTTTGCCGGGCCAAAGCTCAAGCTGCACGTTCTCAAGGGCGCGCACACCAGGGAAAATCTTGGTGATGCCCTTGAGCTCCAGCAGCGGGGTGGATGCGGTCATGAGAGTTCTCCGGATAATCCCCTCTCCCCCCGGGAGAGGGTTAGGGTGAGGGGACGTGCGGCCTGATGCCCTCACCCCGGCCCTCTCTCACAGGGAGAGGGAGAAGGGATTAAAAGATCTTCGAGAACTTATCAATATTGCTCGCATCGTAGACGAACGGCTCGGCCATTGCGCCGCTGCCGTCGGCATCAAGCTTCACTTTGCCCAGTTTGCCCATGCTGGCTTCGTCTTTGGTGGCGGTGCCTTTCACCAGGTCGTCGGCTAAATAGGTGGCGGCGTAACCCAGGTCAATCGGGTTCCAGATAGCGAAGCTTTTGCTCGCCCCGGATTTCACCGCGCCGGCCATTTCAGACGGCAGACCGAGGCCGGTGACGTACACTTTGCCAATCTTGCCCTGATCCTTCACCGCCTGCGCAGCGGCCACGATCCCGACCGACGACGGAGAGACGATCACTTTCAAATCCGGGTAGGTTTTCAGCAGGCCGACCGCTTCGCGGTAGCTCTTGTCCGAGAGATCGTCGCCATAGGCCACGGTCACCAGATTGACGGACGGGTACTGCGGCAGCACCTTTTTCATCTCGGCAATCCAGGTATTCTGGTTGGTGGAGGTCGGGGTGGCGCTCAGAACTGCCACTTCGCCTTTGTCGACGTTCAATGCTTTCAGCGCCTCGGCGGCCAGCTTGACGTTGGTTTCACCGATCAGCGCGTTATTCGATGGATTGAGGTGGATCTGACGCCCGGCTTTCGCCACGCCGGAATCCCAGGAAACGACTTTGATCCCGCGCTGCATCGCTTTTTTCAGCACCGGCACCAGCGCATCGGGATCGTTGGCGGAGATGGCGATCGCATCTACGCCCTGGGCGATCAAACCGTTCAGCACTTCGATCTGCGCTTCGGCGGTGGTGGTGGTCGGGCCGGTATAAATCACTTTCACATCACCCAACTCTTTGGCCGCCTCTTGTGCGCCAACGTTCGCTGCCTCGAAGAATCCATTTCCGAGAGATTTCGCCACCAGGGCGATTTTCACTTCTGCAAGTGCGGAACCGGACAACGCCAGAGCGGCAACGGTGAGGATTAAGCTTGTCTTTATTTTCATTGCTTTGACTCCACTTAGGATGACATGTGTAGGGTTTGCAGGTGTTTTTTCGCCCCGTCTCAATGAGCGGGGCGCGATGTTGTTATTTGTACAGCTCTAACGCCGATTTCAGCGGGGTGACGCCGAAGCGTTTACCCAGCGCGATCAGCTCTTCCTGAGTGATGGTCTGCTTCATTCCGCCCATGGAATAGACCTTCACCAGCACTTCAGCCGACTTCTCGGCGGTATCGATCAGGCCAAACGCTTCATCAAGCGTCGGGCCACTGCCGAACACGCCGTGGAATGGCCACAGTACCAGGGAATGTTTTTGCATCTCTTGCGCGGTGGCTTCGCCGATTTCATCGGTGCCTGGCACCATCCACGGCAGAATGCCTACGCCGTCCGGGAACACCACCAGACACTCGGTGCTGCCTTCCCACAGTTTGCGGGTGATGAAGTCGGTGCTGTTTTCCAGCACGTAGGTCAGGGCGATCAGGTTGGTCGCGTGGCAGTGCATGATCACGCGGTCTTTGCCGTCCGTCGCCTTGATGCGCTCGCAATGGGAGAGGAAGTGCGCCGGGAGCTCAGAGGTCGGCACCGCTTCGTTCGTCAGCCCCCAAAGAATGTGGTAGCCCGCGCCGTCGCTGTCCACTTTTACGATGCCTAAATTGGCGGCGGGATCGAGCTGCACGTTACGGAAGAATTTGCCGGAACCGGTGACGATAAACGGCGTGTTGGCGAGCAGCGGCATCGGCTGGCTCAGGGCGATATAGCGCGGCTTCTGGTGGAAATCGGCTTCGAACGGCGCGATATCGGCGTCGTCGAGGCGCAGCGTCAGGTTGCCGCCGTTGCGCTCGTCCCAGCCTTTCAGCCAGGCGTCGGTGGTGGCTTTGATCATGCCCTGGACGAACCAGGCGTTGGTGATGGTGATGGTGTGCATAGTGTTCATGTTCCTGTTAATTCGGCGAGGCCTGATGCCCTCACCCTAACCCTCTCCCACAGGGAGAGGGGACTGTTCGGAGCGCTGGTTTTCTCCCTCTCCCACAGGGAGAGGGGACTGTTTGGAGCACTGGTTTTCTCCCTCTCCCACAGGGAGAGGGGACTGTTCGGAGCACTGGTTTTCTCCCTCTCCCACAGGGAGAGGGGACTGTTCGGAGCGCTGGTTTTCTCCCTCTCCCTCAGGGAAAGGGGACTGTTCGGAGCGCTGGTTTTTCTCCCTCTCCCTCAGGGAGAGGGCAGGGGTGAGGGTTGTTTTACCCGCGCTGACTCAACACCTCTTTCTCATACGCCCGCACGTTGTCCAGCCACTGGCTGCCTGCTGGCGCATCGTTGCGCTGGCAGTACATTTCCCACACGGCCTGCCACGGCAGGGATTTTTGCTCTTCGAGCAGCGCCAGACGCGCGGTGTAGTCGCCTTGCTCTTCGAGCGTACGCAGGGCCGCCGTCGGCTCCAGCAGAGCGCGCAGCAGGGCTTTTTTCATGTTGCGTGTGCCAATCACCCACGCCGCGATGCGGTTGATCGAGGCGTCAAAGAAGTCGAGGCCGATATGCACGCGGTCGAACAGATCGTGGCGAATGATTTCGCTGGCGATGGCCTGGGTTTCGTCATCCAGCAGCACCACGTGGTCGCTGTCCCAGCGCACCGGGCGGCTGACGTGCAGCAGCAGGCGTGGGACGTAAAGAATGGCAGCAGAGATTTTGTCGGAGATAACCTCAGTCGGGTGGAAGTGGCCCGCGTCCAGGCACAGGGCGGTCTGGCGGCTGGTGGCGTAACCCATGTAGAACTCGTTCGAGCCAACGGTATAGCTTTCTGCACCGATGCCGAACAGTTTGCTTTCCACCGCATCAATGTGATGCGCCGGATTCAGTTTTTCACTGATCACCTCGTCGAGCGCCTCCAGCAAACGCTGGCGCGGAGCCAGACGGTCCACGGTGATGTCTTTCATGCCGTCCGGGATCCAGATGTTCATCACCGACGGCGTGCCAAGCTGTTCACCGAAGTAGGCCGATACGCGGCGGCTGGCTTTGACGTGGTCGATCCAGAACTGACGGATTTCGTCGTCGGCGTGGGAGAGGGTAAAACCGTCGGCGCTCAGCGGATGCGAGAAGCAGGACGGATTAAAATCAAGCCCCAGTTTGTTGGCTTTGGCCCACTCCACCCAGTTCTTAAAGTGTTCCGGTTTGATTTCGTTACGTGCGACCGGCTTGCTGGCTTCATGATAAATCGCGTGCAGATTCAGGCGTTTTGGACCAGGAATTAAACTCAAGGCCAGTTCCAGATCGGCGCGCAGTTCGGTGGCATTACGCGCTTTACCCGGATAATTGCCGGTCGCCTGAATGCCGCCTGTCAGCGCGCCGCCACTGTTTTCAAAACCCGCGACATCATCGCCTTGCCAGCAGTGCATGGAGACCGGCAGACGGTCGAGCTGACGCAGCGCCTCTTCGACATCCACGCCCACGGCGGCGAAACGCTGTTTAGCCAGTTCCCAGGCTTGTTCAAGTTGAGTGGTCATGCGCAAAGCTCCTTTGTCAGTCGTTTTTGCAGAAACTGCGCCTGATAGCGGGCAATTTCATGGCAGGGATTAGGGGTAAAAGTGGTGAGCGGGTAGTTGTGGGTCACAACCGCCCGGAAATCGTCAACGTTGGATAGCTCGTCCAGGGTCATCAGCTGAATGCCGATATTGCCCAGCGTCGAGGCCTCCACAGGGCCGGCAACCACAGTGATGCCGCAAGCGTCGGCGCAAAGCTGGTTCAGCAGCTGGTTCTGACAGCCGCCGCCAACGATGTGCAGTTGGCTAAACGGTTTTCCGCGCAGCGTCGCCAGCTCGTTCAGAACATCGGCGTAAAGCAGGGCGAGGCTGTCGAAAATGCAGCGTGCCAGCTCTGCCGGAGTTTGCGGCACGGGCTGCGCGCTCTCGCGGCAGGCTGTCTGAATTTCAGCGCTCATGTTGTGCGGATTGATAAAACGGTCGTCGTTCGGGTTGATCACGAAACGGCAGGCTGGCAGTTTTTCCGTGTCGGCAATCAGACGTGCCAGGTCGGTGATGTTCTGCTCTTTCAGCACTCGCTGGAGCAGCCATAGCCCCATGATATTTTTCAGCACCCGGTAGCGGCCTTCCGCACCGCCCTCGTTGGTGATGTTCGCCGCCAGCGATTTTTCACAGGTGTAGGGCGTTTTGCTCTCAAAGCCCATCAGCGACCAGGTGCCGGACGAGAGATACGCCGCGTCTTTGTCGGCCAACGGCGAGGCAATCACCGCGCTGGCAGTATCGTGGCTGGCCACGGCGACAACCGGGATTTCATTCTTCTGCGGGCAAATCCAGTGACCGATCACATTACCGGGATGGGTCGGCGTGCCGAACCAATTGGCGGAGGCGCCTGTCCAGTTGAGCAGGTTTTCGTCCCAGTTATCGGAATTGATGTTCACCAGTTGGGTGGTGGTGGCGTTGGTGTATTCCCAGTTCATTTTCCCGGTCAGGCGGTAGCTGAAGTAGTCCGGGATCAGCAGGGCGTGGGCGACGTTCGCCACCAGTTCCGGCTGCTGTTCCACCAGGGCGCGCAGCTGATAGAGAGTATTAAAGGGCAAAAACTGGATGCCGCTGCGCCCGTAGATGTCGGCTTTGCCGAGCTGTTCAATAGCGCGGGCCATCACGCCGTCGGTCCGGCTGTCGCGATAGGCAACGGGCAGGCCGACGCGATCGCCGCTGGCATCCAGCAGGACAAAATCGACGCCCCAGGTATCGATGCCGATGCTGTCGATTAAAATGCCTTCGTCGCAGACCTTGTTCAGCCCGGTGCGGATTTCCGCTTCCAGACTGTCAATATCCCAGGTCTCCACGCCGTCCTGCTTTTGCAGGCAGTTACCGAAGCGATGGATTTCACGAAGCGAAAGTGCACGCTGTGCAGGCACGTAGCTGGCGAGCATTACGCGCCCGCTGGATGCGCCTAAATCGACAGCCACACAATGGCGAGAGGTCATAATTCGGTCCTTCTTGAAGTCATTGCGAAACAGTCTAAGAAAGGGAAGAAAAACGCACCTTCTCGCCACTGACAGGCAAAATCCCGCGCTGGCAAGAAAGCAAAGATGAACGTGAGGAAGTTCACAGTTTCCAGTAATGACGGGGATTTCAGGCCATGTGACCGTTGCCGCATTTCCCGATCTTTCCCGCTGTTTCTTGAAAAACTGACAGGCTTTGCACGGTTTGATGTCGAAAATTGAAGGTGAGAAACCCGGCCCTTAATTACTATTTTGAGAACATTTCTCATTGGTGGTGGCCGTGATGACCGTACTGCACAGCGTGGATTTTTTCCCTTCAGGAAGTTCGCCGGTGGCGATCGAGCCGCGGCTGCCTCAGGCGGCCTTTCCGGAACATCATCATGATTTTCATGAAATTGTGATTGTTGAGCACGGGACGGGCATTCATGTGTTTAACGGCCAGCCCTACACCATCAGCGGTGGAACGGTGTGCTTTGTGCGCGATCACGACCGGCACTTGTACGAACATACGGACAATCTGTGCCTGACCAATGTGCTGTACCGTTCCCCGGATGCGTTCCAGTTTCTCTCCGGGCTGAACCAGCTGCTGCCGCAGGAGCAGGACGGGCACTATCCGTCGCACTGGCGGGTGAATCAGTCGACGCTGCAACAGGTGCGTCAGCTGGTGGGGCAGATGGAAAACGCGGAAGAAAATACTGAAACCCATGCGCGCGCCAGCCGTGAACTGTTGTTCATGCAACTGCTGGTCCTGCTGCGCCGCAGCAGCCTGGTGGAAGGGGCGGAAAACAACGACGCGCGCCTCAATTTGCTGATGGCGTGGCTGGAAGATCACTTTGCAGAAGATGTGAGTTGGGAAACGGTGGCGGACAGGTTTTCACTTTCGCTGCGCACCCTGCATCGTCAGCTCAAGCAGCACACGGGCCTGACGCCGCAGCGCTATCTGAACCGGCTGCGTCTGATCAAAGCCCGGCACTTGCTGCGCCACACGGACGATAGCGTTACGGATATCGCGTATCGCTGTGGATTTGGCGATAGTAACCACTTTTCGACGCTTTTCCGCCGGGAATTTAGCTGGTCGCCGCGCGAAATCCGCCAGGGAAGGGATGCGTCACTTCAGTAACGCGAGGACAATCACCGTTTTTTCGGCGCAAAACAGCTAATAATGTCAGGTTATTAGCTGTTGAGGTGTGTTGTGGGCGCTCCGTTAATCCTTCGCAAAACCGATTTCTTTGCTAACGCCGTGCAGGCCGTGGCGGTGGCCGATCGCTATCCGCAAAACGTCTTTGCCGAGCACACGCACGAGTTTTGCGAGCTGGTGCTGGTGTGGCGCGGCAACGGCCTGCACGTCCTCAACGACCGCCCGTATCGCATCACCCGCGGCGATCTGTTTTATATCCGCGCGGAAGACAAACACTCCTATGCCTCGGTCAACGATCTGGTTTTACAGAACGTGATTTACTGCCCGGAGCGGCTCAAACTCAACGTCGACTGGGCGGGGCTGATCCCCGGATTTCGTGAAGCACATTCCGCGCCGCACTGGCGTTTGAGCAGCAACGGCATGACCCAAGTGCGACACGTCATCACCCAGCTTGAACAGGAAAGCCTGAAAGCTGAACCGGGCGCGAATGAGATGGCCGAGTTGCTCTTTGCCCAGCTGGTGATGACTCTCAAGCGTTACCGCTACGCGATTGATAACCCGTCTGCCAATGAGCAGGAAGCGCTGCTCGACAGGCTGATTACCACGCTGGCGGGCAGCCTGAATCGCAGCTTTGTGCTGGAGAAGTTTTGCGAGCAGGAGCAGTGCAGTGAGCGCGCGTTGCGCCAGCAGTTTCGCACCCAGACGGGGATGACGGTGAACCACTATCTGCGCCAGCTGCGGATTTGCCACGCGCAGTATCTGCTGCAACATACGGAGCTGATGGTGAGTGAAGTTTCGACGCGCTGTGGCTTTGAGGACAGTAACTATTTTTCGGTGGTGTTCAATCGCGAGATCGGGATGACGCCGGTTCAGTGGCGTCATCACAGTCGAAAAGCAGCGTGATTAATTTGCCATGCCAAGTCCGACAATGTTGGCCGCAATAATAATCACTACGCAACCCAGACTCAGCACGCTCACCGGACGCCGTCCGGCGTTGTTCCACTCTTTCAGCACCAGCCCGACAATCCCGCCGCACAGCACGTAGAAGCTCATGTGCAGCATCCAGCTCATATAGTCATACTGCGGTGGAATGCTGGCGTGGCCCCAGGCGTAGAAGAAGAACTGCAAATACCACATCAGGCCGCCGAGTGCCGACAGCAGCACGTTGGTGATGATCAGGTTTTTTGCCAGCGAGAAGTCGGCTTTTACCGACAGATTCTTCACTTTTGCCAGACGAATGAAGCAGAAGCCGAGGTTAACCAGCGCACCGCCTCCCATGATGACTACGTAGCTTGGCAACGCGACGTACAGCGGGTCCACGCCAAGCGCAGCGGCAGCTTCATGCATCGGTTTGGCGGCGTTCATCGCAAATGACATCCCGGCGGAGAAAATACCGCACATTACCGCCAGGATCAGACCTTTCTTCAGATTGAACTCTTCCGCGCGAATCCCCATTTTGCGCTCTTTCAACTGACCTGCGCGGGTGACAATCCCCACGCCGACCACCGCCACCAGCACGCCCAGCAGCGTCATCTGGCCGCCTTTGGTGTTGATCAGCACGTCGAAATTACCGTTCAGGATTGGCGTCATCAGGGTGCCGACAATCAGGGTGATGCCAATCGCAATCCCGATGCCCATCGACATGCCGAGATAGCGCATGGTCAGGCCATAGTTGATATTGCCGATGCCCCACATCGCGCCGAACAGAAACACCGGCAGCAGCGTCGAGGCGCTAAAGGAGGAGAAATATCCCCAGAAATCGGGCAACAGCATGGCACTGATAGTCCACGGCAGGATCAGCCAGGAAACCGTACCGCCGACAGACCACATGGTTTCCCATGACCAATGTTTGACCTTTTTAAACGGGGCATAGAAACAGGCTGCACTGGCTGCGCCTATCAAATGCCAGAAAATACCCATCGTAATCGCATGATTCATTTTTACATCCTCATCGTTTTTATAGGCCGGTGGCTTCCCTCCGACTCCGATGAGTTTAAAAATTAAGCGGCGAGCGAACCTTCAGAAGGTTGCCGTACTTTTCTTGTCTATGGCAATCAGCGCGTTAACCGCGTGAGCAGACTCACAAATTCGCGTTTGCAGCAAAATGAATAACCTTATAAAAACTACGGCATTGATAATCATTTTCAATATCATTTAATTAACTATAATGAACCAACTGCTTACGCGGCATTAACAGCTGTGCCGCCCGACAATAATGGAGAGGATTATGAGTTATACACTGCCATCCCTGCCGTATGCCTATGACGCACTGGAACCGCATTTCGACAAGCAGACGATGGAAATCCATCACACTAAACATCACCAGACTTATGTGAACAACGCGAACGCAGCGCTGGAAAGCCTGCCAGAATTCGCCAGCCTGTCTGCTGAAGAGCTGATCACCAAACTGGATCAACTGCCGGCTGACAAGAAAACCGTTCTGCGTAACAACGCGGGCGGTCACGCTAACCACAGCCTGTTCTGGAAAGGCCTGAAAACCGGCACTACCCTGCAGGGCGATCTGAAAGCCGCTATCGAGCGCGATTTCGGTTCCGTGGACAACTTCAAAGCAGAATTCGAAAAAGCGGCAGCGACCCGTTTCGGTTCTGGCTGGGCTTGGCTGGTACTGAAAGGTGACAAACTGGCTGTGGTTTCTACCGCGAACCAGGATTCCCCGCTGATGGGTGAAGCAATCTCTGGTGCGTCTGGCTTCCCAATCGTGGGTCTGGACGTGTGGGAACACGCTTACTACCTGAAGTTCCAGAACCGTCGCCCGGACTACATCAAAGCCTTCTGGGATGTCGTCAACTGGGACGAAGCAGCCGCGCGTTTCGCTGCTAAAAAATAAGGTTGCACTAGCGCCTGCGAGAAGCGAGTCTGATGACTCGCTTTTTTTGTATCTGCAGAAAGGAGCCACGATACATGCAGCATCCGGTGAATGTGTTTACAGGCAAGATCAGGGACTACGACGGCAGCCGGCCGAGCGCGATTGCTAAAGTGCAGGTCGACGGCGAACTGACTCTGACCGAGCTCGGGCTGGCGGGGGATGAGCAGGCCGAGAAAAAAATCCACGGCGGGCCGGAGCGCGCGCTGTGCCATTATCCGCGTGAGCACTACTCGCACTGGGCGCGGGAATTCCCCGAGCAGGCAGAGCTTTTTGTTGCGCCAGCATTTGGTGAGAATCTGTCGACCGAGGGTCTGACCGAGAAAAACGTCTTTATCGGCGACATTTTTCGCTGGGGCGATACGTTGATTCAAGTCACGCAGCCGCGCTCGCCGTGCTTTAAGCTGAACTACCACTTCGGCATCAGTGATATGTCCGCGCAGCTGCAAACGGCAGGTAAAACCGGCTGGCTGTATCGGGTGATTCTGGCTGGGAAAGTGTCGGCGGATGCGCCACTGGAGCTGGCCTCCAGGCTCAGCGATGTGTCGGTTTATGATGCCTGCGCGATTGCGTGGCATATGCCGTTTGATGATGAGCAGTATCGTCGTTTGTTGTCGGCGGCGGGGTTATCGACCAGCTGGACGAGAACGATGCAGAAGCGGCGCATTAGCATGCAGATCGAGGATAATTCGCGGAGATTGTGGGGGAAGTAGGGGTTTCCGTGCGGCCAGTGTCGCCCGGTGGCGCTACGCTTACCGGGCCTACGATTAGGTTTTGTAGGCCCGGTAAGGCGAAGCCGCCACCCGGCACAAAGCCCACACAGAATTCGTAGGCCGGGTAAGGCGTAGCCGCCACCCGGCACAAAGCCCACACAGAATTCGTAGGCCGGGTAAGGCGTAGCCGCCACCCGGCATAAAGCCCACACAGAATTTGTAGGCCGGGTAAGGCGAAGCCGCCACCCGGCATAAAGCCCGCACAGAATTCGTAGGCCGGGTAAGGCGTAGCCGCCACCCGGCACCACAGCGACTACGAACGCTTATACAGCGGCAACCACAGCGTTAAGCGCAATCCACCCAGCGGGCTATCATCGGCTTTCACCCAGCCGCGATGCTGCTGAATGGCGGTCTCGACAATCGCCAGCCCCAGCCCTGTCCCACCGGATTCGCGATCGCGCGCTTCATCGGTGCGATAGAATGGGCGGAAAATCTGCTCGCGGTCTTCCGGGCTCACGCCTGGACCGTCATCATCCACGTTGATGGTGATGCCGTCTTTATCGACCGAGAACGCCACCTCAATCTTCGTATGCGAGTAGCGCAGGGCGTTACGCACGATATTCTCCAGCGCGCTCTCCAGCGTGTTGGGGTTACCGTACAGCGGCCACGGGCCAGGCGGGAAGTTGACGGTGAAGGATTTCCCCATCTGCTCCGCTTCGAACGCCGCGTTGTCCAGCACCTCATGCCACAGGTGGTTGGCTTTCACCGTTTCGCTCACCAGCGCGTTTTTCTGCTGATTGCGCGACATCACCAGCAGATCGTTGATCATGCTGTCCAGACGATGCGCTTCCATCTCGATACGCTCCAGCTCTTTGCTCTCTCCGCTGCGACGACGCAGTAATGCGGTGCCCAGCTGTAAGCGCGTCAGCGGTGTGCGCAGCTCGTGGGAGATGTCCGACAGCAGGCGTTGCTGGGTGGTCATCATCCGCTCAAGTGCGGTCACCATCTGGTTAAAGCTGGCCCCGGCGGCGAGAAATTCTTGCGGCCCGGCTTCCAGTTCCGGGTGCTGTCGCAGGTTGCCCTGCGCCACTTCATCGGCGGCATTTTTCAGCTTACGCGCCGGTTTTGCCAGGCTCCACGCCAGCCATAACAGCAAGGGAGAACTCAGCAGCATGGTGACAATCAGCAGCAGCAGCGGTCGGTCAAACAGCAGGTTGATAAAGTCGGTCTGGGAGCTGCTCGCCGGTCGAATCAGATAGAGTTGGTAATTATCTTCCCCATCCTTGATGGAAAATGGCCCTACCATTTCTACCCGACCGTATTTCTTTTTCTGCGGGTGATCGGCGTTATCCGCCTGGCCAATGAAGTTGCGGATGATCTGCATTTCATTGCGTTCCGCACCGATCACGCGGCCTTCGCTGGTGACCAGCAGCAGGCGTTGTCCGGGCGGCGCCCACTTGTCGATAGCGCGAAACAGCCTGCGCCACCACATCAAATCGTTAGGCGGGTCGTTTGCCAGTTCGGCTTCCACGTGTTGCTCGATCATCACGCCCTGACGCTGCTCGCTGTCGAGAAGCTCCGTCATCTGGCGTGAGTCGAGTTTGGGCAACATCAAAACCAGCATTAAAACCAGTGCCAGCGTCAGCCAGAAAATGGCGAAGATGCGGGCGGTTAAACTGCCTATCATGAAGCGGAAACCATCAGATAACCGCGACCACGCAAGGTTTTAAACCACGGGTGACCGTCTTTGCGCTCCGGCAGCTTACGGCGCAGGTTAGAGATGTGCATGTCGATGGCGCGGTCAAACGGCGTAAGACGCTTGCCGAGCACTTCCTGGCTTAAGTGTTCACGCGATACCACCTGGCCGAGATGCTGTGCCAGCAGATACAGCAGGGTGAACTCGGTGCCGGTTAGCTCCAGCGTCTGGCCGTCGAAGCTCGCTTCCTGACGACCTGGGTTCAGGCTCAGGGAGTCCACTTCCAGGGTCGGAGAGCTGTTGTCGGTATTCTGCTGCTGCTCGCTCCAGTGGGAACGGCGCAGGATCGCGCGAATACGGGCCACCAGTTCACGGTCGTTGAACGGTTTAGGTAAATAGTCATCCGCGCCCAGCTCAAGGCCGAGAACGCGATCCAGTTCGCTGCCGCGCGCGGTCAGCATAATTACAGGCGTCTGGTGTGTCTGGCGTAATTCTTTCAACGTATCAATACCGTTTTTCTTCGGCATCATCACGTCAAGCAAAAGTAAATCGATGCTGTCATCAAGCAGACTTAGCGCTTGTTCCCCGTCGTGGGCAACCAGAACATTAAAGCCTTCCATGTCGAGCAACTCTTTCAAAAGAGAGGTGAGCTCTCGGTCATCATCAACTAACAGGATTTTATTCATTGTTTAAATACCTCCGAGGCAGAAATTACGACATCAAGGCTATCTAATCCATGACTTTACGTTGTTTTACACCCCCTGACGCATGTTTGCAGCCCGAATCGTAAGATGTCTCTCGTTGAATCGCGACACGAAAGATTTTGGGAGCAAGTGATGCGCATAGTTACCGCTGCCGTCATGGCCTCAACACTGGCGTTTAGTGCTCTTAGCCAGGCTGCTGGAGTCATTACCGGCGATAACGGTCCCTCGGTAGAGGGCACTACGCAGCACAGTGGCCAAAGTAATATGTTTGACGGCATAAGTTTAACCGAACATCAGCGTCAACAGATGCGAGATCTGATGCACAGGGCACGACACGATCGACTCCCTGTTAATGTTAGCGAAATGGAGACAATGCATCGCCTTGTCACCGCAGAAAATTTTGACGAAAGCGCTGTACGCGCTCAGGCAGAAAAGATGGCGCAGGAGCAAGTTGCCCGCCAGGTCGAAATGGCCAGGGTCCGCAACCAAATGTTCCACCTGTTATCGCCCGAGCAGCAAGCGGTTTTGAACGACAAACATCAGCAACGGATGGACCAGTTGCGTGAGGTTGCCCGGATGCAACAAAGCTCTGAGACAAAGTTTTTCAGTAGCAATACCCGTAGTAACCAGTAGACCCTGTTTTCCTTGCCATAGACACCATCCCTGTCTTCCCCCACATGATGTGGGGGTTTTTTTTGCCCTTCATTCAAGTTTGTTAACCGTTTATTCATCCTTTGACTCCTTTTCCATCCGTTATACTAGCGGCATGGCATGACAGGAGTGTTTATGAATCAATCCTATGGCCGGCTGGTGAGCCGTGCCGCAATCGCCGCGACGGTTATGGCGTCGTGTTTGCTGCTAATCAAAATTTTTGCGTGGTGGTATACCGGCTCGGTCAGTATTCTGGCAGCGCTGGTGGACTCGCTGGTGGATATTGCCGCATCCCTCACCAACCTGCTGGTGGTGCGCTATTCGCTGCAACCGGCGGATGAAGAACACACGTTCGGCCACGGCAAAGCGGAATCGCTGGCGGCGCTGGCGCAAAGTATGTTTATTTCCGGTTCGGCGCTGTTCCTGTTTTTGACCGGCATTCAGCATCTGGCGTCACCGACACCGATGAAAGATCCCGGCGTTGGCGTGGTGGTCACCGTTATCGCACTTATTAGCACAATTGTTCTTGTAACGTTCCAGCGCTGGGTGGTTCGCAAAACGCAAAGTCAGGCAGTACGGGCGGATATGCTTCATTATCAGTCTGATGTTATGATGAATGGCGCGATTCTTATTGCGCTCGGACTGGCGTGGTACGGATGGCATCGTGCCGACGCGTTGTTCGCGTTAGGGATTGGGGTTTATATTTTATACAGCGCCTTACGCATGGCGTATGAAGCGGTGCAATCACTTCTGGACCGCGCGCTTCCCGATGCTGAACGAGAAGAAATCTTTGAAATCGTGACCTCCTGGCCCGGCGTCAGCGGTGCTCACGATCTTCGTACGCGGCAGTCAGGGCCGACCCGCTTTATTCAGATTCATTTAGAAATGGAAGACAACTTACCGCTGGTTCAGGCGCATTTAGTGGCTGAACAGGTAGAGCAGGCGATTTTGCGACGTTTCCCTGGTTCAGACGTGATTATTCACCAGGACCCCTGCTCAGTCGTACCCAAGGAAGGCAAAGGACATTTTGAGCTTTCGTAATTCGTTGTAAAAAAGTGAGCCAGGCCAGCATTTTGTGGATAAATTACCGCCATTGGGTCTGACCTGAATCAATTCAGCTGGAAGTGATTGATATACTATTTGGAGTATTGGTCGAATAGATGTCTTCCGGCAACAGATTTCATTTTTGCATTCCTAAGTTCAGAGGTAGTCATGATTAAGAAAATCGGTGTGTTAACAAGCGGCGGTGATGCGCCAGGCATGAACGCCGCCATTCGTGGAGTGGTTCGTGCAGCGTTGACCGAAGGTCTGGAAATTTTTGGCGTGTATGACGGTTACCTGGGTCTGTACGAAGACCGCATGGTTCAACTGGATCGCTACAGCGTATCTGACATGATCAACCGTGGCGGTACCTTCCTCGGTTCCGCACGCTTCCCGGAATTCCGCGAAGAGCACATCCGTCAGGTGGCTATCGAAAACATGAAAAAACGCGGCCTGGACGCGCTGGTGGTTATCGGCGGTGACGGTTCGTATATGGGTGCAAAACGTCTGACTGAAATGGGCTTCCCGTGCATCGGTCTGCCGGGCACCATCGACAACGATATCAAAGGCACCGACTACACCATCGGCTTCTTCACCGCGCTGGGTACCGTTGTTGAAGCGATTGACCGTCTGCGTGACACCTCTTCTTCTCACCAGCGTATCTCCATCGTTGAAGTGATGGGCCGCTACTGTGGCGACCTGACCCTGGCGGCAGCGATTGCGGGCGGCTGCGAGTTCATCGTGGTGCCAGAAGTTGAATTTAGCCGTGAAGATCTGGTTAACGAAATCAAAGCCGGTATCGCGAAAGGCAAGAAACACGCTATCGTCGCTATCACCGAGCACATCTGCGACGTTGACGAACTGGCGAAATACATCGAGACCGAAACCAAACGCGAAACGCGCGCCACGGTTCTGGGCCACATTCAGCGCGGCGGCTCTCCGGGTCCTTACGACCGTATTCTGGCTTCCCGTATGGGCGCTTACGCGATCGATCTGCTGCTGCAAGGCCACGGCGGTCGTTGCGTGGGTATTCAGAACGAGAAACTGGTTCACCATGACATCATCGACGCGATTGAAAGCATGAAGCGTCCGTTCAAAGGTGACTGGCTGGACTGCGCGAAAAAGCTGTACTAATTAGCTCTCGCGAACATCGTAGGCCCGGTAAGCGTCAGCGCCACCGGGCAAAAAAGGCGGATGGCGCTGCGCTTATCCGCCCTACGAAACACCGGGGTTCAATGCGGCCTGATGCCCTCACCCCAACCCTCTCCCACGGGGAGAGGGAGCCAACACTAAAAACGGTAACCTTTGGGTTACCGTTTTGCTTTTACCTCCGCTGAACATTTTTTATTCCACTCCGTTATAGCCAATCTTTTTTTATTCTTTAATCATTGGTTCGCTTTCTGGCACGCTGCATTCATCAAACACAACATAATGAGAGTTGGAAGATGAATAAATGGGGCGTGGGGTTAACGTTATTGCTGGCATCAAGCAGCGTTCTGGCGAAGGATATCCAGCTACTGAACGTGTCGTACGATCCGACGCGTGAGCTTTACGATCAATACAACAAAGCCTTTGCGGCCCACTACAAACAAGAAACCGGCGATAACGTGGTGATTCGCCAGTCGCACGGTGGCTCGGGCAAACAAGCGACGTCTGTCATCAACGGCATTGAAGCCGACGTGGTCACGCTGGCGCTGGCCTATGACGTGGACGCCATTGCAGAGCGCGGTCGTATTGATAAGAACTGGATTAAACGCCTGCCGGACAACTCTGCGCCGTACACCTCGACCATCGTCTTCCTGGTGCGTAAAGGCAACCCGAAACAGATTCATGACTGGAACGACCTGATTAAACCGGGCGTTTCGGTCATCACCCCGAACCCGAAAAGCTCCGGCGGCGCACGCTGGAACTACCTGGCGGCGTGGGGCTACGCCCTGCATCACAACAACGGCGACCAGGCCAAAGCGCAGGAGTTCGTCAAATCCCTGTTTAAAAACGTTGAAGTGCTGGACTCCGGCGCACGTGGCGCAACCAATACCTTCGTCGAACGCGGTATCGGTGATGTGCTGATTGCATGGGAAAACGAAGCGCTGCTGGCGACCAACGAACTGGGCAAAGACAAGTTTGAAATCGTGACGCCAAGCGAATCGATTCTGGCGGAACCGACCGTTTCCATCGTCGACAAAGTGGTCGAGAAGAAAGACACCAAAGCGGTGGCAGAAGCCTATCTGAAATATCTCTACTCGCCGGAAGGCCAGGAGATCGCCGCGAAGAACTTCTACCGTCCGCGTGATGCGGCTGTGGCGAAAAAATACGACGGCGAGTTCCCGAAACTGAAGCTGTTTACCATCGACGAGGAGTTCGGCGGCTGGGCGAAAGCGCAGAAAGAGCACTTCTCTAACGGCGGTACCTTCGACCAGATCAGCAAACGCTAATCAACGCATGACACGGTGGCCCGGCGCGAGAAATCCGCCGGGCTTTTTTATTTGTCATGATTTTGCGTTACTCTTTCGCCTCTTACGAAAACAGGGAACGCGTTATGAAGAAGATCATTGCCCTCATTGCGGCTGTCGTTGTCCTCGCCGCTGGCGGCTGGCTGTGGATGAAGACCGGCAATCCGGACGCGTTGCGCCATATCGTTCTCGACCAGTGTCTGCCGAATCAGCTGAACAACCGCCAGCCCGCGCCGTGCGCGCAGGTCAAACCGGACGCCGGGTATGTCGTGTTTAAAGACCGCAATGGCCCGCTGCAGTATCTCCTGATGCCAACGTACCGCATCAACGGCACCGAAAGCCCGTTGCTCACTGAGCCGCAAACACCTAACTTTTTTTGGCTGGCGTGGCAGTCGCGCAATTTTATGAGCATGAAGCGCGGCGCGGATGTGCCTGACAGCGCAGTCTCCTTGACCATCAACTCCCCGACCGGGCGCACGCAAAATCACTTCCATATCCACATCTCCTGCCTGCGCGCCGATGTGCGGGAAAAGCTGGATGCGAATCAGGGGCAGATCAGCACCCAGTGGCTGCCGTTCCCCGGCGGGCTGGAAGGGCATGAATATCTGGCGCGACGAGTGACGGAAAACGAGCTGGTGCAGCGCAGCCCGTTTATGATGCTGGCGGATGAACTGCCGGAAGCGCGCGAGCACATGGGCCGCTTTGCGCTGGCGATGGCCCAGCAGTCCGACGGTTCTTTTGTGCTGCTGGCGACGGAGCGCAATCTGCTGCTGCTTAACCGCGCCTCCGCTGAGGAATTGCAGGATCATCAATGCCGTATCCTCCAGTAACCCCACTATAAATCGCGTTTACTCGCGCTGCCTGTCGCCGTAGACTTGCTGAAAAAATCTACAGGAGACAGGTATGTCGCTCTGGTTTACCCACCCTCTGTTCCTGCCCTCGGTTATCGTTGGCGTCACCATCGTGCTGTGGGCGACCTCGCTCCTGCCGGAATTTATCACCGCGCTGCTGTTCTTCACGGCGGCGATGACCGCCAAAATCGCGCCGCCAGATGTGATTTTTGGCGGCTTTGCTTCCTCGGCGTTTTGGCTGGTGTTCAGCGGATTCGTGCTCGGCGTGGCGATCCGCAAAACGGGTCTGGCGGACAGGGCCGCGCGGGCACTCTCAGCGAAGCTTACCGATTCGTGGCCGCTGATGGTGGCAAGCGTGGTACTGCTGAGTTATGCCCTGGCGTTTGTGATGCCGTCGAACATGGGACGCATCGCGCTACTGATGCCAATTGTGGCGGCGATGGCGAAACGGGCCAACATCGCGGACGGCTCGCGGGCGTGGTATGGCCTGGCGCTGGCCGTTGGGTTCGGCACTTTCCAGCTCTCTGCGACCATCCTGCCCGCTAACGTCCCGAACCTGGTGATGAGCGGCGCGGCGGAAGGCTCTTACGGCATCCACCTGAATTACGTGCCGTATCTGCTGCTGCACACGCCGGTGCTCGGCATTCTCAAAGGCCTGATTCTGATTGGTCTGATCTGCTGGCTGTTTCCGGGTGCGCCGAAACCCGCGCGAGATCTCGCTCCCGCAGAGCCGATGGGGCGCGACGAAAAGCGTCTGGCATGGCTGCTGGCGGTGGTGCTGGTGATGTGGGTGACGGAGAGCTGGCACGGCGTTGGTCCGGCCTGGACGGGGCTGGCGGCGTCGGTGATCGTGATGCTGCCGCGCATTGGCTTTATCACCGGCGAGGAGTTTTCGGCGGGGGTGAATATGCGCACCTGTATCTACGTAGCGGGGATTTTGGGGCTGGCGATCACGGTGACGCAAACGGGTATCGGCAGTGCCGTCGGCGAAGCGCTATTGCGCCTGATGCCGCTTGATGCGGATAAACCGTTCACCAGTTTCCTCGCCCTGACCGGCATCACCACGGCGCTCAATTTCATTATGACCGCCAACGGCGTACCCGCGCTGTACACCACGCTTGCGCAAAGTTTCTCGGATGCAACCGGTTTTCCGCTGCTGTCGGTGATTATGATTCAGGTGCTGGGATATTCCACGCCGCTGCTGCCGTATCAGGCGTCGCCGATTGTGGTGGCGATGGGGCTGGGGAAAGTGCCTGCGAGAGCGGGAATGTTGCTGTGTCTGGCGCTGGCGGTAGCGACGTATGTGGTGCTGCTGCCGCTGGATTATCTGTGGTTTAGTGTGTTGGGACGGTTGTAAAAAAAAGCCCGGTGGCGGCTTCGCCTTACCGGGCCTACGATTCAGTGCGGTCTGATGCCCTCACCCTAACCCTCTCCCTTTGGGAGAGGGCCGGGGTGAGGGGAAACCAATTACGCCTGTTTAGCTGCTTCTGCTGCTTTAACGATTACCGCGAAAGCGTCTGCTTTCAGGGATGCGCCGCCAACCAGCGCGCCGTCGATGTCCGGCTGGGTGAACAGCTCTGCTGCGTTCGCTGCGTTAACGGAACCGCCGTACTGGATGATCACTTGCTCAGCCACTTTCGCGTCGGCTTTAGCAATGTGGTCACGGATAAATTTGTGAACAGCCTGTGCCTGCGCTGGAGTCGCAGATTTGCCGGTACCGATCGCCCAAACTGGCTCATAAGCGATAACCACGCCTTCGAACGCCGCTGCGCCCTGAGTTTTCAGCACAGCGTCGATCTGACGTGCACACACTTCTTCGGTTTTGCCTGCTTCGTTTTCTGCTTCGGTTTCACCGATGCACAGAACTGGAGTCAGACCCTGCTCTTTCAGCACAGCGAATTTCTTGGCGATGAATTCGTCGGATTCTTTGTGGTAAGTACGACGCTCAGAGTGACCGATGATGATGTACTGTGCGCCGATGTCTTTCAGCATTTCTGCTGAGGTTTCACCGGTGAATGCGCCAGACAGGTTAACGTCAACGTTCTGCGCGCCCAGCACGATGTGGCTGCCGTCAGCGGCGTGTTTAGCCAGATCCAGATAGATGTCTGGTGGAGCGATCGCTACCGCACAGCCGGTCACGCCAGCCAGCTCTGTACGCAGGTTGGCAATCAGCTCGTTTACCATGTGGCGGCTGCCGTTCAGTTTCCAGTTACCCATCACTAAAGGATGTCGCATTTCAATTCTCCACGCTCAATAAGCGAATTAAGGATTATGGCCGCCCGTGAGAGCAGCATGGTCTGTGAATCAGTATAGAGATTTTCCCTCGAAAGGCTTTGCTTTTTGTCATTAATTCGCCCCTCCGAGTGCGTCAGATAGTGCCAGCTTAATCGGTTCAACAGCGAAGGTCAGTCCCTTTTCGCCGTTATCTGCGACAACATAGCGAATCGCGCCTTCCGTTTCGGCGTAGTAACGCTTGTTTTTGCCGCTGGTCAGCAATTTTTGCAGCTTTTGCTGGCTCTGGGCTTTGGTCAGAACCGGGGTGAACGCACGCAGAATGGCGCTCATGTACTCCAGCGCTTTGGCTTTCGCGGCTTTTTGCTCCGGGCCCTGGATCGGCAGCCAGGTGATTTGCATGCTTTTGATTTTCAGCGTGCCGCGCTCCAGCGCCGTGGAGGCGTAGAGATTTTCGTTAATTTTGCTGGCGGCACGCGTCAGCGTTGGCGTATCGCGCGCACTGTCGATAGCACGAAATTCACCGAGAGGGAGTTTCGGATTGTCGTGGTTAAACGTTTCGCGAAACTGGCTGATCGACTGATCAAAAGATGGCGCACCCTGTAAAAGATAGGGCGCGGTCGCGGGCGCGTCGGCGGCGAACAGGGAAAAGCTGGCGCTCAGCAAGGTAAAACAAAGCAAAAAAGGGTGAGCCCAACGTTTCATGAAAATTGTCCCTGTAGGTAACTGTTCATGATTAAAACGATATCCGGTCTGCTTGTCAAAAGGTCACAACTCCAGGGTAAACTACGCGGCATACAATAAAAAGGAACCTTACATGACCATACAGCAGTGGTTGTTTTCATTCAAAGGGCGTATTGGACGCCGTGATTTTTGGATTTGGATTGGCACGTGGATTGTCGCGATGCTGGTGCTTTTCGGTCTGGCCTACAGCAACTGGCTAGGCACCCAAACGGCGGCGTTTGCGCTGGTGTGTCTACTCTGGCCAACGGCGTCAGTGATGGTTAAACGTCTGCACGATCGCGGACGCTCAGGCCTGTGGGCGCTGCTGATCATTCTGGCGTGGATGCTGGTTGCAGGAAACTGGTCAATGTTGCCGTCAATACTGCCGTGGGTGGTGGGTAAACTGATCCCGACGGTGATTTTTGTGATGACCGTTATCGACCTGGGCGCATTTGTCGGCACCCAGGGCGAGAATAAATACGGGAAAGACACGCTGGACGTGAAGTATCTCTGATCACCAGTAGTGTTCAGCGGTCATATGGCCCGGTCGGCGGCGCAAGTGTTTGGTCATCTGCCGGGAGTCTTTCAGCAACTGCTGGGTATCGCGCACCATCTGCGGGTTACCGCACAGCATCACATGACTGTTTTCGGTGGTCATGGTTAGCCCAACGGCTGCTTCAAGTTCTCCGCTCTCAATCAGCGCCGGTACTCGCCCGGTCAGCGAACCCTCCGCCGTTTCACGACTCACCACAGTCTGGATTTTCAGCTTCCCTTCGTAACGCTTTTCCAGTTCCTGCATCAGCGGGAGATAGCTCAGGTCGGCGGCATAACGCGCGGCGTGAACCAGTACGATATTGTTGAAACGCTCCAGATCCTTCCCGTACTGCAAAATCGACAGATAAGGGCCGATGGCGGTACCGGTGGCTAACATCCAAAGAGTGTCGCAATCAGGAATTTCCTCCAGTACGAAGAAACCCGCCGCTTCGCTAACAATTTGAATATCATCGCCCGGTTTCAGCGCTGCCAGACGCGGGCTTAATTTACCGTCAGGAACGGTGACCAGATAAAACTCCAGATCCGGATTATCGGGCGCATTGACGTAGGAATAGGCGCGCTGCACGCGTTCACCGTCAATTTCCAGCCCCAGCTTGGCGAATTGCCCGGCGGTAAAAGGGTGAATGGGGGCATGCACGGTGAGGCTAAATAGTGCATCGGTCCAGAACTCTACCTTTGTGACTTTTCCTGTTACCCACTCCGCCATAACCTTCTCCTGAGCTGTTTTCTTACGCTATCTTCCATTCTTGCGAGGGAGATTTCCAGCCTGTTGCGGCTGGAAAGCTCATTCGAACAAATTGCCTTACAGAATGTGCGTCTGTACGTTCGGGTCTTTGCGATCGAGATAGTGAATCGACTGAATGCGGCGGATGGTGCGGGACTTGCCGCGAATCAGCAGCGTTTCGGTGGTCGCCATGTTGCCCTTGCGGGTAATGCCGTCCAGCAGATCGCCTTTGGTGATGCCGGTGGCCGAGAAGATGACGTTATCGCTGCGTGCCATTTCATCGAGACGCAGCACTTTGTTGGCCTCAATGCCCATCGCTTTGCAGCGGGCCAGCTCATCTTCACCGATATGACGGTTCTCTTCGTTGTCGCCTTTAACGTCATGACGCGCCAGCAGGCGGCCCTGCATATCGCCATCCAGCGCGCGAATGACCGCGGCGGACACCACGCCTTCCGGTGCGCCGCCGATGCCGTACAGCACGTCGACTTCGCTATCGGGCATACAGGTCAAAATAGACGCGGCTACGTCACCATCGGGAATCGCAAACACGCGCACGCCCAGTTGCTGCATCTGCGCAATGGTCGCGTCGTGGCGCGGTTTCGCCAGAATCGTTACGGTGAGTTCGCTCAGCGGTTTACCCAGCGCGGCGGCAACATTGCGCAGGTTCTCTTCCAGCGGAAGATTGAGATCGATAGACCCTTTTGCACCCGGTCCGACAATCAGCTTTTCCATGTACATATCGGGTGCGTTGAGGAAGCAGCCTTTATCGCCGACGGCCAGAACCGCCAGCGCGTTAGCCTGGCCCATCGCGGTCATGCGGGTACCTTCGATCGGGTCGACGGCGATATCCACCGCGTCGCCGTTGCCGGTCCCGACTTTTTCACCGATGAAGAGCATCGGCGCTTCGTCGATCTCGCCTTCGCCGATGACGATGGTGCCGTCAATGTTGACCTGGTTGAGCATAATGCGCATCGCGTGGACGGCAGCGCCGTCAGCGATATTTTTATCGCCGCGGCCTAACCACTTATAGCCTGCCAGTGCGGCGGCTTCGGTTACGCGGGAAAATTCGATAGCAAGTTCACGTCTCATCAGATACTCGTGCAGTCAAAAGGAATTGCACGAAGTTTATCACAGAGTGGGGAGGGGTGCGGTTTGATGCCCTCACCCCGGCCCTCTCCCACGGGAGAGGGAGAAAACCGGCGAGTACCCTCTCCCTTTGGGAGAGGGTTAGGGTGAGGGGAATGGTCGAATTACTCGTCGTGATCTTCCCACGCCAGCGCGCGTTTCACCGCTTTTTTCCAGCCGCTGTAGCGAACGTTACGCTCGGTGGTTTCGATGCCTGGGCGGAATTCACGTTCGATGACCGCTTTCTCCTGCAGCTCGTCCAGGTTCTGCCAGAAGCCCACCGCCAGACCGGCCAGGTACGCTGCGCCGAGCGCCGTCACTTCACGCACTTCAGGGCGCTCCACGCGGGTGCCCAGAATGTCGGACTGGAACTGCATCAGGAAGTTATTCGCCACCGCGCCGCCATCCACGCGCAGAGCGTGCAGGCGAATGCCGGAGTCAGCCTGCATCGCTTCCAGCACGTCGCGCGTCTGGTAGGCGATGGATTCGAGTGTGGCACGGATGATGTGGTTTGAGTTCACACCGCGCGTCAGGCCGAAGATCGCACCACGGGCATACGGGTCCCAGTACGGCGCGCCCAGACCGGTGAATGCCGGTACCACGTACACGCCGTTGGTGTCTTTCACTTTGGTCGCGAAATATTCGGAATCGAACGCGTCGCTGATCAGCTTCATTTCGTCGCGCAGCCACTGAATGGATGCACCCGCCATGAATACTGCGCCTTCCAGGGCATAGTTCACTTCACCTTTTGGACCGCAGGCGATGGTGGTCAGCAGGCCGTTTTCTGATTTCACCGCTTTCTCGCCGGTGTTCATCAGCATAAAGCAGCCAGTACCGTAGGTGTTTTTCGCCATCCCTTCTTTCACGCACAGCTGGCCAAACAGCGCCGCCTGCTGATCACCGGCGATGCCGGAGATAGGAATACGCGTGCCGCCTTTACCGCCAATGTTGGTCTGACCGTAGACTTCGGAAGACTTGCGCACTTCCGGCAGCATGGCGCGTGGAATATCCAGCGCGTCCAGCATCTTGTCATCCCATTCGAGGGTGTTGATGTTGAACATCATGGTACGTGAGGCGTTGGTGTAATCCGTCACGTGAACGCGCCCCTGCGTCATCTTCCAGATAAGCCAGGTGTCCACAGTACCGAACAGCAGTTCGCCGCGTTTTGCACGCTCACGTGAGCCTTCCACGTGGTCCAGAATCCACTTCACTTTGGTGCCGGAGAAGTACGGGTCAACCACCAGGCCGGTGGCGCTGCGAATGTACTCTTCCATGCCGTCGCGCTTGAGCTTTTCGCAGATGTCCGCGGTACGGCGGCACTGCCAGACGATGGCGTTATAAATTGGCTTACCGGTTTCGCGTTCCCAGACAATCGCCGTTTCACGCTGGTTGGTGATACCAATTGCGGCAATTTCGTCGGAGCTGATGTCGGCTTTCGCCAGCACTTCGACCAGCGTGGAGCTCTGGGTCGCCCAGATCTCCATCGGGTCGTGCTCTACCCAGCCTGGCTTAGGATAAATTTGTTCGAATTCGCGCTGTGACACGCTGACGATATTCGCGTCATGATCCATTACGACAGCGCGGGAGCTGGTAGTGCCCTGGTCGAGCGCAACGATATATTTTTTGTCGGTCATAGTAAGTGTCCCGTAGTCAGATTACAGCGAAGCATTTTGTTGTGCGGTAGAGGTCGTTTCCTTCTCTTCTTCCACACAGGTGTCGCACGGTAAGTGGCGACCAATTAATTTACGATAGCCGAATGCACCCAGCGCAGCCCCTACAATCGGGCCGAACAGCGGCACCAGGAAGTAAGGAATATCTTTCGCGCCGGTGAAGGCCACGTCGCCCCAGCCTGCGAAGAAGGCGAAGGTTTTCGGTCCAAGGTCACGCGCCGGGTTCATCGCAAAGCCAGTCAGCGGCCCCATCGATGCGCCGATCACCGCAATCAGCAAGCCGATCAGCAGCGGTGCCAGCGGGCCACGTGGGATGCCGTTGCCATCATCGCCCAGCGCCATGATGACGCCCATCAGAATAGCGGTAATCACCATTTCAACCGCGAACGCCTGCACAAAATTGATATGTGGGTTCGGATAAGTGGAGAAGATACCCGCCAGATCAAGACTTTCGACACTGCCGCGCACCATATGATGCGTCTGTTCGAAGTCGATGAAAAGATTGTAATAAAGCCCGTAAACTAATGCCGCTGCGCAAAAGGCGCCGGCAAATTGTGAAATGATGTAAGGTACGACTTTGCGTTTATCGAAGCACGCGAACAGCCACAATGCGATGGTCACCGCCGGGTTAAGATGTGCGCCGGAAACCCCTGCGGTCAGGTAGATGGCCATCGCCACGCCCAGACCCCAGATGATGCTGATTTCCCACTGACCGAACGTAGCACCCGCCACTTTCAGTGCAGCAACACAGCCTACCCCGAAGAAAATCAACAACCCGGTACCAAGGAACTCGGCGATGCACTGGCCTTTTAAGGTTGATGTCTGACTCATAATCGGAATCCTGAAGAAAGATGAATGTTATTGTTAGCGCAGCGACAACGGACAGCCGCGATGTCCTGTAGACATGGTGTTAATTTATCGTTAACGAGCAAAAACGAGAAATATCGAAATCAAAATGTGTGGTCTGCGTCAATAAAATGAGCGTTATCGCGCCATAAAGCGCGTTTTTGCATCATCCTTAAAATGAGAGCTGAATCATTTCATTAACTAAAGTATTAACAATTTAGGGGTATATGCAGCGAACGCACCAGGACCAGGATGAAAAGTGTTGCAAACCGCAATCTGCGCGGCGTGCCGCTGGACAGGGACGGCGGCGCTCCATACAATCGACAACTATATGTTGTGCGCGTTTTCGTTAAAGCGTCGCCTTGCAATTCAGGAGAGGTATGACCATGTCATTAGAAGTGTTTGAGAAACTGGAATCGAAAGTACAGCAGGCGATTGACACCATCACGCTGCTGCAGATGGAAATCGAAGAGCTGAAAGAAAAGAATAATTCGCTGTCGCAGGAAGTGCAGTCTGCTCAACACGGCCGCGAAGAGCTTGAGCGTGAAAACAGCCAGCTGCGTGAGCAGCAGAGCGGCTGGCAGGATCGTCTGCAGGCACTCTTAGGGCGTATGGAAGAAGTCTAATTCCCTGACATCTTTCGCGCCGTAGCGGCGTTGGCTGCGCACATTCACCCCAGTCACATAGGTTTCTATGTTCCTGGGGATTCATTCGCTTGCCGCCATGCTACAACGCGAAATCTTTAGGGGAATGAAGAGTCGTGACGCAGAAAAGTAGGCCGGGTAAGCGCTAGCGCCACCCGGCTTTTTATTACTCGATATCCAGCGGATCTTCGGAAAGGATGATGCCGGTATTGTCGGCGTAAAGATGGTCACCGGAGAAGAACGTCACGCCGCCGAAGTTGACGCGCACATCGCTTTCGCCGATGCCGTCACCCGCCGCGCCGACCGGAATCGCCGCGATGGCCTGGATGCCAATATCCAGCTCTTCCAGATCGTCCACCTGGCGCACAGAACCGTACACCACCAGGCCTTCCCACTCGTTCTGCACGGCAAGACGGGCAAGATCGGCGTCGATTAACGCGCGGCGCATAGAACCGCCACCGTCGACCAACAGAATGCGACCCCGGCCGTTCTGTTCGAGAAGTTCATACAGCAACCCGTTATCCTCGAAACATTTTACCGTGATGATCTGTCCGCCAAACGAAGACCGTCCACCAAAGTTGGAGAACAGCGGTTCCACGACGTTGACATCTTCCTGATAGATGTCACAAAGCTCGGAAGTATCGTATTTCATAGGTTTACTGTCTGGTTGCTGCGAATGTGTTCAGTATATCGCGCGAATCGCATTGTTTGCAAAATCATCAATTGTTAATTGATATTTGTCAGTTAACCCAGCGTCTGGCTCATCACAATCCCAATGACGAACAACAGGTTAGTCAATAACGCGCCTTTTACCGTGCGTTCGAGCATCGGGGGCATCGCGGCAGGGCTTTTCTCGCGCATCACGAAACGGGCCTGTTTGATCAGTAGCGGTGCGGCCAGGACAAACAGCCAGCCCCAGATGCTGTGCAGAGAAATCAGGTTAAACAGCGCCAGGCATACCAGCGCACCCATCAGCAGGCCGGTGTGATAGCGACGCGCATTCACCGGGCCTAAGCGTACCGCCAGGGTATTTTTGCCGTTCAGACGATCGCTGTCGATATCGCGTAGGTTATTGATGTTCAACACCGCCGCTGCGAGCAAACCGCAGGCGGTCGCCGGGAGGAACAGCGCGGGAATCAGCGTATGAGCCTGCAGATACCAGCTGCCCATCACGCTCAGCCAACCGAAGAAGACCAGCACGGAGATATCACCCAGACCGATGTAACCGTAAGGACGTGTACCGACGGTATAGGTGATTGCCGCCACAATGGCTAACAGGCCTAACACCATAAAGCCGATGAAATCAGCGGTCGTTTTACAGGCCACGGAGACCAGCGCCAGGCCCGAAAGGCAAATCAGCGCGACAGTGATAATCAGCGCGCGCTTCATTTGCGCCTGGGTAATCACCCCTTTTTGCATCCCGCGCAATGGCCCGATACGGTCGGGTTTGTCGCTGCCTTTCACCGCATCGCCATAGTCGTTAGCAAGGTTAGAGAGGATTTGCAGCAAACCGGCGGTGATCAGCGCAAGGCCAGCGACCAATGGATCGAAATGCCCCTGCCACCAGGCCAGGGCAGAACCCACAACAATCGCGGCAAATGCCAAAGGTAATGTCTTAGGGCGAAGGCTTTCGAGCCACGCCTGAGTACGGCTGATTTCAGTCATAGTATTTAGCCAATAAAAATGGGGGCAGTAGCCCCCATCAATGATGATGAAATTACATTAAGCGCGATTATAGGATAAAACGGCTCAGATCTTCATCTGCCACTAACGCATCCAGATGTTTACTCACATAATCTGCATCAATGGTAATACTCTGACCGTTCAGATCGCTGGCTTCATACGAGATATCTTCCACCAGGCGTTCAAGCACGGTATGCAGACGACGCGCACCGATGTTCTCGGTGGTTTCGTTCACCTGCCACGCGGCCTGGGCGATACGTTTGATGCCGTCTGCGGTGAACTCGATGTTCACACCTTCGGTCGCCATCAGCGCTTTGTACTGCACGGTGATGGAGGCATTTGGCTCGGTCAGGATACGTTCGAAATCTTCGGTGGTCAGCGCCTGGAGTTCAACACGAATCGGCAGACGACCCTGCAGTTCCGGGATTAAATCGGACGGTTTAGCCACCTGGAATGCGCCGGAAGCGATAAACAGGATGTGGTCAGTTTTGACCATGCCGTGTTTGGTCGATACGGTGCAGCCTTCAACCAGAGGCAGCAGGTCGCGCTGAACGCCTTCACGAGACACGTCCGGGCCGTTGGATTCGCCGCGCTTACAGATCTTGTCGATTTCGTCGATAAACACGATGCCGTGCTGCTCAACGGCGTCGATCGCGTCTTGTTTCAGCTCTTCCGGGTTCACCAGTTTCGCCGCTTCTTCTTCAATCAACAGCTTCATCGCATCTTTGATTTTCAGCTTACGCGGTTTTTGCTTCTGGCCGCCCAGGTTCTGGAACATGGACTGCAGCTGGCTGGTCATCTCTTCCATGCCCGGAGGGGACATGATTTCGACGCCCATTGGCGCTGCGGCCAGATCGATCTCAATCTCTTTGTCGTCCAGTTGGCCTTCACGCAGTTTTTTGCGGAATGCCTGGCGCGCGGCGGATGGCTCCTGCGGCTGCTCTGACTGGCCCCAGTTGTTTTTAGCCGGTGGGATCAGCGCGTCGAGAATGCGCTCTTCAGCCATCTCTTCGGCGCGGTAGCGGTTTTTCTCGATTGACTGAATGCGCACCATTTTAATTGCGGAGTCGGTCAGATCGCGGATGATGGAATCCACTTCTTTACCGACATAGCCCACTTCGGTGAATTTAGTCGCTTCGACTTTGATGAACGGTGCGTTGGCGAGTTTTGCCAGACGACGGGCGATTTCGGTTTTACCGACACCGGTCGGGCCGATCATCAGAATGTTTTTCGGGGTCACTTCATGGCGCAGCTCTTCGTCGAGCTGCATGCGGCGCCAGCGGTTACGCAAGGCAATGGCAACGGAGCGTTTGGCGTTATCCTGGCCAATGATGTGTTTGTTCAGCTCGCTGACAATTTCGCGTGGGGTCATTTCAGACATGGGAGATCCTTACGCTTTAGAGGTCAATTCTTCGATGGTATGGAAGTGGTTGGTGTAGATGCAGATATCACCTGCAATACCCAACGCCTTCTCGGCAATTTCGCGAGCGCTCAAATCAGTATTTTCAAGCAGAGCACGCGCTGCGGCCTGGGCGTAAGGACCGCCGGAGCCGATAGCAATCAGATCATTTTCTGGCTGAACGACGTCGCCATTACCGGTGATGATCAGAGAGGCGTTTTCATCGGCAACGGCCAGCAGCGCTTCAAGTTTGCGCAGCATACGGTCGGTACGCCAGTCTTTCGCCAGCTCAACGGCGGCTTTGACCAGATGGCCCTGATGCATTTCCAGTTTGCGTTCAAACAGTTCAAACAGCGTGAACGCGTCAGCGGTGCCGCCAGCGAAACCGGCAATCACTTTGTCATTATACAGACGGCGGACTTTTTTCACGTTGCCTTTCATGACGGTATTACCCAGCGTGGCCTGGCCGTCACCGGCGATTACCACATGGCCGTTACGGCGTACACTTACAATTGTTGTCACGAGCAGACCCCCTGGTTACAAATTGGGAACAGATACCCCGAGCCTGTGCTCGGGGCTGAATAGAATGATAGATGGGGGAGATTTTGGGGGTTTCAACCCCCGGAGGCGAGTCGAATGCAGTTTGTGTGACCAGCGACTTTAAGACGGCTGATTGTGCCATCAGCATTATCTTTGCCTTTAACTGGCCCAATGACCACGCGATTCCAGCCGTTGTTGGTGGTAATGCGTGAGTCAAATCCTTCGAACGCGAGCTGTGCACGCACGGTCTCTGCCTGGTCAGCACCTTTAAACGAACCGCACTGTACCATCCAGCGACGCTCGTCTTTTTTCTCAGCCGTTGGTTTCGGTGCTTCGGTGGCTTGCGCTACCGGTGCGCTCTGCTGTGGCTGCGCTTTAGGCTGCTGCGCGGCAGTATGAGCAGGCGTTTGCAGCAGATCCTGATACGGCTGGGTCGAGGTTGCAGGCTTTTGCGGCTGCGTTTTCGGCTGTTGCTGTACTGGCTGTGTCTGCACCGTGCGCGTTGGCTGCTGTGGCTGCTGATAAGGCTGTTCCGTTACACGCGGCTGGGTGCGAGGCTGCTGCACCGGCTGGGTTTGCGCCCACTGCTGTTGTTGCTGCTGCTGCACTTGCTGCTGAACCTGACGCTGACGTTGCAGGGTTTGCTGACGCTGCTGTGGTGTCTGTTCGTTCCACGGCACTTCGTTTAGCTGCGTCGGCTGCTGGCGCATATCGGCCTGCATCTGGGCCAGCAACTGGCGTTGTTCGTTGGTTAACTGATCGGCGTTTTTCACCTCACCACCGGCAGAAGGCTCGGTGGGCGCACGCACGCCAGGCTGGCGGCTTTCCAGCTCTTTAATATAGCGCCAGCGCTCTTCCGGTTTTGGCGGCAAACCATTTCCGGCCACCTTATTGCCCTGAAGGGCTTCAGCATCTTCTTTCTTGTGGTGAGTAATAAAGTACAGACCACCGATGAAGGCCACCAGAACGGCGGCAGCAATCGCGACCATTGCTGGCGAGACAGAAGGCAGGCTACGCTGCTTGCTCCGTGAGGTGCTCTTTTTGCGTCGCGAAGGTGCCGGCTGGCCGCGACGTACATAATCTCGTTGTGCCACTATCGTTTCGCTGTATTTATTCGTTCGTCAGCCCGCCATGTTACTTAAGCGGCGGGCCTTTGACCAGATAAGGGAGTCTGAAAGGCATTTACTTTAAGTAAGCGCCTGTGTGGAACCTCGAACGATCAGTTCGCAATCAAGTAAACGCGAGCCGCTGCTGACCACCTGACCGTGCAGTTGATCGAGAAGCAACAGCATCGCTTCACGGCCAATTTCGTAGCGCGGCTGTGACACTGTTGAAAGTGGCGGATCGCAAAACTCAGAGAGCGAAATGTTATCGAAACCTATGATCGACAAGTCTTTTGGCACCTGCAAACCGCGACGTTTGGCGTAGGACAACGCGCCCAGCGCCATTACATCGCTATGGCAGAATACGGCGGTGGGTGGCTCTGGCTGCGCGAGTAATTTTTCCAGCGCGAGACCACCGGCTTCGAGAGTGAAATCGCCCCGAGCAATATAGTGAGGATCGACCGTCACGCCCGCACGACGCAATGCCTGAACGTAGCCTTGCAGACGATAATGACACAGCGGCATCTCTTCCGGCCCGGCGATACAGCCAATGCGCTTATGCCCCAGTTCCTGAAGATAGTTCACGGCGTTAAAGGCGGCGGTCAGGTTATCGATGTGGACAGTTGGCAGCTCAAGTTCTGGCGCGAACTCATTCGCCATCACCATCGGTGGCAGATTGCGCTGTTCTTCAATGCTGGCATCAAAAGGCAGGCGCGACCCGAGCAGTAACATACCGTCAATCTGCTTGGTGATAATCAGGTCAATAAAGGTTTTTTCTTGCTGGTTCTGGTGGGCGCAATCGCCGATCAGTACCAGATAGCCTTGTTCGGCAGCAGTCACTTCAATCCCGCGAATAATCTCGCTGAAGAACGGATCGCAAATATCCGGCACGATAACCAGAATCGTGCGCGATTCGTTGCGCTTTGCATTACGTCCCAAGGCTTGCGGTAAATAACCGACTTCCAGCGCCGCCTGCTCTACCCGATTGCGCGTCGCCTGAGAGACTTTATCCGGGTTCATTAATGCGCGGGACACCGTTGCCGTGGAAACTTTCGCTTTCTGGGCAACGTCTTTCATGGTCGCTGAAGCAACCTCTTTCCTGGACTTCAACGTCTTCTCCTCGCAGGACCACCGAACTTCTGACTGAATTCATTTTTACAGATAGTGTGTGGAAGCGGTTACAGAATTTTCATAAAAAGTGTGAGGTGCGTTAAATTTTTCGATCACTCTCGCACCTTTCTCTAACCCTCAATCGGATCGACGTCGAGAACCCACTTCACCTTACGTGCTTCTGGCAAGGTATTAATGAGTACCAGCGCGCCGCTGATCACGTGTTGCAGACGCACACGAGACGGGTGCTGGAGCAAAATCTGCCAGCGATAGCGGCCCCCGCGTTTAGGCGCCAGCGCCGGAACAGGGCCTAAAATCCACAGCTGATTGTCCACCAGTGGGCTGGCCTGCAGCAAATTGCGCAGCTGCTGTAAGAAAAGCGGGGCCTGCTGATTATTATGATCTTCTGCACGAATAATGACGTGGCTGGTCCACGGTGGTAATTGTAGCGTCTGACGCTCGGCGAGCGCCTGCTCGGCAAAGGCGTCATAGCCTTTATGCAGCAAGGTTTGCAGCAGTGGATGCTCAGGGTGATGGGTTTGCAGCACCACTTCGCCCTGTTTCCCTGCGCGTCCGGCGCGACCCGCGACCTGGGTATAAAGCTGGGCAAAGCGCTCGGCGGAGCGGAAATCAGCGGAAAACAGCGCGCCATCGACATCCAGCAGAGCGACCAGCGTGACGTCGGGGAAGTGGTGACCCTTCGCCAGCATCTGCGTGCCAATGAGAATACGCGCGCCGCCACGATGAACTTCTGCCAGTTGCTCCTCAAGTGCCCCTTTACGGCTGGTCGTGTCGCGATCGATGCGCGACAGCGGCACGCCGGGGAAAAACGGCGCAAGCGACTGCTCAAGCTGCTCGGTGCCCAGCCCGACCGGCACCATATGTGTGGAGCCACACGACGGGCACTGGCGCGGCACAGGGCGCTGGCTGTCGCAGTGGTGACAGCGCAGATGATGCTGCGCCTGATGCAGGGTGTAATAGTGATCGCAGCGCGGGCACTCGGCAATCCAGCCGCAGTCATGGCACAGCAAGGTTGGCGCGAATCCGCGGCGGTTGAGGAAGAGAATCACCTGATTATCGGCCTGCAAATGCTGGCGCATACGGCCAATTAAGGCCGGAGCTAATCCCGCCTGCACTGGCTGACCTTTCAGATCCAGCACGTGCTGCGTGGCCGGGCGCGCATTCCCCGCGCGGCGCGTCAGGCGCAGCATGTGATATTTCCGCTGCCGCACATTGTGCAGCGTTTCCAGCGCGGGCGTTGCCGAGCCAAGAATGATCGGAATCTGTTCGCTATGGGCGCGATACACCGCCAGGTCACGGGCGTGATAGCGCCAGCCTTCCTGCTGTTTATAGGAACTGTCGTGCTCTTCGTCGATAACGATGACGCCGAGATTTTTAAACGGCGTAAAGAGTGACGAGCGAGTGCCAATCACAATCGCCGCCTCGCCGTTTTTGGCTTTGAGCCAGGCGCTCAGGCGTTCCGTGTCGTTTAGACCGGAGTGCAGCACTTCAACCGGGGCGTTAAAACGCTCACGGAAACGGGCGATGGTTTGTGGCGTCAGCCCGATTTCCGGGACCATCACCAGCGCCTGTTTGCCCTGGGCGAGCACGTTTTCAAGAACGCTCAGATAGACTTCGGTCTTACCGGAGCCGGTAACGCCCGCGAGTAGCCACGCGGAAAAATGGTCAGACGCGCTATGAATTGCGCCGACGGCGGTCGCCTGTTCGGTATTGAGACGCAGCCTGTCGCCCGCCACGGAAAATCCGTCGCGCCAGTCCACCAGGGCGGGGGCTTCGCTGGCGAGCTCGCACAGACCTTTCTTACGTAAACTCTGTAACGCGGCGTCGTTAAAATCCAGTTCGGTCACCTGATGACGCCAGATCCGACCCTGACGCAGCGCGGCCAGCGCCTGCTGCTGTTTGGGGGAGCGCTTCAGGCTGTTGATATCCACGGCCTGGCCCTGCTCAGTGGCAAACCAGTACCACGACGGTGCGTGGCTGGCGCTTTTTCCCTGGCGCAGCAAAATCGGCAGAGCGTGGAACAGCACGTCGCCAATCGGATGATGATAGTAATCGGCGGCCCACAGCAGCAGACGCCAGACGCTGGCGGAGTAGACCGGTTCATCGTCCAACACCTCAACGACGGCTTTCAGTTCGTTGAGGGGCAGCTCACTTTTATCGCTCA
Source organism: Lelliottia jeotgali (assembly GCF_016771845.1). Classification (NCBI taxonomy): domain Bacteria; kingdom Pseudomonadati; phylum Pseudomonadota; class Gammaproteobacteria; order Enterobacterales; family Enterobacteriaceae; genus Lelliottia; species Lelliottia jeotgali. The sequence continues at coordinate 34,628 of NZ_JAENMQ010000016.1, read as the reverse complement.
CCGACACCACGATCCCAATGCGCTGCTGTTTGCCAAACGGCACGCTGACGCGACAGCCCGCTTTGGCGCTCATGCTGTCGGGCAGCAGGTAGTCAAAGGTGCGGGGAAGCGGAACGGGCAGGGCAACGTGAGCGACGGGCATCGAATCTTCCTGACTTGAAAAGTGGCGCGTTAGTATACACATTAGATGCTGTAGGTGTGCGGATCAGTTTGCAACCGCTGGCTGGATTCTGTATGATTCGCCGCCTTTGGTGCATTTTGCTTCAAAGAACATACATTCAACATCGCGTGGTGTCTGGCGTTAGGGCTGGAAGAGCGACGCGGCCTTAACTGAGGTTCTCCCCATGAAAAAAGATATTCACCCGAAATACGATTTTATTACTGCAAACTGCTCTTGCGGTAACGCGATCAAAATCCGCTCTACAGTGGGTCACGATCTGAACCTGGACGTATGTGGTCAGTGCCACCCGTTCTACACTGGCAAGCAGCGTGACGTTGCTACCGGTGGCCGTGTTGACCGCTTCAACAAGCGTTTCAGCATCCCGGGCGCTAAATAAGCTACCCGAAAAAAAAGCGCCGAAAGGCGCTTTTTTTGTATCTGCAATTCAGTATTCCCACGTATCCGGGTCGATACCCAGTTCACGCATGATCACTTTCGCCGCTTCCGGGATTTCATCGCTACGCTCTTTGCGCAGGTCTTCATCGTTCGGCAACGGCTGACCAGTAAACGCATGCAAAAATGCTTCGCACAGCAGTTCGCTGTTGGTCGCGTGACGCAGGTTGTTCACCTGACGACGCGTGCGTTCATCGGTGAGGATCTTTAACACTTTCAGAGGAATGGAAACCGTAATTTTCTTTACTTGCTCACTCTTCTTACCGTGCTCAGCGTATGGGCTGATATATTCGCCGCTCCATTCAGCCATGAGACCTTTAATCCTCTTATTCATTAATAAAGGCTAAAACCCTACTCTTGATAAGGCTTTCAACCGTAATCTGGCGTAGTTTACCGTAGAGACGATACCGTGACACGGATATTGCGACTGCGGCGTGCACTAAAGCATGTAATTTTAACGGCTATTCTCGCATTGCTCAATCTATACGCAAAGAAGTTTAGATGTCCAGATGTATTGACGTCTATAGTTTCAGTGTTTACTCTGGTGCCTGACTTTTCACCTCATTAGCCAGGAAGCCTTCACCATGACGCGTAAACAGGCCACTATCGCAGTGCGTAGCGGATTGAATGATGACGAGCAGTACGGCTGCGTTGTCCCGCCGATTCATCTTTCCAGTACTTACAATTTCACCGGATTTAATGAACCCCGTGCGCATGACTACTCGCGTCGTGGCAACCCTACGCGTGACGTGACCCAACGCGCACTGGCGGAGCTTGAAGGCGGAGCAGGTGCAGTATTGACCAATACCGGTATGTCGGCCATTCACCTGGTGACGACGGTATTCCTGAAACCTGGCGATCTGCTGGTGGCCCCGCACGACTGTTACGGCGGCAGCTACCGTCTGTTCGACAGTCTGGAAAAACGCGGCTGTTACCGCGTTTTATTTGTCGATCAGAACGACGAACAGGCGCTTAAACAAGCGCTTGCAGAGAAGCCAAAGCTGGTTCTGGTGGAAAGTCCAAGCAATCCATTGTTGCGCGTCGTCGATATTGCGAAAATTTGTCAGCTCGCAAGGGATGCGGGAGCGATAAGTGTAGTGGATAATACGTTTCTCAGTCCGGCGCTGCAGAACCCACTTTCCCTGGGTGCGGATCTGGTATTGCATTCATGCACCAAATATCTGAACGGCCACTCTGACGTGGTCGCCGGGGTGGTGATTGCCAAAGATCCTGATGTTGTCACCGAACTGGCATGGTGGGCCAATAACATTGGCGTCACTGGTAGCGCGTTCGACAGCTATTTGCTGCTGCGCGGTCTGCGTACGTTATCGCCGCGTATGGAAGTGGCGCAGCGTAACGCCCAGGCGATTGTCGAGTTCCTGAAAAACCAGCCGCTGGTGAAAAAGCTGTATCACCCGTCGCTGCCGGAAAATCAGGGCCATGAGATTGCCGCGCGCCAGCAGAAAGGTTTTGGCGCGATGTTAAGTTTTGAACTGGATGGCGATGAGCAAACGCTGCGTCGCTTCCTGAGCGGGTTGTCACTGTTTACGCTGGCGGAATCCTTAGGGGGAGTCGAGAGCTTGATCTCCCACGCCGCGACCATGACGCACGCAGGCATGGCGCCAGAGGCGCGTGCCGCCGCCGGAATTTCTGAGACGCTGTTACGCATCTCAACCGGTATTGAAGACTGTGAAGATTTAATTGCCGATCTGGAAAATGCCTTCCGGGTCGCAGCCAAGGGGTAATCATGAGTGTGATAGCGCAGGCAGGGGCGAAGGGTCGCCAGCTGCACAAGTTTGGTGGTAGTAGTCTTGCTGATGTGAAATGTTACCTGCGTGTCGCGGGGATCATGGCGGAGTATTCGATGCCGGGCGACATGATGGTTGTCTCGGCGGCAGGCAGCACTACCAACCAGTTGATTAGCTGGCTGAAATTAAGCCAGACCGATCGCCTTTCTGCGCATCAGGTTCAACAAACATTACGCCGTTATCAGAGTGATTTGATATCTGGCCTGCTGCCTGCGGAAGCGGCAGACACGCTTATCAGTGCTTTTGTGCACGATCTGGAGCGTCTGGCCGGACTGCTGGACAGCGGCATTACCGATGCGGTTTACGCTGAAGTGGTCGGCCACGGTGAAGTCTGGTCTGCACGTCTGATGGCGGCGGTCCTCGAACAGCAAGGGCTTGAGGCCGCATGGCTCGACGCGCGTGATTTCCTGCGTGCTGAACGTGCGGCACAGCCCCAGGTCGACGAAGGCCTCTCGTATCCGCTTCTGCAACAATTGCTGGTCCAGCATCCGGGCAAACGCATTGTCGTGACGGGCTTTATCAGCCGCAGCAATGCAGGCGAAACTGTGCTGCTGGGCCGTAACGGTTCGGACTACTCGGCAACGCAAATCGGTGCGCTGGCGGGTGCGTCACGCGTCACCATCTGGAGCGACGTGGCCGGGGTTTACAGCGCCGATCCGCGCAAAGTAAAAGATGCCTGTCTGCTGCCGCTGCTGCGTCTCGACGAAGCCAGCGAGCTGGCGCGACTGGCGGCACCAGTCCTGCACGCCCGTACCTTACAGCCGGTTTCGGGCAGCGATATCGACCTGCAACTGCGCTGTAGCTATACGCCAGATAAAGGCTCAACCCGTATCGAACGCGTGTTGGCTTCAGGCACAGGCGCGCGTATTGTCACCAGCCACGATGATATTTGCCTGATCGAATTCCAGGTGCCTGCCGGACAAGATTTCAAACTGGCGCACAAAGATATCGATCTGATCCTCAAGCGCGCCCAGGTGCGTCCGCTGGCCATTGGCGTACACAATGACCGCCAGCTGCTGCAGTTCTGCTACACCGCTGAAGTGGCCGATAGTGCGCTGAAAATTCTTGATGAAGCCGGTCTGCCGGGCGAACTTCGCCTGCGTCAGGGGCTGGCGCTGGTGGCGATGGTCGGCGCGGGCGTCACCCGTAATCCGCTGCATTGCCACCGTTTCTGGCAGCAGCTGAAAGGCCAGCCGGTGGAGTTCACCTGGCAGTCGGAAGAGGGCATTAGCCTGGTCGCCGTGCTGCGCAAAGGCCCAACCGAGAGCCTGATTCAGGGGCTACACACCACCCTGTTCCGCGCTGAAAAACGCATCGGTCTGGTGCTGTTCGGGAAGGGCAACATTGGTTCCCGCTGGCTGGAGCTGTTTGCCCGTGAGCAAACTACGCTCTCTGCGCGCACCGGTTTTGAATTTGTGCTAGCGGGGGTGGTGGATAGCCGCCGCAGCCTGCTGAATTACGACGGGCTGGACGCCAGCCGTGCGCTGGCCTTCTTCAACGATGAAGCTATTGAACAGGACGAAGAGTCTTTGTTCCTGTGGATGCGTGCGCACCCGTACGACGATCTGGTGGTGCTGGATGTGACCGCCAGTGAACAGCTGGCCGATCAGTATCTCGATTTTGCCAGCCACGGTTTCCACGTCATCAGCGCCAACAAACTGGCGGGTGCGAGCAGCACCGATAAATACCGCCAGATCCACGACGCGTTTGAAAAAACCGGTCGTCACTGGCTGTATAACGCCACCGTGGGTGCCGGTTTGCCGGTCAACCACACCGTGCGCGACCTGATCGACAGCGGCGACAGCATTCTGGCGATCAGCGGAATTTTCTCCGGCACGCTCTCCTGGCTGTTCCTGCAGTTCGACGGCACGGTTCCGTTTACGGACCTGGTGGATCAGGCGTGGCAGCAGGGGCTGACCGAGCCTGACCCGCGCGTGGATCTTGCCGGGAAAGACGTCATGCGCAAGCTGGTGATTCTGGCGCGTGAGGCGGGTTACGACATCGAGCCGGGCCAGGTACGCGTGGAATCGCTGGTACCGTCGGGCTGCGAAGAGGGATCTGTCGATCACTTCTTCGAGAACGGCGACGAGCTGAACGAACAGATGGTGTCACGCCTGGAAGCCGCGCGTGAAATGGGGCTGGTCTTGCGTTACGTGGCCCGTTTTGACGCCAACGGCAAAGCCCGTGTTGGTGTTGAAGCGGTTCGCCCTGAGCATCCGCTGGCGGCGCTGCTGCCGTGCGATAACGTCTTCGCCATCGAAAGCCGCTGGTATCGCGATAATCCGCTGGTGATTCGTGGTCCAGGCGCAGGACGCGACGTCACTGCCGGGGCGATCCAGTCGGATATTAATCGTCTGGCGCAACTGCTGTAGGTTTTGTCTGTGCCCGGTGGAGCTTCGCTTACCGGGCCTACAAGATCAACGCCGGTTTTCTCCCTCTCCCTTTGGGGTGAGGGCCTCAGACCGCGCTCACCCACCCCACCATCATGAACCTTCTTCATCTTCCCTGAACATTCCTCACCGTATTTGCCGATGATTTCTGTTGACGGCATCCCGCTTTTCCGTCATTTTTACATCTAGACGTCTAAACGTATAGCAGTTCACAACACAACAACAATGACACGCGATTGATGAGGTAAGGTATGAGCTTTTTTCACGCCAACCAGCGGGAAGCCCTGAATCAGAGCCTGGCTGAAGTGCAGGGCCAGATTAACGTCTCTTTTGAATTCTTTCCGCCGCGCACCAGTGAAATGGAGCAAACCCTGTGGAGCTCTATCGATCGCCTGAGCAGCCTGAAGCCGAAGTTTGTCTCAGTGACCTACGGCGCGAACTCCGGTGAGCGCGACCGGACGCACAGCATTATTAAAGGCATCAAGGATCGCACGGGTCTGGAAGCGGCACCGCATCTGACCTGTATCGACGCGACACGCGACGAACTGCGCACCATCGCTCAGGATTACTGGAACAACGGCATTCGTCATATTGTGGCCCTGCGCGGTGACCTGCCACCGGGCAGCGGCAAGCCGGACATGTACGCAACCGATCTGGTGGCGCTGCTGAAAGAAGTCGGTGATTTTGACATCTCCGTTGCGGCGTATCCGGAAGTACACCCGGAAGCGAAAAGCGCGCAGGCGGATCTGCTCAACCTGAAACGTAAAGTCGATGCCGGAGCAAACCGCGCGATTACGCAGTTTTTCTTTGATGTCGAAAGCTATTTGCGATTCCGCGATCGCTGCGTCACTGCGGGCATCGATGTTGAAATTATTCCAGGCATCCTGCCGGTTTCCAATTTCAAGCAGGCGAAAAAATTTGCCGACATGACCAACGTGCGTATTCCGCTGTGGATGTCGAAAATGTACGAAGGGCTGGACGATGACGCCGAAACCCGCAAGCTGGTGGGAGCCAACATCGCGATGGACATGGTGAAGATTTTGAGCCGCGAAGGGGTAAAAGATTTCCACTTCTACACCCTGAACCGCGCCGAAATGAGTTACGCCATCTGTCACACCCTCGGCGTTCGGCCTGGCCTGTAATACAAAAGCCCTCTTCGGAGGGTTTTTTGTTTTAGGCCATCTCCACTTTCCCTGCCATATCAACGCTCCCGCCCTCGCCAAATAATGAGCTTATAATTTCAGTGGTTAATTAAACGGAAATAACTATCGAATCCGTGCGTTATCTCAACTATACCTTCTAAGCATACGTGTATATCTTTAAGGTAAATACAGTAGAGGGAGCAAAGAAATATGAGCACAGACGATACCCATAACACGTTATCAACCGGACAGTGCCCTTTTCATCAAAGCGGGCCTGACCAAAGCGCCGGAGCGGGTACCAACACTCGTGACTGGTGGCCAAAACAACTTCGCGTTGATCTTTTAAACCAACATTCCAACCGTTCGAACCCGCTGGGTGAAGACTTCGACTACCGCAAAGAATTCAGCAAACTTGATTACTCCGCCTTAAAAGGCGATCTCAAAGCCCTTCTGACCGATTCCCAACCGTGGTGGCCTGCCGACTGGGGCAGCTACGCGGGCCTGTTTATTCGTATGGCATGGCATGGTGCAGGTACCTACCGCTCAGTTGACGGACGCGGCGGTGCAGGACGCGGTCAACAGCGTTTTGCTCCTCTGAACTCCTGGCCTGACAACGTCAGCCTTGATAAGGCGCGTCGTCTGTTATGGCCAATTAAACAAAAATACGGCCAGAAAATTTCCTGGGCTGACCTGTTTATCCTGGCGGGTAACGTGGCGCTGGAAAACTCCGGTTTCCGTACCTTTGGTTTTGGTGCCGGGCGTGAAGATGTCTGGGAACCGGACCTGGATGTGAACTGGGGTGACGAAAAAGCCTGGCTGGCGCACCGCGATCCTGAAGCGCTGGCGAAACGTCCATTAGCGGCCACCGAAATGGGGCTGATTTACGTCAACCCGGAAGGGCCAAACGCCAGCGGTGAACCGCTGTCAGCGGCGGCGGCTATCCGTGCTACCTTTGGCAACATGGGTATGAATGACGAAGAAACCGTGGCACTGATTGCCGGTGGTCATACGTTGGGTAAAACGCACGGCGCGGCATCAGCCTCGCATGTGGGCGTCGACCCTGAAGCGGCGCCAATTGAAGCGCAAGGCTTAGGCTGGAGCAGCACCCACGGCAGCGGTGTCGGCGCAGATGCCATCACCTCTGGTCTGGAAGTGGTCTGGACGCAAACGCCAACCCAGTGGAGCAACTACTTCTTCGAGAACCTGTTCAAATTCGAATGGGTACAGACTCGCAGCCCGGCAGGGGCGATTCAGTTTGAAGCCGTTGACGCGCCAGAGATGATTCCTGACCCGTTCGATCCATCGAAAAAACGCAAGCCAACCATGTTGGTCACCGACCTGACGCTGCGCATGGACCCGGAATTCGAGAAAATTTCTCGTCGCTTCCTCAACGATCCGCAGGCATTTAACGAAGCCTTTGCCCGCGCATGGTTCAAACTGACGCATCGGGATATGGGGCCGAAAGCACGGTATATCGGCCCAGAAGTGCCGAAAGAAGATCTGATCTGGCAAGACCCGCTGCCGTATCCGTTCTTCCAGCCAACGGCTGAAGACATTGAAAGCCTGAAAGCCGATATCGCTGCATCCGGGTTGACGGTCAGTGAGCTGGTGTCTGTTGCCTGGGCTTCAGCGTCTACCTTCCGTGGCGGTGATAAGCGTGGCGGTGCTAACGGAGCACGGCTGGCGCTGGCTCCGCAGCGCGACTGGGATGTGAACGCGACGGCGGCCAGGGTTCTTCCGGTACTTGAAGGTATCTACAAAGCTGCCCATAAAGCCTCGCTTGCGGACATCATTGTACTGGCCGGTGTAGTGGGTGTTGAACAAGCCGCGAAAGCCGCTGGCGCGTACATCACCGTGCCGTTTACACCGGGTCGCGTAGATGCGCGTCAGGATCAGACCGATATTGAAATGTTTGATCTGCTCAAGCCGGTTGCCGATGGTTTCCGTAACTATCGCGCCCATCAGGATGCAGCGACAACGGAATCTCTGCTGATCGATAAAGCGCAACAGCTGACGCTGACCGCACCAGAACTGACTGCGTTGGTAGGCGGTATGCGTGTGCTGGGTACCAACTTTGACGGCAGCCAGAATGGCGTCTTCACCGATCGCGTGGGCGTGCTCAGCAACGATTTCTTCGTCAATCTGCTGGATATGAATACCCAATGGAAAGCCACCGACGCCTCAAACGAACTGTTTGCAGGCAGCGATCGTCAAAGCGGAGAGGTGAAATACACCGCAACGCGTGCCGATCTGGTGTTTGGTTCTAACGCGGTGCTGCGTGCGCTGGCGGAAGTTTATGCCAGTCAGGATGCCAATGAGAAGTTCGTGAAGGACTTTGTTGCGGCCTGGGTGAAAGTGATGAACCTGGATCGTTTCGACGTTCAGTAATCTTGTGCTCATAAAAATCCCCGCATTGGCGGGGATTTTTTTTGCCCGGCGGCGCTACGCTTGCACGGACCTACGATTTTTTTAGGCCGTGCCACCCGGTACTTTCAGCTATTCCCACTCATGCAAAAAACGCTGCCCATATTGGTCGGCAACTAACAATGCTGCGTACACCTGATCCGGTATCACACCGCCCGGCATGTTGTGAATCGTCTCGCCTTCCGCACAGGACGCCTCTGCCACCAGACGCATTTTCCCCGGAATATCCTCTTTAATATCCAGCTGCGCCAGGGTAATTGGCAAGCCCACACTGTGACACAGCGCGGCAACCGTTTCGATCTCGTCAAGCGGGGCGTTTTCCAGCACCAGTTGAGTGAGCGTGCCAAATGCGACTTTTTCACCGTGATAATAGTGGTGGGCATCCGGGATGGCGGTCAGGCCGTTGTGAATCGCATGGGCCGCGGCTAATCCGCCGCTTTCAAAGCCCACACCGCTCAGGTAGGTATTGGCTTCAATTACGCGTTCGAGGGCGGGCGTCACCACATGCTGCTCGGCCGCAAGCATTGCTTTTTCACCCTCTTCGAGAAGTGTGTTGTAGCACAGTTCGGCCAGCGCCAGTGCGGCTTGGGTGCATTTTCCCCCCGCCATAGTCGTAGCCCCGCTACGGGAACATGCGCGGGCTTCAAACCAGGTTGCCAGCGCATCGCCAATCCCCGCCGCCAGTAAACGTGCAGGCGCACCGGCCACCACTTTGGTGTCGACGATGACCATGTTTGGGTTATGCGGCAGCATCAGATAACGGTCGAACTCACCGCTGTCGGTATAGATAACTGAAAGGGCACTGCACGGCGCATCCGTGGAGGCAATAGTTGGCGCGATGGCGACCGGCACATCCATAAAGTGGGCCAGTGCTTTGGCGGTATCCAGCGTTTTACCACCGCCGATACCCAACACCGCCTGGCAATCGGCACCTTTCGCCAGCTTGCGCAGGCGGTCGATTTCATTCTGGGAGCATTCGCCGCCAAAGGGTGCAATTTCGACATGCAGTTCAGCATCTTTGAAGCTTTTACGCAGAGTCTCTTCAGCAAAACCGAGAACGAATTTATCGCCGACGACGAGCCAACGTGCGGCCAGGGGCTTTAAGTAGTCGCCGAGGCGAGTGAGAACATCCGCGCCCTGAATGTATTTACCAGGGGATTGAATGATACGGTCCATAACGTTTCTCCTTTAGAGATTGAGGTTACCAAACGCGTTTTTCCAGTCGTGCTCGAACTTCTCTATGGCTGACTCTACCGCGGGTGTACCGAGCATTTGTTGCGCTACATCTAAAGGAAGGGTTATTGCCTCACATCCGGCAAGCAGACAGTCGAGGGCCTGGCGTGGGGTTTTGAAACTGGCGGCCAGCACTTTGCTCTCTGGCGCGTGAAGTTCCAGCAGGGATTGCAGTTCCTGAACCATGCGAATGCCGTCTCCTCCTTGCGCGTCAACGCGATTCACGTAAGGCGCAACGTATTTCGCGCCAGCAACCGCCGCCAGTAAACCCTGCGCCGCGCTATAAACGGCGGTGCCGAGTGTCGTAATACCTTCTTTTTTCAGGATCTTGATTGCCGCCAGACCCTCTGCGGTTACCGGGATTTTCACCACGATACCCGCAAACTCATTGTTCAGGCGTTTAGCTTCGGCCACCATACCGTCGGCGTCGCGAGCTAAGGTCTGCGCAAACAGAATGCCCTCCGGACCGATGGCTTGTTGCAGGCGTGGCAGCACATCCCAGAGGGGTTCGCGGCTCGCAGCGACTATGCTCGGGTTGGTGGTGACGCCAGCAATCGGAAAAATACGGGCCAGACGTTCAACTTCCGCCACGTTGGCGGTATCCAGATACAGTTCCATGACTCTTCCTCTGTTTACAGTTCTAATTCACGTTGCAGCAGGGCCGCGATGGCCTCTTCGGAGCTGGCGTTCACCAGCGCGTTGCGGAAATCTGCGTGCATGATGCGCCGCGCCAGACGCGAGAAAATACGCATGTGCTGATCGCCCGCCGCGTGCTTATTGAGGGTCAGCATGATGATGAATTGTGCCTCTTCATCGCCCCACTGCACGGGGGCTTTAAGGCGCGCGACGCTGATGGTGGATTGTTCAATGTGTTCGGATTTGCTGTGTGGAATGGCAAAACTGAAACCCAGACCGGTCGAGAACACGGCTTCACGCGCCCACAAATCGGCTTCCAGTTTGCGTGGATAACGGCAGCGTCCGGCGAGCAGCAGCTTATCGGTCATGCCTTTCATGACCTCTTCCTTGCTGGCCCAGTCGTTATCCAGAGAAATGCAGTGCGGCGTCACCAGCGGCGTATCCTGATGATTCATGCGGAACTGGGCGAGCAGATGCTCCACTTCCAGCGAGGTGCGACACGCCATTGCCTGATTGAGCAACTGGCGGCACGCGCGGCTGTCCAGCTGTGCCAGGCGCGCTTTGGTCGCGGGAATCGACGGTGATCCCATGCTGAGTTCATCCAGCCCCAGCCCGACCAGCAGCGGCAGCACCGACCCTTTTGCCCCCAGCTCACCGCAAAGACCAATCCATTTTCCCTCGCGATGCACGGCCTGCACGGCGAAATCGAGCGCCCGCAGGAACGCCGGATTCAGGCTGTTGTAATGACGCGTCACTTTGGCGTTATCCCGGTCGACCGCCAGCAGATATTGCGTCAGGTCATTACTGCCGATGCTAAAGAAATCAATCTCTTCACAACACTGGTCGATGATGAACATCACCGACGGCACTTCGAGCATGATGCCGAGCGGGATCTTCTCTTCGAACGGAATATGCTCGGCACGCAGTTGTTGTTTGGCTTCGGCGAGTTTTTCTTTCACCCATAGGATCTCTTCCATCGAGGAGATCATCGGGATCATGATCTTGAGACTGCCGTGGGCAGAGGCGCGGAGGATCGCCCTGAGCTGAGTGGTGAACAGCGCGGCGTACTCTTCGTAAATACGTACCGCGCGATAGCCGAGGAACGGGTTGTTCTCTGCCGGAATGTTGAGGTATTCAACAGGTTTGTCACCGCCAATATCCATAGTGCGCACGATGATGCTGCGCCCGTTCGCATTCTCCAGGGCCTGACAAAAAATGTTGTACAGTTCGTTTTCACAGGGGGCGCTGGCGCGGTCCATGTACAGCATTTCGGTGCGGAACAGGCCAACGCCCTCGGCCCCGTTGCCAAATGCGGCCTGCGCTTCAGCTGAATGGGCAATGTTGGCTGCAATTTCAATGCGTAGACCGTCTGCGGTTCTCGCTTCGCGATTGAGCCAGACGCTCTGCTGTTCGCGCAGCATCTGCTGTACGTCGCGTTCCTGCTGGTAATAACGCTCAACGGCGATGCTGGCATTCACCACCACCACACCGGCGTTCCCGTCTATAAATACCGGCTGGTCGCGCCACGAAAGCAGGCTGTCGCTGTCGACGCCGACCAGCGTTGGGATGTTAAAGGAACGCGCCAGAATCACAGTGTGTGAAGTGGTTCCGCCGCTTTTCAACAGCAGACCTTTCAACAGCGTTTTATCCAGTTCGAGGAACTGGCCTGGCGTGAGGTCGTCGGCAAGACAAACGGACGGCTGCGTGAGTTGGCCCGGAGCCGGAAAGCGCTCCTCGCTGTAGATTTGCTGTAACAGCTGATAGCAGACATCGCGCACGTCGAGCACACGCTCCTGTAAATAGCTGCTGCTGGAGCGCGAAAACTCGGCGCAGAAATGATTTGCCGTGGCGATGACCGCTTGCGCGCAACTCAATCCCTGGTTGACGCCCGCCAGCAGATGTTGGCGCAGAGAGGTGTCTGTCGCCAGCGAGCGGTGGGCATCCAGAATCGCATTCGCGGTGCTGTCGCTATCCAGCGCGCGCAGCCCAATGTTTTTTACCAGCAGCGTCAGGCCCTGATCCAGCGCAGACTGTTCCTCTTCTCTGCACCGGACATCAGGAAGAGAGGTGAGCGCGTTGAGATCGAGTGAAGTGAGTAACGTCAGTACGCCGCGATCGCTCCCGCTGCACACGGGCAAAGCGCGAAACAGCGTTGGATTCAGGCGAGTCAGGGATTCCGGCAGTGGGTTGAGATCGGTGCTGATGGCAGCGGCCAGCGGCGCATCACAGTGGGGGAATTCCACTTTTAGCCACTGTGCCAGACGTTCAAAGGCGCTTTGCTCATCTTCGCCCGTGATAATCAACCGGCAGGAGTCACCTGTTAGCGTATCGGTACCAATCAGGGCCAGCGCACTTTTAGCATCACCTGTGCGGTCAGTGCGCAGGTTATGCCACTCAATTTTCGATGAAAATGTATTGCACAGCGTTTCAACGCAACTTGCCGGGCGGGCATGTACGCCATTAGGTAACTCACAGATAAATTCCACTACCAGAGACATACGCTCACTCCTGAAATCCAAAACCATCATTAGTGGAAAGCATACGAGCGTGACGGTGAAGCGCGCCATGTGACAAAACTGCCAAAAGCTGGACAAATGTAATGTCTGGTGAAAAGTGAGATTTAACTCACAGGTTGGCTGTTTTTGCTCATTGCTACGCGGGGCGTAAATTTCGAGGCGGATCGCATTTTTCTTTCTACATTACAAAAATCCAGCAAATGGCCTTTTTGTCCACTGTCAGGCCGCTTCCCGATTGCCTATTGTTTGCCACAACATCTCTATGGATAAGGGCGAGCATAAGCTCAGGAGCGACACATGAAAGAGTTGGTGCATATTCTCAAGAACACGCGGCAGCATCTGATGACGGGGGTGTCGCACATGATCCCCTTCGTCGTCGCAGGCGGTATTTTGCTGGCTATTTCGGTCATGCTCTACGGCAAAGGGGCTGTCCCGGACGCTGCCACCGATCCTAATCTGAAAAAATTGTTCGATCTCGGCGTGGCAGGTTTAACGCTGATGGTGCCTTTTCTGGCGGCCTATATCGGTTACTCCATTGCTGAACGTGCGGCGCTAGCGCCCTGCGCTATCGCGGCATGGGTTGGTAACAGCTTCGGCGCAGGCTTCTTCGGCGCGATCATCGCCGGGATACTCGGCGGTATTGTTGTCTTCTATCTGAAAAAACTGCCGGTGCCGAAAGTGCTGCGCTCGGTGATGCCAATTTTCATTATTCCTATCATCGGCACCTTCATCACTGCAGGCATCATGATGTGGGGACTAGGCGAACCGGTCGGCGCGCTCACCAGCGGTTTAACACACTGGCTGCAGGGCATGCAGCAGGGAAGCATCGTGGTCCTCGCCGTCATCATGGGGCTGATGCTGGCCTTCGACATGGGCGGCCCTATCAACAAAGTGGCCTACGCCTTCATGCTGATTTGCGTGGCGCAGGGGGTTTATACGGTGGTCGCCATCGCGGCGGTCGGAATCTGTGTTCCACCGTTAGGTCTCGGGCTGGCGACGCTGATAAACCGCAAGAATTTCAATGCAGAAGAGCGTGAAGCGGGTAAAGCGGCGCTGGTTATGGGCTGCGTTGGCGTGACGGAAGGGGCGATTCCCTTTGCCGCCGCCGATCCGCTGCGCGTGATTCCCTCCATCATGCTTGGCTCCGCCTGTGGCGCAGTCACCGCCGCCGTGTTTGGTGCGCAGTGCTATGCCGGATGGGGCGGCCTGATTGTTCTGCCGGTAGTGGAAGGCAAACTCGGGTATATCGCCGCCGTCGCCGTGGGTGCGGTAGTCACTGCGGTCAGCGTCAACGTGCTCAAAAGTATGGCGCGAAAGAACACGAAACAGGTCGAGGAAAAAGAAGACGACCTGGATCTGGATTTTGAAATTAACTGAGTGAGGAAGAAAACATGGCCCGAATTATTGCTGTCACCGCCTGTCCGTCTGGTGTTGCCCACACCTACATGGCCGCCGAAGCGCTGGAAAGTGCCGCCAAAGCCAAAGGCTGGGAAGTCAAAGTCGAAACTCAGGGCTCTATCGGCCTGGAAAACGAACTGACCGCCGAAGACGTTGCGGCGGCGGATATGGTCATCCTGACCAAAGATATCGGCATTAAGTTTGAAGAGCGCTTCGCCGGGAAAACCATCGTACGCGTCAACATCAGCGATGCGGTAAAACGCGCAGACGCCATCATGAACAAAATTGATGCCCACCTGGCGCAAACCGCCTGACATCCTCCCACCCTTCGGGGTGGGCTTGTTTTCAGCTACAGGAGTTCCCTCATGACGAATCGTATTCAGCGCCTGAAAGACGCCTTGTTCGCCAGCCCACGTGAAATATCTCTTGAACGCGCGCTGCTCTATACCGAAAGCCATCAGCAGACGGAAGGCGAACCGGTCATTCTGCGTCGGGCGAAAGCGACAGCGTATATTCTCGACAAGGTTGAGATCGCGATTCGTGATGACGAACTGATTGCCGGTAATCGCACGGTCAAACCGCGCGCCGGGATTATGTCGCCCGAAATGGACCCATACTGGCTACTGAAAGAGCTGGAGCAATTCGCCACCCGACCGCAGGATCGCTTTACCATCAGCGAAGAGGACAAACGCCTCTACCGCGATGTGCTTTATCCGTACTGGGAAAAACGGTCGATGAAGGACTTCATCAACAGCCAGATGACGGATGAAGTGAAAGCGGCGGTGAGCACGCAGATTTTCAGCGTTAACCAGACGGACAAAGGCCAGGGACACATCATCATTGATTACCCGCGCCTGCTCAATAACGGGCTGGGGGCGCTGGTGGCAGAAATGGACGAACACTGTCAGCGCGAGCCGCAGAATCATTTCTATCAGGCCGCGCTGCTCCTGCTTGAAGCCTCTCAGCGCCATATTCTGCGCTACGCAGCGCTGGCGGAGGCGATAGCGGAACGCAGTGACGAACCGCGTCGCCAGGAATTGCTGACCATCGCCGCAAATTCGCGCCACAACGCGCGGTATAAGCCGCAAACTTTCTGGCAGGCCTGTCAGCTGTTCTGGTACATGAACGTCATTTTGCAGTATGAATCCAACGCCAGCTCGCTCTCTATCGGGCGCTTTGACCAGTATATGCTGCCGTTTTATCAGGCCTCTCTGACTCAGGGCGAAGACCCTGCGTTCCTCAAAGAACTATTAGAATCCCTGTGGGTAAAATGCAACGATATCGTGCTGCTGCGCTCGACCAGCAGCGCCCGCTATTTTGCTGGTTTCCCGACCGGTTACACCGCGCTGTTAGGTGGCCTGACGGAGAATGGTCGCAGCGCGGTTAACGTGCTCTCATTTCTGTGTCTCGATGCGTATCAGAGCATCCAGCTTCCCCAGCCGAACCTCGGCGTGCGGGTGAATGAGTTTATCGACAGACCCTTCCTGCTCAAGACGGCAGAAACCATCCGTCTGGGCACCGGTATTCCGCAGATTTTCAATGACGAAGTGGTGGTGCCTGCGTTCCTGAACCGCGGCGTGTCGCTGGAAGACGCGCGCGATTACGCGGTGGTCGGCTGCGTGGAACTCTCCATTCCGGGCAAAACCTACGGACTGCACGATATCGCCATGTTTAACCTGCTGAAAGTGATGGAAATCGCCATGCAGGAGAACGAAGGCAATGCTGATCTCAGTTATGACGGGCTGCTCGAACATATCCGCCATAAAATTAACCACTACATTGCGTTGATGGTGGAGGGCAGCAATATCTGCGACATCGGCCATCGCGACTGGGCGCCGGTTCCGCTGCTCTCTTCGTTTATCAGCGATTGTCTCGTTAATGGTAAAGACATCACGGAGGGCGGAGCACGGTATAACTTCTCCGGCGTTCAGGGCATTGGTATCGCCAATCTGAGTGACTCACTTCATGCGCTGAAAGGGTTGGTGTTTGAACAGCAGCGCTTAAGTTTTGATGAACTGCTGGCGGTACTAAAGGCAAACTTCGCTACGCCGGAGGGCGAAAAGATTCGTGCAAGGATGATCAATCGCTTTGAAAAGTATGGCAATGATATCGATGAAGTCGACAATATCAGCGCTGAACTCCTGCGTCATTACTGCAAAGAGGTCGAGAAATATCGAAACCCACGCGGAGGGCAATTCACGCCGGGGTCGTACACCGTCTCAGCGCACGTGCCGCTTGGCGCTGTCGTTGGAGCCACGCCAGATGGACGCTTTGCCGGTGAACAGCTGGCCGACGGTGGGCTATCGCCTATGCTCGGTCAGGACATGCAGGGCCCGACGGCAGTGCTGAAATCTGTGAGTAAGCTGGATAACTATCTGCTCTCGAATGGCACCTTGCTGAACGTGAAATTCACACCGGCGACGCTAGAAGGGGATGCAGGATTACAAAAACTGGCTGATTTCCTGCGCGCTTTTACTCAGCTCAAGCTCCAGCATGTGCAGTTCAACGTGGTGAATGCGGATACGCTTCGCGAAGCGCAGCAGCGCCCGCAAGATTTCGCCGGGCTGGTGGTCCGCGTCGCCGGGTACAGCGCCTTCTTTGTCGAGCTGTCGAAGGAGATTCAAGATGACATTATCCGCCGCACCGCGCATCAGCTGTGAAGTGATCGAAACTCGCGCCGATGTGGCGCGGATTTTCAACATCCAGCGTTACTCCCTGAACGATGGGCAGGGCATACGTACTGTCGTGTTTTTCAAAGGCTGCCCCCACTCCTGCCCGTGGTGTGCGAACCCGGAATCCATCTCGCCAAAGATTGAAACCGTGCGCAGAGAGAGTAAATGCCTGCACTGTGCGCCCTGTCTGCGGGATGTCGAGGAGTGTCCTTCCGGTGCGTTTGAGCACATTGGGCGTGATGTGACGTTGGATGAACTCGAACGCGAGGTGATGAAAGACGAGGTCTTCTTTCGCTCATCCGGCGGGGGGGTGACGCTCTCCGGTGGTGAAGTCCTGATGCAGGCCCCGTTTGCCACTGCGCTTTTGCAGCGACTGCGTCGATGGGGGATTCACACCGCCATTGAAACTGCAGGCGATGCGCCGATTTCCCGCCTGTTACCCCTCGCAAAGCAGTGCGATGAAGTGCTGTTCGATCTAAAAATCATGGATGCAGACCAGGCGAAAACGGTGGTGAAGATGAATTTACCACGGGCGCTGGATAACCTGCTGCGTCTGGCGGAAGAGGGTATCAGCGTGATCCCACGCGTGCCGCTCATCCCCGGTTTTACGCTGAGCGAAGCGAATATGAATCGCGTGCTGGCATTTCTGATACCCTCAGGAATACGGCAGTTGCATTTGCTGCCCTTTCATCAGTACGGGGAACCGAAATATCGGCTGCTCGGACACGAATGGACGATGAGTCAGGTGGCTGTACCCACGGAAGAGGAGATCGTCACAATGCAACAGATGGCCGAACGGGCAGGATTTTTGGTTACCCTTGGAGGTTAACATGACAGCGAACGCAGGGCACCGTATCGCCGCCGTCACCGCCTGCGTCAGTGGTGTCGCTCATACCTACATGGCTGCCGAACGGCTGGAAAAACTCTGTTCACAGGAAAAATGGAACGTTCGGATTGAAACTCAGGGCGCTCTGGGCATTGAGTGTGAACTGACTGACGAAGACATTCGTCAAGCGGAGGTCGTTCTGCTGATTACCGATATAGAGCTGTCTGGAATGGAACGCTTCGAACAGTGTCGCTATGTGAAGTGCGGTATCAACGCGTTCCTGCGCGATCCGCAAAAAGTGATGAGCGCAGCGCGTAAGATGCTATCGGCCCCGCAGCACACCCAGCTTATTCTGGATTAGCCGTCTTGCCGGTAAGCTGGCTGTGGTACTGGCGGCGATACTCCGACGGCGAACGCTCTGTATTCTTGCGAAACAGTCGGCAAAAATAGTTACTGTCTACAAACCCGCAGCTGTGCGCGATCTCTTTGACCTTCAGATCATAGCCTTTCAGTAACTGACGCGCGTGCTCCAGCCGGGTATGTGTCAGATATTCGTTAAACCCTACCGCACCGGTCTTCTGGAAAAGATGCGACAGATAGTTGGGCGAGATATAGAACGCTTTGGCGACGGATTCACGCGTGAGCGGTGAGGCGTAGTGCTCGTCAATATAGTCGCGCACGGCGCCGAATAAGGCTTCGCTGCGAGAGGCGGTCTGGATCTGGCTGCCGAGCAGGTCGGTACAATGGCTGAGCAGGCTTAACGTTATCAGGCGCGCGGTGTGTTGTTCCTGCGGTTGCATCTGCATTTCATGCAGCGTTTGTAACAGGAAAGAGCCAATACGCGGGCCACGGCGTGCAACGTGCTGCTTGGCCAGATTGCGAAGGACGACGCCGTCCCATTGCACCAGGCTAAATCCAAGCTGCTGCTTGCCGAACAGAATACTCAGGGCGGTTGCAGGCTGCTGCCATTGTGGAAAGTTCCAGCCACCCGCCGGGACGTACAGAACATCATTCGGGTGCAAAACTCCCGTTGATGTATCCTGCACTGAGCCTTCCAGCACGATCTCCAGACGCGGAAAATCGACCTGCAGTGCCAGCTCGGGTGCGAGAGAGGTGGGGTTAGCGAAATGCACCTGCCGCAGTGATGTCGGAGCATTTATCAATCCGGCCAGGATCTGACTGATATCTTGCTGCATGGTGTTTCCTTCCACGTTGACCAAAGAGAAAACCTTACCTGCAGGCATAAAAAAAGGCCACAAAGGGTGTGGCCTGATGGGTATAAAACAGATATTAGCCCGTATTACGCATCCCAGCGGCGACGCCAGCGATGGTGACCATCAGCGCTTGTTCCACGCGTGGGTCCGGCTCTTTACCTGCCTCTTCCGCCTGACGGGAGCGGTGTAAAAGCTCTGCCTGCAGTACGTTCAGCGGGTCGGTGTAGATATTACGCAGCTGAATGGACTCGGCAATCCACGGCAAATCTTCCATCAGATGTGAATCGTTAGCGATGGCCAGTACGACTTTGATGTCGCCTTCCAGCAGCTCGCGCAACTCTTTGCCCAGACCCCAGAGTTCCTGTTTAACCAGGCGCTGGTCGTAGTATTCCGCCAGCCACAGGTCGGCTTTCGAGAACACCATCTCCAGCATTCCCAGACGGGTAGAGAAGAACGGCCAGTCGCGGCACATGGTTTCCAGCTCGCTTTGCTTACCGTCTTCGACCACTTTTTGCAGCGCGGCACCGGCACCCAGCCAGGCGGGCAGCATCAGGCGGTTTTGCGTCCAGGCGAAGATCCACGGAATGGCGCGCAGGGACTCGACACCGCCGGTAGGACGACGTTTCGCCGGACGTGAACCGAGCGGCAGTTTGCCCAGCTCCTGCTCAGGCGTTGCCGAGCGGAAGTACGGCACGAAGTCTTTATTTTCACGCACGTAGCCACGGTACAGGTCACAAGAGATGTCTGACAGCTCGTCCATGATATGACGCCACGCGTCTTTCGGCTCCGGTGGCGGCAGTAAGTTAGCTTCCAGAATCGCGCTGGTATAGAGCGACAGACTGCTGATTGTCACTTCCGGCAGACCGTATTTAAAGCGAATCATTTCGCCCTGCTCGGTCACGCGCAGGCCGCCTTTCAGGCTGCCCGGCGGTTGGGAGAGCAGTGCCGCATGAGCCGGTGCACCGCCGCGACCGATAGAACCGCCGCGACCGTGGAACAGGGTCAGTTCGATACCCGCTTTTTCGCAGGTTTTGATCAATGCGTCCTGCGCCTGATATTGCGCCCAGGAGGCCGCCATCACGCCCGCGTCTTTTGCGGAATCGGAATAGCCAATCATCACCATCTGTTTGCCCTGAATAAAGCCGCGATACCAGTCGATATTCAGCAGCTGGGTCATCACGTCGTTAGCGTTATTCAGGTCGTCGAGGGTTTCAAACAGCGGGGCAACCGGCAGCGCAAAGCTGATACCCGCTTCTTTCAGTAACAGATGTACGGCCAGCACGTCGGATGGGGTTTTGGCCATTGAGATCACATAGGCGGCCACCGATCCTTTCGGCGCATCAACGATCGCTTTGCAGGTGTTGAGCACTTCGCTGGTCTCTTCGCTCGGCTCCCAGCTGCGTGGCAGGAGCGGGCGCTTGGAGTTCAGCTCGCGGATCAGGAAGGCCTGTTTGTCGGCTTCTGACCAGCTTTCATAGTCGCCGATGCCGAGGTAGCGGGTCAATTCACCCAGCGCTTCGGTGTGACGGGTACTTTCCTGGCGCACATCGATACGCACCAGCGGCACGCCGAAACACTTCACGCGACGCAGAGTGTCGAGCAGTTCGCCGTTGGCGATGATGCCCATGCCACAGGCCTGCAATGACTTATAGCAAGCGTAGAGCGGGTCCCACAGCTGTTCGTTCTGGCTCAACAGCCCCGCCGGTTTTGGCAGGCGCTGGCCTTTCAGGCGCGCTTCCAGCCAGGCTTGTGTCGCCAGCAGCTGACTGCGCAGATTTTTCATCAGATAGCGGTACGGCTCGCTGGCACCCTCTTCGCCGACCAGTTCCAGCAGTTCTGGCGTAGCATCGACCATCGACAGTTCAGAAATCAGGATCTGAATATCTTTCAGGAACAGGTCGGTGGCTTTCCAGCGGCTCAGGAGCAGGACGTGGCGGGTGATTTCAGCGGTGACGTTCGGGTTACCGTCGCGGTCGCCGCCCATCCAGGAGGTGAAACGGACCGGGACAAAATCTACTGGCAGGCGATAACCCAGGTTCTCTTCGAGCTGTTCATTTAGCTCGCGCAGGTAGTTCGGTACGCCTTCCCACAGGCTGTTTTCCACGACTGCAAAGCCCCATTTGGCTTCATCAACCGGGCTTGGGCGATATTTACGGATTTCATCCGTGTGCCAGGACTGGGCAATCAACTGGCGGAGACGACGCATCAGTTGATTACGCTCGTAATCCGCGATGTCTTTGTTGTCCAGTTGTTTCAGGCAGTTGTTCACTTCCACCATTTTGTGGATCAACGTGCGGCGGGTGATCTCGGTCGGGTGCGCAGTCAGCACCAGTTCCAGCGAGAGGGATTCCACCGCTTTTTTGATGGTGTCTTCATTGAGATCGGGCTGGTCTTTGAGTTTTCTGAGCGTGCGGGCAATCACTTCCGGGTTGCTGGCAGCTTCGCCGTTTGGCGAAATGCTGTGATATTGCTCAGCGGTGTTAGCCAGGTTCAGGAACTGGCTAAACGCGCGTGCGACGGGCAGCAGCTCGTCGTTGGACAGGTTCTGCAAAGTGGTGAGCAGCTCCTGGCGGTTCGCTTCATTTCCTGCACGGGAGGATTTGGACAGCTTACGGATAGTTTCAACGCGGTCGAGGATGTTCTCTCCCAGCGCGTCCTTGATGGTATCTCCCAGCACTTTGCCGAGCATACTGACATTACTACGCAACGCGGAATATTGTTCGTTCATATAAACCCAGACACCCCATCATTTTCGTTTATGCCCATTCAGAAATCTTTTGGACATTTATTTGTCATCTCCCTTTATAAAGCCACGTAAAACCCCTGTCGTCAATTGCTGCGAAAACGGTTCAGCAAACGAATAAATGTGGGTAATTTACGAAATTTAATTCGCTTCGCGTCAGATAAGCGATGCTTATGAGAATGTGATGGGGATCATGCGTTTTGGTGCCCTCACGCTAACCCTCTCCCACGGGGAGAGGGAATAAAAGCGGGGGGAGTTAATGCCAGCAGAAATGGTGCACAACCTGGGTAATTAACTCGCGCGTCGGCTTAATAAAGCGGGTTTCCAGATATTCATCCGGCTGGTGCGCCTGATTGATCGAGCCAGGGCCGAGTACCAGCGTTGGACACAGGGTCTGAATAAACGGTGCTTCGGTGCAGTAGTTCACTACGTCGGTTTGCGCACCGAGCAGTTTTTCCACCACCTGCACCAGCTGGTGATCCGGCGGGCATTCGTAGCCTGGAATCGGTGGATGCAGTTCGGACACGGTCAAACGGCCAGGCCAGCGCTCGCTGACGGGGGCCAACGCTTCTGTCAGCAGACCGTCCAGATCGCTCAGGGTCATTCCCGGCAGGGGGCGGATATCCATATGCAGTTCGCAGCAGGCACAGATGCGGTTGGAGGCATCACCGCCGTGCAGGCTGCCGAGGTTCAGCGTCGGATAAGGCACGGTAAACGAATCGTGGTGATAACGCTCTTTCAGCGAATCGCGCAACTGCATGATGCGGCCAATCGCATCGTGCATCAGTTCGATGGCGTTCACGCCACGGGCCGGATCGCTGGAGTGACCGGACTGACCCATCACGCGCACCGCCGTTGAGATGTGACCTTTATGCGCGCGAATCGGTTGCAGAGACGTTGGCTCACCGATAATGGCGCAATCCGGGCGCAGGGCGGTGTTTTCAGAAAAATAGCGCGCCCCCGCCATGCTGGTCTCTTCATCGGCGGTCGCCAGAATATAGAGCGGCTTTTTCAGGGTTTTCACGTCCACGTCACGTAGCGCATCCAGAATAAAGGCGAAGAAGCCTTTCATGTCCGCCGTGCCCAGACCGTAGAGCTTGTTGTCGTGCTCGGTCAGGGTGAAAGGATCGCGCGTCCAACGGCCATCATCAAAGGGAACGGTATCCGTGTGCCCGGCAAGCAGCAGGCCGCCTGCACCTTCTCCGGTACTGGCCAGCAGGTTGTATTTATTGCGAGTGCCTGGAACGGGTTGAACTTCCACCTTAAACCCGAGTTCACTAAACCAGCCAGCCAGTAAATTGATTAAAGACTCATTGCTCTGGTCGAGCGATTCTTCGGTCGCACTGATGGATGGCGTGGCAATCAGGGCGCGGTAAATCTCGATAAAGGGTGGTAAATTCATTTTCATTGTTGACATACCTTAGGTCGTGATAGTATCAATATTCATGCACTAAATGTGAATAAAAATACACTAACGTTGATCGTAAAGGAACCCGATGTTGAATACGCTGATTGTGGGCGCTAGCGGTTATGCGGGCGCAGAGCTTGTAAGCTACGTGAATCGCCATCCTCATATGACCATAACCGCTTTGACCGTATCAGCGCAAAGCAATGATGCGGGAAAATTAATTTCCGATTTGCATCCGCAGCTTAAGGGAATCGTCGATCTCCCGTTGCAGCCGATGTCCGATATCAGCGAGTTTACTGAAGGCGTGGACGTGGTGTTTTTGGCCACGGCACACGAAGTCAGTCATGACCTCGCGCCGCAGTTCCTTGCAGCCGGTTGCGTGGTATTTGACCTCTCTGGCGCGTTCCGCGTCAACGACAGTGCTTTTTATGAAAAATATTACGGCTTCACTCACCAGCACCCGGATCTGCTTAAAAAAGCGGTTTATGGCCTGGCGGAGTGGAGTGTGGATAAGCTGAAAGAAGTGAATTTGATTGCCGTGCCAGGGTGCTACCCGACGGCGGCGCAGCTTTCTCTTAAGCCGCTGATCGACGCGGGCCTGCTGGATCTCAATCAGTGGCCGGTGATCAACGCCACCAGTGGCGTCAGCGGTGCCGGACGTAAAGCGGCGATTTCCAATAGTTTCTGCGAAGTGAGCTTGCAGCCGTATGGCGTGTTCAACCACCGTCATCACCCAGAAATCACCACCCATCTGGGCGCGGAGGTGATTTTCACCCCGCATCTGGGCAACTTCCCACGCGGGATTCTGGAAACTATTACCTGCCGCCTGAAACCGGGTGTGAGCAAAGAACAGGTGCATGCCGTCTTTACTCAGGCGTACGCCGACAAACCGCTGGTGCGTCTTTATGAAAAAGGCGTTCCGGCGTTGAAAAACGTCGTCGGTCTGCCGTTCTGCGATATCGGCTTTGCCGTTCAGGGCGAGCACCTGATCGTGGTTGCTGCGGAAGATAATCTTCTTAAAGGTGCAGCCGCTCAGGCGGTGCAGTGCGCCAATATTCGTTTTGGCTTCGCTGAAACGCAGTCTCTTATTTAAGGTGTGATGATGAATCCATTAATTATCAAACTCGGTGGTGTTCTGCTGGACAGCGAAGAAGCGCTGGAGCGTCTGTTTACTGCCCTGGTGAACTATCGTGAATCACACCAACGTCCGCTGGTGATTGTGCATGGCGGCGGCTGCGTGGTGGATGAGCTGATGAAAGGGCTGAATCTGCCGGTGAAGAAGAAAAATGGCCTGCGTGTGACGCCTGCCGATCAGATTGACATCATTACCGGTGCGCTGGCGGGAACGGCGAACAAAACGCTGCTGGCGTGGGCGAAGAAGCATCACATCGCCTCCGTGGGGTTGTATCTGGGTGACGGTGACAGCGTAAATGTGACTCAGCTCGACGAAGAACTGGGCCACGTTGGACTGGCGCAGCCGGGTTCACCTAAGCTGATTAACACCCTGCTGGAAGGTGGTTTCCTGCCGGTTGTCAGCTCTATCGGGGTGACCGAAGAGGGACAACTGATGAACGTGAACGCTGACCAGGCGGCCACGGCACTGGCGGCGACGCTGGGCGCGGATCTGATTCTGCTCTCTGATGTGAGTGGGATTCTGGACGGAAAAGGCCAGCGCATTGCCGAGATGACGGCGGCGAAAGCCGAGCAGCTGATCGATCAGGGCATTATTACCGACGGCATGATTGTGAAAGTGAACGCTGCGCTGGATGCCGCGCGCACGCTGGGCCGTCCGGTGGATATCGCCTCGTGGCGTCACGCAGAGCAACTCCCGGCGCTGTTTAACGGCACGCCGATTGGCACGCGTATTCTGGCTTAATATTCAGTGCCGGATGGCGTTTCGCTTATCCGGGCTACCTGAGTTTGTAGGCCCGGTAAGCGAAGCGCCACCGGGCAAAAATTACATTATCAAGGAAAATTGTTATGGCACTTTGGGGTGGGCGTTTTACACA
Source organism: Lelliottia jeotgali (assembly GCF_016771845.1). NCBI lineage: Bacteria > Pseudomonadati > Pseudomonadota > Gammaproteobacteria > Enterobacterales > Enterobacteriaceae > Lelliottia > Lelliottia jeotgali. The sequence goes on along the minus strand of NZ_JAENMQ010000016.1, from coordinate 9,596 downwards.
GGCAGCGGATCAGCGGTTCAAACAGTTCAACGACTCTTTGCGCTTCGACTACCGCCTGGCCGAACAGGATATCGTCGGCTCTGTGGCCTGGTCTAAAGCGCTGGTCACCGTTGGCGTACTTACGGCGGACGAACAATTGCAGCTTGAAGAGGCGCTGAATAATCTGCTGGAAGAGGTTCGTCTGAACCCGCAGCAGATCCTCGAAAGCGATGCCGAAGATATTCACAGCTGGGTGGAAGGCAAACTGATCGACAAAGTCGGCCAGTTGGGCAAAAAGCTGCATACCGGGCGTAGCCGTAATGACCAGGTCGCAACGGATCTGAAACTGTGGTGTAAAGACACCGTCGTTGAATTGCTGTCGGCCAATCGCCAGTTGCAGAGTGCGCTGGTGGAAACCGCGCACAGTAATCAGGACGCCGTGATGCCGGGTTACACCCACCTGCAGCGCGCGCAACCGGTAACTTTTGCGCACTGGTGTCTGGCGTATGTTGAGATGCTGGCGCGTGATGAAAGCCGTTTGCAGGATACCCTGAAGCGTCTGGACGTGAGTCCGCTGGGCAGCGGTGCGTTGGCAGGAACCGCGTATGAAATCGATCGTGAGCAGTTGGCCGGCTGGCTGGGCTTTGCTTCTGCCACCCGTAATAGTCTGGACAGCGTGTCCGATCGCGACCACGTGCTAGAGCTGCTGTCGAACGCTTCTATTGGCATGGTGCATCTGTCGCGCTTTGCTGAAGATCTGATTTTCTTCAATTCTGGCGAAGCTGGATTTGTTGAGCTGTCAGACCGTGTGACCTCCGGTTCTTCCCTGATGCCACAGAAGAAAAACCCGGATGCGCTGGAGCTGATTCGCGGTAAATGTGGCCGCGTGCAGGGCGCGCTGACCGGCATGATGATGACTCTGAAAGGCCTGCCTTTGGCTTACAACAAAGACATGCAGGAAGATAAAGAAGGGCTGTTCGACGCCCTCGATACCTGGCTTGACTGCCTGCACATGGGCGCGCTGGTGCTGGACGGCATTCAGGTAAAACGTCCTCGCTGCCAGGAAGCGGCGCAGCAGGGATATGCCAACTCCACCGAGTTAGCGGATTATCTGGTTGCCAAAGGTGTGCCGTTCCGTGAAGCGCACCATATCGTGGGCGAAGCGGTGGTGGAGGCGATTCGTCAGGGCAAACCGCTGGAAGACCTTACGCTGGCTGACTTGCAGAAATTCAGCGCGGTGATTGGCGACGATGTGTATCCGATTTTGTCGCTGCAATCTTGTCTGGATAAGCGTGCGGCGAAAGGTGGCGTGTCGCCTAAGCAGGTAGCGCAGGCGATTGCGGATGCGAAAGATCGGTTGATTTAATGACGTGCGGGCTGATGCCCTCACCCCGACCCTCTCCCACCGGAGAGGGAGAAAAACCAGGCTCGGCTTTTGCCGGGCTTTTTTTACGCAAAAAAAATGCGGACACGGGGTCCGCAAAAGTTCACGTTGGCTTTAGTTGTTCGAGTTTTGAGAGAAACTCGTATGACGCTGCAGCGCTTCAAGGGTCAAACAGTCACCGCCTCGTCTATGTGGTGTATTATTCAACAGAATGCTTGATAGGGATAATCGTTCGTTGCTATGCTATCTATCGCCATGAACTATCGTGGCGACGGAGGATGAATAATGAATATTCGTGATCTTGAATACCTGGTAGCGTTAGCTGAGCATCGTCATTTTCGCCGCGCGGCAGATTCCTGCCACGTCAGCCAGCCCACGCTGAGCGGTCAAATCCGCAAGCTTGAGGATGAGCTGGGCGTGATGCTGTTGGAGCGCACCAGTCGTAAAGTGCTGTTCACCCAGGCTGGTTTGCTGCTGGTGGATCAGGCGCGCACCGTGCTGCGCGAGGTCAAAGTGCTCAAGGAAATGGCAAGCCAGCAGGGGGAAGCCATGTCCGGCCCGCTGCATATTGGCCTGATCCCAACCGTTGGCCCGTACCTGCTGCCGCAAATTATTCCGATGTTGCACCAGACCTTCCCGAAACTCGAAATGTATCTGCACGAAGCCCAGACCCATCAACTGCTGGCGCAGCTGGATAGCGGTAAGCTCGACTGTGCCATTCTGGCGCTGGTCAAAGAAAGCGAAGCCTTTATCGAAGTGCCGCTGTTTGATGAGCCGATGATGCTGGCGATCTATGAGGATCACCCGTGGGCGAATCGCGATCGTGTGCCGATGTCCGATCTGGCCGGTGAAAAGCTGCTGATGCTGGAAGACGGTCACTGCCTGCGCGATCAGGCGATGGGCTTCTGCTTTGAAGCGGGTGCGGATGAAGATACCCATTTCCGCGCAACCAGCCTGGAAACGCTGCGCAATATGGTCGCGGCGGGAAGTGGTATTACGCTGCTGCCTGCACTGGCCGTACCGCGCGAGCGTAAACGTGATGGTGTGGTCTATCTGCCGTGCATCAAACCTGAACCGCGTCGTACCATAGGTCTGGTTTATCGTCCAGGATCACCGCTGCGCAGCCGCTATGAGCAGCTGGCAGAGGCCATCCGTAGTTCGATGGATGGCCACTTTGATGGTGCGTTAAAACAAGCGGTTTAAGCCGTTCAGCGCCGCTACCCGATAGGCTTCAGCCATCGTCGGGTAGTTGAAGGTGGTGTTAACGAAGTACTCGATCGTGTTACCGCCACCTTTTTGCTCCATGATTGCCTGACCGATATGAATGATTTCCGCCGCGCGTTCACCGAAACAGTGAATACCGAGGATCTCTTTGGTCTCGCGATGGAACAAAATCTTCAGCGTTCCCACGCTCATTCCCACGATTTGCGCCCGCGCCAGATGCTTAAACTGCGCACGACCCACCTCGTAAGGCACCTTCATTGACGTCAACTGCTGTTCGGTTTTGCCTACCGAGCTGATCTCCGGAATGGTGTAAATCCCGGTAGGAATATCTTCGATCAGATGGGCGGTGGCTTCGCCTTTGACCAGTGCCTGAGCGGCAATGCGGCCCTGATCGTAAGCGGCAGATGCCAGGCTCGGATAACCAATCACGTCACCCACAGCATAGATATGCGGCAGGGCGGTCTGGTACATGCTGTTGACCTTCAACTGACCACGGCTGTCGGTCGCCAGACCGATATTTTCCAGCGCCAGCGAATCGGTGTTACCCGTACGGCCATTGGCATACAGCAGGCAGTCGGCTTTGAGTTTTTTGCCGGATTTCAGGTGCATGATCACGCCGTCATCGCAGCCTTCGATTTTCTCGTACTCTTCGTTGTGGCGAATGACCACGCCGCTGTTCCAGAAGTGGTAGGAGAGCGAGTCAGACATCTCTTGATCGAGAAACGCCAGCAGCCGGTCGCGGGTGTTGATCAGATCCACTTTCACGTCCATTCCACGGAAGATGGACGCATATTCGCAGCCAATCACCCCTGCGCCGTAGATCAGCACGTGGCGCGGTTCGTGGTGCAGGCTCAGGATCGAGTCGCTGTCGTACACGCGCGGATGGGAAAAATCGACATCGGTCGGATGGTACGGACGTGAGCCGCAGGCGATGACAAATTTCTCAGCGGTGATCGTTTCGACGGAACCGTCCTGGCATTTAAGTGCCAGCGTATGTTCGTCAACAAAGTGCGCGTCACCTTGCAATATTTCGCAGTGGTTGCGTTCGTAGAACCCCTGGCGCATCCGCGTTTGCTGATTAATCACGTTGTCAGCATGGTTGAGGATGTCGGCAAAGGAAGAACGAAGAAGTCGGGAATGGTCGCTGTAAAGAGGGTTCTGGTTAAATTCAATAATGCGGCTAACGGCGTGGCGGAGGGCTTTGGACGGGATGGTACCCCAGTGGGTGCAACCGCCGCCAACATTATGGTAGCGCTCAATGACCGCTACTCTGGCTCCCTGTTTCACCAGCCCCATAGCAGCGCCTTCGCCGCCGGGGCCGGAACCAATAACTATTGCGTCGTAATCGTAGGTGTGTGACATGGCAAGGCTTACCTGTTCTTATACATAAAAGCAACAGAATAGTAACATCATTAGCGGGATAACCCAATTATCGTTGTGCTCTTTTCGGGCTTTGGAGCACAAACCTCGCGTAAACAATCATTCACAAAGCGATGCAAACAGATTAATTTTATTCTCTGGTATAGTGCCTGAAGGCCTTTGGAAGGATTCAACTATTGTGATGGGCGTAAGAGCACAACAAAAAGAGAAAACCCGGCGTTCGCTGGTGGAAGCGGCATTCAGTCAACTGAGTGCTGAGCGAAGTTTTGCCAGTTTGAGCCTGCGCGAAGTTGCGCGAGAGGCCGGGATTGCGCCAACGTCCTTCTATCGTCATTTTCGTGATGTGGATGAACTGGGTCTGACCATGGTGGATGAGAGCGGCCTGATGCTGCGCCAGCTCATGCGCCAGGCGCGTCAGCGTATCGCTAAAGGCGGTAGCGTGATCCGCACGTCCGTATCGACTTTTATGGAATTTATCGGCAACAACCCTAACGCCTTTCGCCTGTTACTGCGCGAACGGTCGGGGACATCGGCCGCGTTTCGTGCCGCCGTGGCGCGCGAAATTCAGCATTTTATTGCGGAACTTGCCGACTATCTCGAAATCGAAAACCATATGCCGCGAGCCTTCACGGAAGCGCAGGCCGAGGCGATGGTGACCATTGTTTTCAGTGCGGGTGCCGAAGCACTGGATGTAGGCGTTGAGCAACGCAAACAACTCGAAGAGCGACTGGTATTGCAGCTGCGGATGATTTCCAAAGGGGCGTATTACTGGTATCGCCGGGAACAAGAAAAGTCGGCGCATCACATCGACGAAGGTGAGTGAGTCATGAAACAGTCAGGGCAGGATAAGGGTACGTTGTTGCTGGCATTGATCGCTGGCTTGTCTATCAACGGAACGTTTGCAGCGGTGTTTAGCTCGATTGTGCCGTTTTCAATCTTTCCGATTATTGCGCTGGTGCTGACGGTTTACTGTCTGCATCAGCGCTATCAGAATCGCACCATGCCGGTCGGTTTACCGGGCCTGGCTGCCGCGTTCTTTATTCTGGGTGTTCTGCTGTATAGCACTGTGGTGCGTGCGGAATATCCGGATATCGGCTCTAACTTCCTGCCGGCGGTGCTGTCAGTAGCGCTGGTGTTTTGGATTGGCATCAAGATGCGTAACCGTAAGCATCAGATCCAGGAATAACGGGTTTTGTGGTTTTTTGGTTTTTGTAGGGCTGGTAAGCGTAGCGCCACCTGCCAAAAAATGCCGGATGGCGCTTCGCTTACCTGCCCTACGAAAACCTTTTACTTCGCCGTTAACAGCACGCCGCACTCCATGTGGTGCGTGTACGGGAACTGATCGAACAGAGCCAGACGTTCAACGTTGTGTGTCTGGCTTAATGTTTCCAGATTCTTGCACAAGGTTTCCGGATTGCAGGAGATGTACAGAATCCGCGGATACGCCTGCACCATCTTCTCGGTTTCGCTGTCCAGCCCGCTGCGCGGCGGATCGACGAAAATCGTCTCACACTGATAGCTCTTCAGATCGATTCCCTGCAACCGGTTGAATTCACGCACGCCGTTCATCGCCTGAGTAAACTCTTCTGCCGCCATACGGATAATCTGCACGTTATCGATGTGGTTTGCTGCAATGTTGTATTGCGCGGCAGCCACGGACGGTTTCGCGATTTCGGTGGCCAGAACGCGCTCAAAGTTGCGCGCCAGAGCCAGCGAGAAGTTACCGTTTCCGCAGTACAGTTCGAGCAAATCTCCCGTTGAACCTTCGGTGGCGCTCAGCGCCCACTCCAGCATCTGCACGTTCATCGCCGCGTTCGGCTGGGTGAAGCTGTTCTCGACCTGGCGATAAATCATCTCTTTACCGGCCACCGGCAGACGTTCATCAACATAGTCCTGATCGAGCATGATTTTGGTTTTGGTCGCCCGGCCAATCAGATGCACATTAATGTTCTGCGCCCGCAGCGCGTCGCGTAGTGCTTCCGCTTCCTGGCGCCATTCGTCGTTCAGGGTTTTGTGATACAGCAGGGAGACGATCGCCTGGTTGCTTTGCGTTGTCAGGTAATCAATCTGGAACAGTTTGTGGCGCAAAATCGGGTTTTCACGCACACCGTCGATCATCAGCGTCATCAATTGGTTAATTAATTCACTCGCCGCCGGGAAACTGTTTACGCGGATGCGCGACTTGGTCTGCTGATCGAAAATGATGTGGTACAGGTCGTCGCCATCGTGCCAGATGCGGAATTCGGCACGCATGCGATAGTGACTGACCGGCGAGCGGAACACCTCGGGAACGGGCGCCGCGAAAGGCGTCATCATACTTTGCAGGCGGACCACTTTCTCTGCCAGCTGCGCGTCGTACTGTTCTGTCGGGAGGTGTTCTGGGGTCATGATGCATCCTGAGTGGTAAACAATTTCGCGGGGATTGTAAGCACTGTACAGGGGATGTCCAGATTTAATCATGCATAGCTGTCTGGACATCCATACGTTTCTAATTGTAGCATTCTGTTTCCGGTCTCCTTTAAGTGAAAAGGGAATCCAGTGTAAATCTGGAGCTGACGCGCAGCGGTAAAGACTGGCGGGATGAATGTTGTAGACACTGCTTTCGAGTGGGAAGTCTTCATCCGCACACGCCACCAAGCCCGAAGACCTGCCGGTATTACGTCGCATTTGGTTTCATCATCGCGTGCTATAGATGACGCCTGCGGCATCCTTCTTATATTGTGGATGCTTTAACAATGATTAAAAAAGTATCGCTGATGACGGCGCTTTCCGTCACGGCATTTTCGGGCTGGGCGCAGGAAAGCGCTGACTCGTTGGTGGTGACAGCAAACCGTTTTGAGCAACCGGCAAATACCGTTCTGGCGCCAACGTCTGTTGTAACGCGTGAAGATATCGAGCGCTGGCAGGCAAAGAGCGTCGTTGAAGTTATGCAGCGTTTACCGGGTGTAGATATCGCCCAGAGCGGTGGCATGGGGGCTAACGCTTCTACTTTTATACGCGGAACGGAATCACGCCACGTTCTGGTGCTGATTGACGGTATCCCGCTGAACAACGCCGGGATCAGTAACGTTGCCGATCTCAGCCAAATCCCGACCTCTCTCATCCAGCGTATTGAATACATTCGTGGCCCTCGTTCGGCGCTGTATGGTTCCGATGCAATTGGCGGCGTGATCAACATTATTACCGGGCGAGATCAGCCTGGCGGTGAGATCACTGCGGGCGTAGGGTCGAAGGGCTACCAGTCCTACGACGGTTCATTCCAGCAGGTATTCGATAAAACCAAAGTCACTCTGGCGGGTAACTATACCTATACCCGTGGTTTTGATATCGATGCGCAAGACGCACCGCGTCAGCCGGATCGCGATGGTTTTATGAGTAAGTCTCTGTACGGCTCCGTGGAGCAGCAGATCACTGACAGCGTGAGCGGTTTCTTCCGTGGCTTTGGCTATGACAACCGTACCGCCTATGACGGCTATGATAGCTATGACGATAACTTCAACATGACCGGTACGCCGGACACCCGTCAGCTGTATAGCCAGAACTGGGACACCGGGCTGCGCTATAACCAGGGCATTTATCAGTCTCAGCTGGTGGCGGGTTATGGTCGCAGCAAAGATCTGAACTACGATCCGAGCAAAGGGCGCTATGCGGCATCCTCCAGCATGGATGATGTGAAACAGTACACCACGCAGTGGATGAATACCTTCACCGTTGGCCACGGCAATATCGGTGCAGGTCTGGACTGGCAGAAACAGAAAACCGAAGCGGGGACGGCTAGCCTGAAAAATGGCTTTGAACAGCGCAACACCGGCGTGTTCCTCTCCGCGATGCAGCAATTTGATAGCGTCACGCTTGAAGCGGCTGCGCGTAACGACGATAACTCTAACTTTGGCAATCACAGCACCTGGCAAACCAGCGCCGCGTGGGAATTTGTCGAAGGCTATCGCATTATCGGATCTTACGGCACTGCGTATAAAGCACCAACCATGAGCCAGATCCATAGTGAGAAGTATGGCAACCCAGATTTGAAGCCTGAAGAGAGCAAGCAATGGGAAGGCGGCTTTGAAGGTCTGACGGGGCCAGTGAGCTGGCGTGTGAGTGCGTATCGCAACGATGTCGACAATCTGGTGGGCTACGATCCAAACAACCGCCCTTATAACGTCAACAAGGCCCGAATTGAGGGTATTGAAGCGACGGCGCAGTTTGATACTGGTCCTGTCGGCCATCAAATCTCATACGATTATGTTGATCCGCGCAACGCGAAAACCAACGAAGTGCTGAAGCGCCGCTCCAAACAGCAGGTGAAATACCAGCTGGATACGCAGGTGTGGGATTTCGACTGGAATCTTGCCTATCGTTATCTGGGGACGCGTTACGATGATGACTTCAGCTCTTTCCCGTCTCGTGAAGTGAAAATGGGCGGTGTAAGTTTGTGGGATGTCGCAGTTTCATATCCTGTCACCTCACACCTGACAGTTCGTGGTAAAATAGCCAACCTGTTCGATAAAGATTACGAGACAGTTTATGGCTACCAAACTGCAGGACGGGAATACACCTTGTCTGGCAGCTACACCTTCTGATCCACGTCCCACCGTGCTGGTGTTTGACTCCGGCGTCGGTGGGCTTTCGGTCTATGATGAGATTCGGCATCTTCTGCCGGATCTTCATTACATCTATGCCTTCGATAATGTGGCTTTTCCTTATGGGGAAAAGAGCGAAGACTTTATCGTTGAGCGCGTCGTGGAAATCGTCACCGCCGTACAACAGCGTTACCCTTTAGCGCTGGCCGTGATTGCTTGTAATACCGCAAGCACCGTTTCCCTTCCTGCATTACGCGAAAAATTCCCGTTCCCGGTTGTAGGCGTCGTTCCTGCGATTAAACCAGCGGCCCGTCTGACGGCCAATGGCGTTGTCGGCTTGTTGGCCACGCGCGGAACGGTAAAGCGTCCTTATACGCGTGAGCTAATCGACCGTTTCGCCAATGAATGCCAGATAGCCATGCTCGGCTCTGCTGAACTGGTGCAAATGGCGGAAGCGAAGCTGCACGGTAAGCCGGTGTCGCTGGAAGAGCTGCGTCGTATTTTGCGACCGTGGCTGCGAATGGCTGAACCGCCGGATACGGTTGTACTGGGTTGCACGCATTTCCCTCTATTACAGGAAGAGCTGCTTGAGGTATTACCGGAGGGGACACGTCTGGTCGATTCTGGCGCCGCGATTGCCCGACGTACAGCCTGGTTACTTGAGCACGAAGCGCCGGATGCCAAATCCAGCGATGAGAATATTGCTTTTTGCATGGCGCTCACGCCTGAGACTGTGCAACTTTTGCCCGTTTTACGTCGGTATGGCTTTGAAACGCTCGAAAAACTAGCGCTGTAGCACGATTTTGAGCAAAAAAAAGGCGGTTGAAAGTTTTTTTTAAAAGAGGGGTTGTCAACGTCTGAGAACTCCCTATAATGCGCCTCCACTGACACGGAACAACGGCACGCAAGCCGCCGTAGCAGCAGGGGTTCAGCGATGAACGCCGACAGAGAAAAGCGAAATTAAACGCTTGACTCTGAATGAGGAAAACGTATTATACGGGACCTCGCAACGGTGAGCGAAAGCCGCGTTGCACTGCTCTTTAACAATT
>NZ_JAENMQ010000015.1:0-114621 GCF_016771845.1 Lelliottia jeotgali | reverse complement strand
GTGGTGGTACAGCACGAAAGTGGGGGTGATCGACCTGAAGAAAAAGTCGATCACCATGGGTAAAGGATGTTAAATAGTGTTCACCATGTCCCCGAACACCTGTCTACCATGTCCCCGGACCGTACAATGGGAGAGGGTTCTCTGATAATGATTACAGATTCATGGCCTTTTTGAGAACGAACTGTGCGATATCCAGACGCTGGCTAGGGGAATCAGAAATTGATCAACTGACGAACCCCATGAATAATTTCATGGATATAGGTCTGATCCATTCCGATAATGCCCTCAACAAAAATATCAGAGCGCACTTCTGTCGATAGCTTGAATTTTAAATAATAACTTTCATGGGACTGTATGTTTTTACCCACAGTTAGTGAAATCATTCCTTCCATTGGGCTGAAGGTGATTTCTTTTTCAACAATGTTGTCTCGTAATTCTATTAATTGTGTATGAAATTCCTCAAGCTCTCCGATATAGCAATCCCAAATGGTGTCCAAACTTATTCCTTTAGATTTGAACTCGACATACATATTTAAATATTCATGATAAAATCCTTTTTCGGATGTGTTAGTCAGTTTTTCGTATGGCGTTATCGCTAAGGTGACTTCATTATGAATAATCTGCAACACATTAATTACCTCAATCTTTGTAAGCAAAATGCGTTATGGTCCAGGTTCTCTCATCGACGATAACTTCAAGAGTATAATCTTTGTTCTCGTAGCTTCCTAAATTTTTATTGTACCTGGATCGACGAATGCCTATTTCATAGCGAGCTGTTTTGAGGTCCGATTTTCGAAGTAGATCCGGCATTCTTCTTCCATAGCGGAGCGCTTTTTCTTGAATGTAAACGGGAACGTACCGGGCGGGTTCTTTCATATGTTGTGCCGCTTTTGGGGTGAATTTTAATGCTTCAGGGGACAACCCCGCATTGAGCCTTCCGCGAAGGATATTCATGATACCGTCGCCGAGTAAGGATTCAAACTCGACAAAGAATCCGCGTTGGGTTATTGCCTTAAACGAGAACAAGCCAAATCGGAATGCTTTGTAAATTAAAGCTGCCGCAAATACCAAATCCAAAGGGTCTATCCATGGATGTTCTAACGGCAGTTCCATCTTCGTAACATACTGACCATTGTAATCATAAATATCATAAAGGTCTGATAGGCCTTTGTTGAGATAACCTATACACAATCCATTTTCTTCATCAATAATGGGTGAGTAGGATTCAGGGATGTTTCTTTCTGGGATGAGAGAAAAGAAAACGTCGTCTTCTAGTGGGGAGGTGAAATTATAATGCATTCCATAATGCACATCATTTAAATGCTCGTAATTTATATCACTCATGAATGAATTCTGCCGATTTATTAAATTCAGCTAACAATAATATTTAATTTTGAAAATAAAAGATGAATACGTGCTTTTTATCGGTATTACCTGAATATTTCTCAGCAGGGATGTGAGCTGGACTTATCGGATAAGCGCGACTGGGTGGGAATTCCCCCATCGATGATAAGATTCAGGGGGACTAGCCTTAGAGATTAAAGGGATCGCATTGAAGCTAACGCTTCTCCCATCCATTCTCTTGCTCGACAAACCCCAGCGCCTGCATAAATGCGGTCATCACTGCGCGGTCTTCCACACCGATATCCGACATCCACCAGCATGACACCGCCGGATTATCGCGGGTAAGCTCTTCAATCAAATATTGCCCCACGCCGCGACGGCGGGTGATTTCGCGCACACGCAAAGAATCCAGCGCGCCTTGTGTTCCGCTCAGCGTCACGCGCACCGCACCCAGCAGACGCTCGTTAAAGCGGGCGGCATAAATACGATGGGTTTCATCCACGGCCAGTGAAGAAGGGGAATATTCCGGCCAGATCTTGCCCAGGTCGATGTGATCCTGGTCGCTAAAGGACACCAGACGAAGGATGGTCAGTTTCATTAGCTGCTTGTCCAAATCAAAAAGAATAAAGGCAGTGTACTCAATTTATCTCGCCAGCGGCTTCCCCTTTTTTAAACCATTCTCCAGGTGATTACTTTTTTAGCAGCGCAATGTGCAGTGTGAAAATGCATGGATCGAAAATTAAGCAGAATTTTAACCTGAAAGGCAGTGTTTTATTCGGCGCTTTGTACCGTTATTTTATGCTGCAAACTGCACTTTTATTTGTTTATCTCTGTCTGATTTCAGAATATTATCTTTGCTTAATCGCCTGAAAAATAGAGATTTTAGTCTGGTTTTTAGTGAAAAACTGCGCTAAACCATTAAAGGCACTGGTAAAAATAGCGTTGTTCATTAAAAGTACAGAATGCTTTTTAACCATAATAAAACAAAATATATACATCACGTCACGAATGGGGATTCACAGATGAAAAGGAACGCGAAAGCATTAATCGCGGGAATGGTTGCATTAGCGATTTCGCAGGCAGCCATAGCGGAAGACATTAAAGTTGCCGTCGTCGGTGCCATGTCCGGTCCGGTTGCCCAGTGGGGCGATATGGAGTTCAACGGCGCGCGTCAGGCGATCAAAGACATCAACGCCAAAGGCGGTATCAAAGGGGATAAGCTGGTTGGCGTGGAATACGACGACGCCTGTGACCCAAAACAAGCCGTCGCCGTAGCCAACAAAATCGTTAACGATGGCATTCAGTACGTTATCGGCCACCTGTGTTCGTCCTCGACTCAGCCTGCTTCCGATATCTACGAAGACGAAGGCATTCTGATGATTACGCCAGGAGCCACGAACCCGGAGCTGACGCAGCGTGGCTATCAACACATCATGCGTACCGCCGGTCTGGACTCCTCTCAGGGGCCGACGGCTGCGAAGTACATCCTCGAAAAAGTGAAGCCGCAGCGCATCGCGATCATTCACGATAAACAGCAATACGGCGAAGGCCTGGCGCGTTCCGTCCAGGATGGCCTGAAAAAAGGTGGCGCGAACGTGGTCTTCTTCGACGGCATCACCGCCGGTGAGAAAGACTTCTCTGCGCTGTTGGCCCGTCTGCAAAAAGAGAACATCGACTTCGTATACTACGGCGGCTACTACCCGGAAATGGGTCAGATGCTGCGCCAGGCACGCGCGACCGGTCTGAAAACCCAGTTCATGGGCCCGGAAGGCGTGGGTAACGCGTCCCTGTCGAACATCGCGGGCGATGCGGGTGAAGGCATGCTGGTGACGATGCCAAAACGCTATGACCAGGAACCGGCGAACAAAGCTATCGTAGAGGCGCTCAAAGCGCAGAAGAAAGATCCGAGCGGTCCTTACGTCTGGATCACCTACGCGGCGGTGCAGTCTCTGGCAACTGCCCTGGAACGTACCGGCAGCAAAGAACCGCTGGATTTAGTCAAAGATTTGAAAGCTCATGGTGCTGATACCGTGATTGGGCCGCTGAACTGGGATGAGAAAGGCGATCTAAAGGGATTTGAATTTGGTGTCTTCCAGTGGCACGCCGATGGATCTTCCTCGGTAGCCAAATAAGACAACCACTCGTCATACTTCGAGCTGCAGATGCGTTGGCTGCGCTCGCCCACCCCGGTCACGTACTCGTGTACGCTCCCGGGGGTGTGCCAGCTTGCCGCCTTCCTGCAACTCGAATTATTTAGAGTGGGTTCAGTATCCCGTCCTGCGGGTCTAAAAAGGTTCCCTTATGTCCGAGCAGTTTCTCTATTTCTTGCAGCAGATGTTTAACGGCGTCACGCTGGGAAGCACCTATGCGCTGATCGCCATCGGCTACACCATGGTTTACGGCATTATCGGCATGATCAACTTCGCCCACGGCGAGGTGTATATGATCGGCAGCTATGTCTCCTTTATGATCATCGCCGCCCTGATGATGATGGGCATCGACAGCAGTTGGCTGCTGGTCGGTGCCGGTTTTGTCGGTGCGATTGTGATTGCCAGCGCCTACGGCTGGAGCATCGAGCGCGTGGCCTATCGGCCCGTGCGCAGCTCCAAGCGACTGATTGCGCTCATCTCCGCCATCGGGATGTCCATCTTCCTGCAAAACTACGTCAGCCTGACGGAAGGCTCGCGCGACGTGGCGCTGCCAAGCCTGTTCAACGGCCAGTGGATTGTCGGTGCCAGCGAAAACTTCTCGGCGTCCATCACCACCATGCAGCTGGTTATCTGGATTGTGACCTTCCTGGCGATGCTGGCACTGACCATTTTCATCCGCTACTCCCGCATGGGCCGCGCCTGCCGCGCCTGCGCGGAAGATCTGAAAATGGCCAGCCTGCTCGGGATTAACACCGACCGCGTGATCGCCCTGACCTTTGTGATCGGTGCGGCGATGGCCGCCGTCGCGGGCGTGCTGCTCGGCCAGTTCTACGGCGTGATCAACCCGTACATCGGCTTTATGGCTGGGATGAAAGCCTTCACCGCCGCGGTTCTGGGTGGGATCGGCAGTATTCCTGGCGCGATGATCGGTGGCCTGATTCTGGGCGTTGCTGAAGCGCTCTCCTCGGCGTACCTGAGTACCGAATATAAAGACGTGGTGTCGTTCGCGCTGCTGATTCTGGTGCTGCTGGTGATGCCTACCGGGATCCTGGGTCGTCCGGAGGTAGAGAAAGTATGAAACCGATGCATTTTGCGATGGCGCTCCTCTCTGCCGCCATGTTCTTCGTCCTCGCGGGCGTCTTTATGGGCGTGCAGTTAGAACTGGATGGCACCAAACTGGTGGTCGATACCGCCGCCGATATCCGCTGGCAGTGGGTGTTTGTCGGCACCGCCGTGGTGTTCCTGTTCCAGCTGCTGCGTCCGGTGTTCCAGAAGACGTTGAAAAACGTCTCCGGCCCGAAATTCGTGCTGCCTGCCATCGACGGTTCCTCCGTTAAACAGAAACTGTTCCTGGTGGCGCTGTTAGTTGCTGCTGTTGCGTGGCCGTTTATGGTCTCGCGCGGGACCGTGGATATCGCCACCCTGACCATGATCTACGTGATTCTGGGCCTCGGCCTGAACGTGGTAGTCGGTCTGTCTGGCCTGCTGGTGCTCGGTTACGGCGGTTTCTACGCCATCGGTGCCTACACCTTTGCGCTGCTGAACCACTATTACGGCCTCGGTTTCTGGACCTGTCTGCCGCTGGCGGGCCTGGTGTCTGCCGCCGCCGGTTTCCTGCTCGGCTTCCCGGTGCTGCGCCTGCGCGGTGACTACCTGGCGATTGTGACTTTAGGCTTCGGCGAAATCGTCCGTATCTTGCTGTTGAACAATACCGAAGTGACCGGCGGCCCGAACGGCATCAGCCAGATCCCGAAACCGACCTTCTTCGGCCTGGAGTTCAGCCGTTCCGCGCGGGAAGGGGGCTGGGATACTTTCAGCAACTTCTTCGGCGTGAAGTACGACCCGTCCGACCGCGTGATTTGGCTCTATCTGGTGGCACTGCTGCTGGTGGTCATTACGCTGTTCGTGATTAACCGTCTGCTGCGCATGCCGCTGGGTCGCGCGTGGGAAGCCCTGCGCGAAGATGAAATCGCCTGCCGCTCCCTGGGCCTGAACCCGACGCGCATCAAGCTGACCGCCTTTACCATCAGCGCCGCGTTCGCCGGTTTTGCCGGAACCCTGTTTGCCGCGCGTCAGGGCTTCGTCAGCCCGGAATCCTTCACCTTCGCCGAATCGGCCTTCGTGCTCGCCATCGTGGTGCTCGGCGGGATGGGTTCGCAGTTTGCGGTGATCCTCGCGGCCATTTTGCTGGTGGTTTCCCGCGAATTGATGCGCGACTTTAACGAATACAGCATGTTAATGCTGGGTGGTTTGATGGTGCTGATGATGATCTGGCGTCCGCAGGGCTTGCTGCCGATGACCCGTCCACAGTTGAAGCTGAAGAACGGGCAAGCGAAAGGAGAGCAGGCATGAGTCAGCCATTATTATCCGTAAACGGTCTGATGATGCGTTTTGGCGGCCTGCTGGCGGTCAATAATGTCTCGCTAGACCTGTTCCCGAAAGAGATCGTCTCCCTGATTGGCCCGAACGGCGCGGGGAAAACCACGGTGTTCAACTGCCTGACCGGTTTCTACAAGCCGACCGGCGGGACCATCATGCTGCGCGATCAGCATCTTGAGGGGCTGCCGGGCCAGCAAATTGCCCGCATGGGCGTGGTGCGTACCTTCCAGCATGTGCGTCTGTTCCGTGAAATGACGGTGATTGAAAACCTGCTGGTGGCGCAACATCAGCAGTTGAAAAGCGGTGTTTTCTCCGGCCTGCTGAAAACCCCGGCCTTCCGCCGTGCGCAGAGCGAAGCCCTCGATCGCGCTGCCACCTGGCTCGATCGTATTGGCCTGTTGCAGCACGCTAACCGTCAGGCGAGCAACCTGGCCTATGGCGATCAGCGTCGTCTCGAGATTATCCGCTGCATGGTGACGCAGCCGGAAATCCTGATGCTCGATGAACCGGCTGCCGGTCTGAACCCGAAAGAGACCAAAGAGCTGGACGAGCTGATCGTCGAGCTGCGCAATCATCACGACACCACCATTCTGCTGATTGAGCACGACATGAAACTGGTGATGGGCATTTCCGATCGTATCTACGTGGTGAACCAGGGTACGCCGCTGGCGAACGGCACGCCGGATGAAATTCGACATAACCCGGACGTGATCCGCGCCTATCTGGGTGAGGCATAAAATGGAAAAAGCGATGTTATCTTTTGACAAGGTGAATGCCCACTACGGCAAGATTCAGGCCCTGCACGACGTCAGCCTGCATATCAATCAGGGCGAGATCGTGACGCTCATCGGGGCCAACGGCGCGGGGAAAACCACGCTGCTCGGTACCCTGTGTGGCGATCCGCGTGCCACCAGCGGGCGCATCGTCTTTGACGGTAAAGACATCACCGACTGGCAGACCGCCAAAATTATGCGTGAAGCGGTGGCGATTGTTCCCGAAGGCCGCCGGGTGTTTTCCCGGATGACGGTAGAAGAAAACCTGGCGATGGGCGGCTTCTTTGCCGAGCGCGAGCAGTATCAGACCCGGATTAAACGCGTGTATGAACTCTTTCCGCGTTTGTACGAGCGCCGCATTCAGCGTGCAGGCACCATGTCCGGCGGTGAGCAGCAGATGCTGGCCATTGGCCGTGCGCTGATGAGTCAGCCGCGTCTGCTGCTGCTCGACGAGCCATCGCTCGGTTTAGCGCCGATCATCATCCAGCAGATATTCGACACCATCGAGCAGCTGCGCAAAGAGGGGATGACCATCTTCCTCGTCGAGCAGAACGCCAACCAGGCGCTGAAGCTCGCGGATCGCGGATACGTGCTGGAGAACGGCCACGTGGTGCTTTCCGATACCGGCGACGCGCTGCTGGCGAACGAAGCGGTGCGGAGTGCGTATTTGGGCGGTTAGTTTGTGAAATGCCGGGTGGCGGCTTCGCCTTACCCGACCTACGAGTTCCAGGCGAAACGGCAACCAAAGGTTGCCGTTTTTTATGTTTTCTCCCTCTCCCTGTGGGAGAGGGCGGGGTGAGGGCACCAGACAGCACCTTCTAAACTGCCACATCCCCGTCACTATTCCATCATCCCCCTGACCCCCGTCTGTCATCATTCTGTAAATAAACAGTTATTTTTCTGTCATTCGAGCATGTCATGTTACCTCGCGAGCATAAAACGCGTGATATCGCGCATCCGGCACAATAAAGAGAGATGACAATGACTTCGTTACGACACACAGCTTTGGGTCTGGCAATCGGTCTGGCTTTTGCGACGAACGCAATGGCTGTCACCACGATTCCGTTCTGGCATTCGATGGAAGGGGAGTTGGGCAAAGAGGTTGATTCCCTGGCGCAGCGTTTCAACGATACCCACCCGGATTACAAAATTGTGCCGGTGTACAAAGGTAACTACGAACAGAGTCTGAGCGCGGGTATCGCGGCGTTCCGTACCGGTAACGCACCGGCGCTGCTGCAGGTGTATGAAGTCGGCACTGCCACCATGATGGCCTCGAAAGCGATCAAACCGGTCTATGAAGTGTTTAAAGACGCGGGCATTAACTTTGATGAATCTCAGTTCGTGCCAACGGTTTCCGGTTACTACACCGACTCCAAAACCGGGCATTTACTTTCCCAGCCGTTTAACAGCTCCACGCCGGTTCTGTACTACAACAAAGACGCCTTCAAAAAAGCCGGTTTGAACCCAGATCAGCCGCCGAAAACCTGGCAAGACCTGGCCGAGTACACCGCCAAACTGAAAGCAGCAGGCATGAAGTGCGGCTATGCGAGCGGCTGGCAGGGCTGGATCCAGATCGAAAACTTTAGCGCCTGGCACGGTCTGCCGGTCGCCACCAAAAACAACGGCTTTGACGGTACCGACGCGGTACTCGAGTTCAACAAGCCGGAGCAGGTGAAGCACATCGCCCTGCTGGAAGCGTTGAACAAGAAAGGCGATTTCAGCTACTTCGGACGTAAAGACGAATCCACCGAGAAGTTCTACAACGGCGATTGCGCCATCACCACCGCTTCATCCGGATCGCTGGCGGATATCCGTCACTACGCCAAATTCAACTACGGCGTGGGCATGATGCCTTACGACGCGGATGTCAAAGGCGCACCGCAGAACGCCATCATCGGCGGAGCGAGCCTGTGGGTGATGCAGGGCAAAGACAACGGTACGTATAAAGGCGTGGCGGAGTTCCTCGACTTCCTCGCAAAACCAGAAATTGCTGCCGAGTGGCACCAGAAGACGGGCTATCTGCCGATCACCAAAGCCGCCTACGACCTGACACGTGAGCAGGGCTTCTACGACAAAAACCCAGGTGCGGATATCGCCACCCGCCAGATGCTGAACAAGCCGCCGTTACCGTTCACCAAAGGTCTGCGTCTGGGCAACATGCCGCAGATTCGTACCATCGTGGATGAAGAACTGGAAAGCGTCTGGACCGGCAAGAAAACGCCACAGCAGGCGCTGGATTCCGCAGTAGAGCGCGGGAATCAGCTGCTGCGCCGCTTTGAGCAGTCGACCAAGTCTTAATGTTTTTGCCGGATGGCGCTGCGCTTATCCGGCCTACAGGTTTAATGCGGGCTGATGCCCTCAGCCCAACCCTCTCCCACGGGGAGAGGGAGAAAATGCACCTTGTAGGCCGGGTAAGGCGAAGCCGCCACCCGGCGTTTTCTGGAAAAGAGTCCCTCTATGTCATCATCCCGTCCGGTATTCCGTTCGCGCTGGCTGCCCTATTTGCTGGTCGCCCCGCAGCTGATTATCACCGTTATCTTTTTCATCTGGCCTGCGGGCGAAGCGCTGTGGTACTCGGTACAAAGCGTCGATCCGTTCGGGCTCTCCAGCCAGTTTGTTGGGCTGGATAACTTCGCCGCACTCTGGCACGACAGCTATTACCTCGACTCCTTCTGGACGACGATCAAATTCAGCGCCCTGGTGACGTTCAGCGGCCTTGCGGTGTCGCTGTTTTTCGCCGCACTGGTCGATTACGTGGTGCGCGGCAGCCGTCTTTATCAGACGCTGATGCTGCTGCCTTACGCCGTGGCACCCGCCGTTGCCGCCGTGCTGTGGATCTTCCTGTTTAACCCAGGGCGTGGGCTGATTACCCATTTCCTCGGTGAATTTGGCTACGACTGGAACCACGCGCAAAACAGTGGGCAGGCGATGTTTCTGGTGGTCTTCGCCTCGGTGTGGAAGCAGATCAGCTACAACTTCCTGTTCTTCTTTGCTGCGCTGCAATCCATACCGCGATCGCTGGTTGAAGCCGCCGCGATTGACGGCGCTGGGCCGATTCGCCGCTTCTTCAAACTGGCGCTGCCGCTGATTGCGCCGGTCAGTTTCTTCCTGCTGGTGGTCAACCTGGTGTACGCCTTCTTCGACACCTTCCCGGTGATCGACGCCGCCACCGCCGGTGGACCGGTGCAAGCGACCACCACGCTTATCTACAAAATCTATCGCGAAGGCTTTGCCGGTCTGGATCTGTCAGCTTCTGCCGCGCAGTCGGTGGTACTGATGGGGCTGGTGATTGTGCTGACGGTGGTTCAGTTCCGCTATGTCGAAAGTAAGGTGCGCTACCAATGATTGAGAACCGTCCGGGGCTGACGATTTTCAGCCACACCATGTTAATTCTCGGGATCGTCGTCATTCTGTTCCCACTTTACGTGGCCTTTGTTGCCGCTACGTTGGATACCAAAGCGGTCTTCGACACGCCGATGACGCTCATTCCCGGCGGCCATCTTTTCGAGAATATGGCGACCATCTGGACCCAGGGCGTTGGGGTTAACAGCGCGCCGTTCTGGCTGATGATGCTCAACAGCTTCATCATGGCGTTTAGCATTACGGTCGGCAAAATCGTGGTCTCGATGCTCTCGGCCTTCGCTATCGTCTGGTTCCGTTTTCCGCTGCGTAACCTGTTCTTCTGGATGATCTTTATCACCCTGATGCTGCCGGTCGAAGTACGTATCTTCCCGACTGTGGAAGTGATCGCCAATCTTGGAATGCTCGACAGCTACGCGGG
Source organism: Lelliottia jeotgali (assembly GCF_016771845.1). Taxonomy (NCBI): domain Bacteria; kingdom Pseudomonadati; phylum Pseudomonadota; class Gammaproteobacteria; order Enterobacterales; family Enterobacteriaceae; genus Lelliottia; species Lelliottia jeotgali. Next base: position 104,194 of record NZ_JAENMQ010000015.1, on the reverse strand, counting down.
CCTGACCCTGCCGCTGATGGCCTCGGCGACCGCGACCTTCCTGTTCCGCCAGTTCTTTATGACCCTGCCGGACGAGCTGATTGAAGCCGCGCGCATCGACGGTGCCTCGCCGATGCGTTTCTTCCGCGACATCGTGCTGCCGCTTTCCAAAACTAATCTCGCGGCGTTGTTTGTGATCACTTTTATCTACGGCTGGAACCAGTATCTGTGGCCGCTGCTGATTGTGCAGGACGTCAATCTCGGCACCGCCGTGGCAGGCATCAAAGGCATGATCGCTACCGGCGAAGGCACCACCCTCTGGAACCAGGTGATGGCGGCAATGCTGCTCACGCTGATTCCCCCGGTCGTTATCGTTTTAGCCATGCAACGCGCGTTCGTGCGTGGTTTAGTAGACAGTGAGAAATAAGATGGCTGGATTAAAATTACAGGCAGTAACCAAAAGCTGGGACGGCAAAACCCAGGTGATTCAACCCCTGACGCTGGACGTGGCGGACGGCGAATTTATCGTGATGGTCGGCCCGTCCGGCTGCGGGAAATCGACGCTGCTGCGTATGGTGGCCGGGCTTGAGCGCGTGACCAGCGGTGATATCTGGATTGACCGCCAGCGCGTGACCGAAATGGAACCGAAAGATCGCGGGATCGCGATGGTGTTCCAAAACTACGCCCTGTATCCGCACATGAGCGTGGAAGAGAACATGGCCTGGGGCCTGAAAATCCGCGGGATGGGCAAGGGCCATATCGAAGAGAAAGTGAAAGAGGCCGCGCGCATTCTGGAGCTGGATGGGCTGCTGAAACGTCGCCCGCGCGAGCTCTCCGGCGGCCAGCGCCAGCGCGTGGCGATGGGCCGGGCGATCGTGCGCGATCCGGCGGTGTTCCTGTTCGACGAGCCGCTCTCCAACCTCGACGCTAAACTGCGCGTGCAGATGCGCCTCGAACTGCAGCATCTGCATCGTCGCCTGAAAACCACCTCTCTGTACGTCACCCACGATCAGGTCGAAGCGATGACCCTCGCCCAGCGCGTGATGGTGATGAACAAAGGCATCGCCGAGCAGATCGGTACGCCTGTAGAAGTGTACGAAAAACCGGCCAGCCGCTTCGTTGCCAGCTTTATCGGCAGCCCGGCGATGAATCTGCTGGAAGGGCGCATCAGCAACGCGGGGACCCATTTTGAGCTGGATAGCGGTATGGCGCTGCCGGTGAACTGGTTTTATCGCGGCTACGCCGGGCGTAAAATGACGCTCGGTATCCGCCCGGAACATATTGCGCTAAGCTCGCAGGCGGAAGGCGGCGTGCCCCTGGTGATGGACACGCTGGAGATGCTGGGTGCGGACAACCTGGCGCACGGGCGCTGGGGCGATCAAAAGCTGGTGGTGCGCCTCGCGCATCAGGAACGCCCAAAGGCGGGCAGCACGCTGTGGCTGCATCTGCCGGAAAATCACCTGCACTTATTTGATGGTGAAACAGGACAACGCGTATGAGTAACTGGCCATATCCTCACATCGTCGCCCACCGTGGCGGCGGGAAACGAGCACCGGAAAACACCCTGGCAGCGATTGATAAGGGCGCGTATTACGGTCATCAGATGATTGAATTTGACGCCAAGCTGTCGAAAGATGGCGAAATTTTCCTGTTGCACGACGATAACCTTGAGCGCACCAGCAACGGCTGGGGTGTGGCGGGCGATCTGCCGTGGCGCGATCTGCTGAAAGTGGACGCCGGAAGCTGGTTCAGCGGCGAGTTCAAAGGCGAACCGCTGCCGTTGCTGGCGGAAGTGGCAGACCGCTGTCGTCAGCACGGGATGATGGCCAACATCGAAATCAAACCGACCACCGGCACCGGGCCGCTCACCGGGAAAGTGATTGCGCTGGCCGCGCGCGAAATGTGGGAGGGGATGACCGCACCGCTGCTGTCGTCGTTTGAAATCGACGCCCTCGAAGCAGCACAAGCAGCTGCACCGGAACTGCCGCGCGGACTATTGCTGGACGAATGGCGTGACGACTGGCGCGAGCTGACCACCCGCTTAGATTGCGTGTCGATCCACCTGAACCATCGTCTGCTGGATGAGGCGCGCGTGAAGATGCTGAAGGATGCTGGATTGCACATCCTGGTTTACACGGTGAATAAACCCCAGCGTGCAGCGGAGTTGCTGCGCTGGGGCGTGGATTGCATCTGCACCGATGCGATTGACGTGATTGGCCCGAACTTTAATTCTGCGGATTATTGAGCATATCGCCGTTCGAGCGTGGCGGCAGCATATGTTGCTGCTGACCGCTGCTCGTCCCGCCGCTTAACATCCCACCGTTCGGATTCGGCAACGGCTGCACCCGCGGCTGGCCCTGCTGAATCATCTGCGTGTTGTTATTCATCTGATTTTGCAGGCTCTGCTGCTGAAGCTGAGTCTGGGTTTTCAACTGCTGATTCAACATCCCTTTTTGCTGCTGCTGTTGGCCCAGCATCTGGGTCTGCATCCGCTGCTGGCTCGGGATTTCATATCCCGGCTGGTTCGGGTTGTTCATGGTATTGAGTGGCTGTGCGAGCACGGCGAACGGAAGCAGTGCCGTTAAGATCAGTAAACGTTTCATTGTCATTTCCTCCTTCTGAGGCTTCTCTTAAGTTTACCTCGAATCCGCCACCACGATGATTTTTTAGGAGTTGTGAACCAGGCTTAAACGGGAATTTGGCTCCCTTCACCTGGAGAACAACAATGATAAAACCAACGTTTTTGCGCTGGGTAGCGATCGCTGCGCTGATGGCCGGCGGCACATTTACCGTGGCGGCGAATCCGCCTGCCGCACCGCCAGTCTCCTACGGCGTGGAAGAAGATGTTTTCCATCCCGTGCGGGCGAAGCAGGGGATGGTGGCGTCCGTTGATGCGATGGCTACGCAGGTCGGCGTGGATATTCTCAAACAGGGCGGTAATGCCGTCGACGCCGCCGTCGCCGTGGGTTATGCCCTGGCGGTAACGCATCCGCAGGCGGGGAATCTCGGTGGCGGGGGCTTTATGCTGCTGCGCACCAAAGACGGCAAAACCACTTCTATCGACTTCCGTGAAATGGCGCCGAATCAGGCCACGCGCGATATGTTCCTTGACGATCAGGGCAACCCGGACAGCAAAAAATCCCTGACCTCGCATCTGGCGAGCGGCACGCCGGGTACGGTCGCTGGCTTCTCGCTGGCGCTGGAAAAATACGGCACGCTGCCGCTGAATAAAGTGGTGCAACCAGCGATCAAACTGGCGCGCGACGGGTTTGTGGTCAATGACGCGTTAGCGGACGATCTCAAAACCTACGGCAGCGAAGTGATCCCGAATCACGAAAACAGCAAAGCCATCTTCTGGAAAGACGGCGAACCGCTGAAGAAGGGCGATAAGCTGGTGCAGAAAAATCTCGCCAAAAGCCTGGAACTGATTGCCGAAAACGGCCCAGACGCCTTCTACAAAGGGGCGATTGCCGACCAGATTGCCGACGAGATGCACAAGAACGGGGGGCTTATCACCAAAGCGGATCTGGCGGAGTACAAAGCGGTGGAACGCACGCCGATTAGCGGAGAGTATCGCGGGTATCAAGTGTTCTCCATGCCGCCACCGTCCTCCGGTGGGATTCACATCGTGCAGATCCTCAATATTCTTGAAAACTTCGATATGCACAAATTTGGCTTTGGTAGCGCCGATGCGATGCAGGTGATGGCCGAGGCGGAAAAATATGCCTATGCCGACCGCTCGGAATACCTCGGCGATCCGGATTTTGTGAAAGTGCCGTGGCAGGCGCTGACCAACAAAGCCTACGCCAAATCGCTGGCGGATCAGATTGATATCAACAAGGCTAAGCCGTCGAGCCAGATCCGCCCCGGCAAACTCGCGCCGTATGAAAGCAATCAGACCACCCACTTCTCGGTGGTGGATAAAGACGGTAACGCGGTGGCGGTGACTTACACGCTCAACACCGTGTTTGGCACTGGGATTGTCGCGGGGAACAGCGGGATACTGCTCAATAACGAAATGGATGATTTCTCCGCCAAACCGGGCGTGCCGAACGTCTATGGGCTGGTGGGCGGCGATGCGAATGCCGTCGGGCCGAAGAAACGTCCGCTGTCGTCGATGTCACCGACCATCGTGGTGAAAGACGGTAAAACCTGGCTGGTGACGGGCAGTCCTGGCGGGAGCCGTATTATCACGACGGTGCTGCAAATGGTGGTCAACAGCATCGATTTTGGTATGAACGTGGCGGAAGCGACCAACGCACCGCGCTTCCACCATCAGTGGCTGCCGGATGAGTTGCGCGTGGAGAAAGGCTTTAGCCCGGACACCATCAAACTGCTGGAGCAGCGCGGGCAGAAGGTGGTGGTGAAAGAGGCGATGGGCAGTACGCAGAGTATTGTGGTCGCGCCCGACGGAACGCTTTCTGGCGCATCGGACCCGCGGTCGGTGGATGATTTGACGGCAGGGTACTGATTGTTTGCCGGGTGGCGGCTTCGCCTTACCCGGCAAACAACGGCACGAACGTAGGCCGGGTAAGCGCAGCGCCACCCGGCAATTCGCAACGATTATTTCACCCGCGCCATATAATACGCATCCACATACTCACCGTTGCGCAGAGCATATTTTTTGCCGGTCCCTTCGATTTCAAAACCGTACTTGCGGTACACCGCGATCGCCGGTTCATTATCGACAAACACCGTCAGCTCAATACGATCAACGCGCAGCCAGTTGTCACACATATCAATCATGGTGCGGATCAGCGCGCTGGCGACGCCGCGATTGTGCCACTGCGCCCCCACGCAAATGCCAAAATCCGCCACGTGGCTGCGGCGCGGGCGCTGTGTCACTTCGATGCACAGATGCCCGACCACGATATCGTCAATACAGGCGACCAGCTGCTTGACGCCGACGCGTTCCGTTAGCCGGTCATGCCACATCTCTTCAGACGGATGAGGAACTTGTAGTGTGTTGTGGTACACCTCCGGCTGGGCGTGGATCTGACGGATCGCGTCGTAATCTTTCGGTTCAGCGTGGCGTATCACTATCTCACTCATTCCTTCATCCTCGTTAGGTTAATGTCCTCTTTAACATCATGGAGTTTGAAAGGTGAGTCAACTCACTTTTTTGCAAAAAGTATTGGACAAGTGCGAATGAGAATGATTATTATTGTCTCGCGTTCAGGAAGACCTCTACGGAAACCTGAAAGCACGACATTGCTCACATTGCTTCCAGTATTACTTTAGCCAGCCTAGCGCTGGCTTTTTTTTATCCTGTTTCAGCCTGGCTTACTTGCCACTTTGCCCCCGGGAAGTGCTCGCAATCCTCACGTACATTAAGTACGCTCCGGTTGCTGCGCGCTTGCCGTGCGCAAACTGTCTGCGTCGCCGACGGCTGATGCGCGAGCATTTGTTGGGGCGATGGGAAAACTTGCGCTATGGTAGTCCCAGCAACCTTAACAAGGACTGAGCCATGACATTACATTGCGCATTTATTGGATTTGGTAAAAGCACCACCCGCTATCACCTTCCGTATGTTCTCAACCGTAAAGACAGCTGGCATGTGGCGCATATCTTCCGCCGCCATGCGAAGCCGGAAGAGCAGTCCCCACAGTATTCCCACATTCATTTCACCAGCGATCTTGATGAGGTCTTAAACGATCCGCAGGTCAAACTGGTGATCGTCTGCACCCACGCTGACAGCCACTTTGAGTACGCGAAACGCGCGCTGGAAGCAGGCAAAAACGTGCTGGTGGAAAAGCCTTTCACGCCGACAATGGCTGAAGCCAAAGAGTTGTTTGCGCTGGCAAAAAGCAAAGGGCTGACCGTCACGCCGTACCAGAACCGTCGCTTTGATACCTGCTTCCTGTTAGCGAAACAGGCCATTGAGAGCGGGAAACTGGGCGATATCGTTGAGATCGAAAGCCATTTCGACATGTATCGCCCGGTGGCGGAAACCAAGCCTGGTCTGCCTCAGGACGGTGCGTTCTACGGTTTGGGCGTGCATACGATGGACCAGATAATCTCCCTGTTTGGCCGCCCGGATCACGTGTCGTATGACATTCGCAGCCTGCGCAACAAAGCCAACCCGGACGACACCTTTGAAGCGCAGCTGTTCTTTGGCGACCTGAAAGCCATCGTCAAAACCAGCCATCTGGTGAAAACCGATTACCCGAAATTTATCGTGCACGGCACTCGCGGCTCGTTTATCAAATACGGCATCGACCAGCAGGAAACCAGCCTGAAGGCCAATATCATGCCGGGCGAACCGGGCTTTGCGGCGGATGAATCGATAGGCCAACTGGAGTACGTCAATCGCGAAGGCGTGACGGTGAAAGAGGAGCTTACACCGGAAACCGGCGACTATGGCCGCGTCTACGATGCGCTGTTCGCCACCCTCACCGAAGGTGCGCCGAATTACGTCAAGGAATCTGAAGTTCTGACCAATCTGGAGATCCTTGAACGCGGGTTCGAGCAGGCTTCTCCGGCCACGATTACCCTCGCGAAGTAAGCTAAAAAGACTCCTCTGGGCTTGTTCATAATTTTTGAACAGAGGAGTCAATTTTCACCCTCTATGATCCCTGGCCGTTTGCGTCCACACTTACTCCATCGAAACGAACTGGGGTGAAAAACAATGATCTTTTTACGTAAAGCAGGCGATCGTGGTCACGCAAATCATGGCTGGCTGGACTCATGGCATACCTTCTCGTTCGCGGACTATTACGACCCGAACTTCATGGGCTTCTCGGCGCTGCGCGTGATTAACGATGACGTGATTGACGCAGGTCAGGGCTTCGGTACCCATCCGCACAAAGACATGGAAATCCTGACTTATGTGCTGGAAGGCGCCGTAGCGCACAAAGACAGTATGGGTAACGAAGAGCAGGTTCCGGCTGGCGAGTTCCAGATTATGAGCGCCGGTACCGGGGTGCGTCACTCGGAGTACAACCCGAGCAAAACCGAAAAACTGCACCTGTATCAAATCTGGATCATTCCAGAAGAAACCGGCATCACGCCGCGCTACGAGCAGCGCCGCTTTGACGCCCTGCAGGGCAAACAGCTGGTACTTTCCCCGGATGCGCGTGATGGCTCCCTGAAAGTGCATCAGGATATGGAGCTGTACCGTTGGGCGCTGGCGAAAAACGAACAGTCTGTGCATCAGATTGCTGCGAACCGCCGCGTGTGGATTCAGGTAGTGAAAGGCGAAGTCACCATCAACGGGACTAAAGCCACCACCGCCGACGGTCTGGCGATTTGGGATGAGCAGGCGTTGTCCGTTCATGCCGACAGCGAAAGTGAAATACTGCTGTTTGATCTGCCGCCAGTATAAATACACGTCATCCTTCAAGCCGCATCTTCGTTGGCTTTCCTCGCTCACCCCGGTCGCGTACTTATGTACGCTCCCGGGGATTTGCTGCGTTGCCGCCTTGATGCAACTCGAATGATTTAGTGTATTAATTATGATAAAAGGCCAACCTTCCACATTTGACAGGGGAAGGTTGGCCTTTGTCCGTGATAAACTGAGAGAATGTCTCATTAAAGGCTTCTCTCAGGACGATGAAAAAGAAACGACCCGTACTTCAGGATGTGGCCGATCGCGTCGGCGTGACCAAAATGACGGTCAGCCGCTTTTTGCGTAACCCGGAACAGGTTTCCCTGGCGTTGCGTGGCAAGATTGCCGCTGCTCTCGATGAACTGGGTTATATCCCCAACCGCGCGCCCGATATTCTCTCCAATGCCACCAGCCGTGCGGTCGGTGTTCTGCTTCCTTCTTTAACTAACCAGGTCTTCGCCGAAGTGCTGCGCGGAATCGAAAGCGTTACCGACGCCTACGGTTATCAAACCATGCTCGCGCACTACGGATACAAACCGGAACTGGAAGAAGAACGTCTTGAATCGATGCTTTCCTGGAACATCGACGGCCTGATCTTAACCGAACGTACGCACACGCCTCGCACCCTGAAGATGATCGAAGTCGCCGGTATTCCGGTGGTCGAGCTGATGGACAGCCAATCGCCGTGCCTGGATATCGCCGTTGGGTTCGATAACTTCGAAGCCGCACGTCAAATGACAGCCGCCATCCTCGCACGCGGTCATCGCCATGTGGCGTATCTCGGCGCACGTCTCGATGAACGTACTATCATCAAACAGAAGGGCTATGAGCAGGCCATGCTCGACGCGAACTTAACGCCGTACAGCGTGATGGTTGAGCAGTCGTCTTCCTATTCGTCCGGTATTGAGCTCATGCGCCAGGCACGCCGGGAGTATCCGCAGCTTGATGGCATTTTCTGTACCAACGATGACCTTGCGGTCGGCGCGGCCTTTGAATGCCAGCGTCTGGGGCTAAAAATCCCTGACGATATCGCTATTGCTGGCTTCCACGGTCACGATATCGGGCAGGTGATGGAGCCGCGTCTGGCGAGTGTCCTGACGCCGCGCGAACGTATGGGCCGCATCGGTGCAGAACGCCTGCTGGCGCGCATTCGAGGTGAAGTTGTAACACCTAAAATGTTAGATTTAGGTTTCACCTTGTCACCGGGTGGATCAATTTAGTCTGACAAATTTGAAGTAGCTCACACTTATTCACTTCGCGCACGAATGGATATTGCTTCTCTATAGCCCCGGCAGGACAATGTTACCGATAACTGTTACCCGTAACAATTGACTGAGGGGCACCCTTTGAGCACGACAAATCTCGATCACCACGTTTACGTTCTGATGGGCGTTTCCGGTAGCGGTAAATCTGCCGTCGCCAGCGAAGTGGCGCATCAGCTCCAGGCCGCGTTTCTGGATGGCGACTTCCTTCATCCGCGCAGCAACATCACCAAAATGGCCGCTGGCGAGCCGCTGAACGACGACGATCGTAAGCCGTGGTTGCAGGCGCTGAACGATGCCGCGTTTGCGATGCAGCGCACCAACAAAGTGTCGCTGATTGTCTGTTCGGCGCTGAAAAAGACCTATCGCGATCTGCTGCGTGACGGTAATCCAAACCTCTCCTTTATCTATCTGAAAGGCGATTTCGAGGTCATCGAAAGCCGTCTGAAAGCGCGTAAAGGTCATTTCTTCAAAACTCAGATGCTGGTGACGCAGTTCGACGCGCTGCAGGAACCGGGTGCGGACGAAAGCGATGTTCTGATCGTCGATATCGATCAGCCGCTGGACGGTGTTGTTGCCAGCACCATTGAGGTCATTAAAAAAAGGCAGTAAGCAGTGACAACTTTAACGCTTGTTTTGACGGCAGTCGGCTCGGTTTTGCTGCTGCTGTTTTTAGTGATGAAGGCGCGTATGCATGCCTTCGTCGCTTTGATGGTGGTTTCTATTGGTGCAGGTCTCTTTTCCGGTATGCCGCTCGATAAAATCGCAGCGACAATGGAAAAAGGGATGGGAGGCACGCTGGGTTTCCTGGCGATTGTGGTCGCGCTGGGCGCGATGTTTGGCAAGATTTTGCATGAGACGGGCGCGGTCGATCAGATTGCCGTCAAGATGCTCAAATCCTTCGGTCACAGCCGTGCGCATTATGCGATTGGTCTGGCCGGTCTGATTTGCGCGCTGCCGCTATTCTTCGAAGTGGCCGTGGTGCTGCTGATTAGCGTCGCGTTCTCGATGGCGCGTCATACCGGCACCAACCTCGTGAAGCTGGTCATTCCGCTGTTTGCGGGCGTGGCAGCGGCCGCAGCGTTCCTGCTGCCTGGGCCTGCGCCAATGCTGCTGGCTTCCCAGATGCACGCTGATTTTGGCTGGATGATTTTGATTGGCCTGTGCGCCGCGATCCCGGGGATGATTATTGCCGGACCGCTGTGGGGCAACTTTATCAGCCGCTACGTTGAACTGCACATTCCTGATGACATCAGCGAGCCGCACCTGGGCGAAGGCAAAATGCCATCGTTCGGCTTCAGCCTGTCGCTGATCCTGCTGCCTTTAGTGCTGGTGGGCCTGAAAACCATCGCCGCGCGCTTTGTGCCGGTCGGGTCGAATGCCTACGAATGGTTTGAGTTTATCGGCCATCCGTTCACCGCGATTCTGGTGGCGTGTCTGGTGGCGATCTACGGCCTGGCGATGCGTCAGGGGATGCCGAAAGACCGCGTGATGGAAATCTGCGGCGCGGCGCTGCAACCGGCGGGGATTATTCTGCTGGTGATCGGTGCGGGCGGTGTGTTCAAGCAAGTGCTGGTGGATTCCGGCGTTGGCCCGGCTCTGGGCGAAGCGTTGACCGGAATGGGCTTGCCGATTGCCGTGACTTGCTTCGTGCTGGCAGCGGCGGTGCGCATCATTCAGGGTTCCGCCACGGTCGCTTGTCTGACGGCGGTTGGCCTGGTGATGCCGGTGATTGAACAGCTGAACTACTCTGGCGCGCAGATGGCGGCACTGTCTATCTGTATCGCGGGCGGTTCGATTGTTGTTTCCCACGTGAATGACGCAGGCTTCTGGCTGTTCGGTAAATTTACCGGCGCGACCGAAGCACAAACCCTGAAAACCTGGACGCTGATGGAAACCATCCTCGGCACGACAGGCGCGATTGTCGGGATGATTGCGTTTACGCTGCTGAGCTAATCACCGATCGGTTCCCTCTCCCTTGAGGGTTAGGGTTAGGGTGAGGGGGGAAATGCGCACGCTGGTGCCCTCACCCCGGCCCTCTCCCACGGGGAGAGGGTGCAAACACCAAAAATGGTCACTGGCGTGACCATTTTGCTTTTACCTAGCCTTTCATCCACGCCCGAATCCCGTCCAGGAACATCTGCGTCGCCATCATTACCAGGATCAACCCCATCAGACGCTCCAGCGCGTTCACCCCTTTCTCACCGAGCAGGCGCAGGAACAGTGACGACTGCAACAGGATGATAAAGGTTCCGCCCCAGGCAATCAGCAGGGCAATCACCAGGTGGCTCATCTGATTCGGATACTGATGTGACAGCAGCATCAGCGTCGCCAGAATCGTCGGCCCGGCGACCAGCGGGATCGCCAGCGGCACGATAAACGGCTCTTCGCCCGCAGGCAGACCGCTGCTATTGCTGCCATCGGCGCTCGGGAAAATCATCTTAATCGCGATCAGAAACAGAATAATGCCGCCGGAAATCGACACCGTCTCGGCGCGCAGATTCAGGAAGGCGAGGATCTTTTCCCCCGCGAACAGGAAGATAAACATCACCAGCAGGGCGATGAGCAGCTCGCGGATCATGATCGCCCGGCGGCGCTTCGGCTCGGTGTGTTTCAGCACCGACATAAAGATGGGCAGGTTCCCAAGCGGATCCATAATCAGGATCAAAAGCACCGCCGCGGAAATGATTTCAGTCATTATTTGTTATCCCTGATAAACCCTGTGGTTTCTATTGTAATTAGTGGTATTACTGATCGCAGCGCAATCATTGATTAATTTCACTTGCGACTTTGGCAGCATTTTGTAATGTGAAGGCTATACCCGTTGGATACGGGTTGACACACACAGCACACACCTCTGCAGGAACATACTTTATGAAAAACGTTGGTTTTATCGGCTGGCGCGGTATGGTCGGCTCTGTCCTCATGCAACGCATGATCGAAGAGCGCGATTTTGACGCCATCCGCCCGGTCTTCTTCTCCACTTCCCAGTTCGGGCAAGCTGCGCCCGCGTTCGGCGGAGCCTCTACGGGCACGCTTCAGGACGCCTTCAATCTGGAAGCGCTGAAGGCACTAGATATTATAGTGACCTGCCAGGGCGGCGATTATACCAACGAAATCTATCCAAAGCTTCGTGAAAGCGGCTGGCAGGGTTACTGGATTGACGCCGCTTCCTCTCTGCGTATGAAAGACGACGCCATCATTATTCTCGACCCGGTGAACCAGGGCGTTATTACTGACGGCCTGAACAACGGCGTGAAAACCTTTGTCGGCGGCAACTGTACTGTCAGCCTGATGCTGATGTCCCTGGGCGGCCTGTTCGCGCAGGATCTGGTGGAGTGGGTTTCCGTTGCGACTTACCAGGCCGCTTCCGGCGGCGGCGCGCGCCATATGCGCGAACTGCTGGCACAGATGGGTCAGTTGCACAGCCATGTTGCAGACGAGCTGGCGAACCCGGCCTCGGCGATTCTGGATATCGAACGCAAAGTCACGGCGCTTTCCCGCTCCGGTGACCTGCCGGTCGATAACTTCGGCGTTCCGCTGGCGGGCAGTCTGATCCCGTGGATCGACAAACAGCTCGACAACGGCCAGAGCCGCGAAGAGTGGAAAGGCCAGGCTGAGACCAACAAAATCCTCAGCACTTCTACAGTGATCCCGGTTGATGGTTTGTGCGTGCGCGTCGGCGCGCTGCGCTGCCACAGCCAGGCCTTCACCATTAAACTGAAAAAAGATGTGTCTATTCCGACCGTCGAAGAGCTGCTGGCTGCGCACAATCCGTGGGCGAAAGTGGTGCCAAACGATCGCGATATCACCATGCGTGAACTGACCCCTGCTGCCGTTACCGGCACGCTGACCACACCGGTGGGGCGCCTGCGTAAACTGAACATGGGGCCGGAGTATCTCTCGGCCTTCACCGTCGGGGACCAGCTCCTGTGGGGCGCCGCCGAGCCGCTTCGCCGCATGTTGCGACAGCTGGCCTAACAATTTGCTAATAAAGGGGGTGATTTTCACCCCCTTTTTTTGCGCACGACACGGAGTTATGCGCAGAGGTTTTATTTTTTATCAGGAGTCATTTCGTCGTTGGCTATGCTTTATGGAAGAGTCATTTCTTACCTGAGGTAGGACGGAGCAAGAGGACGCACTTTGTGCCGCACCGTTCAGGTCACATTAAAAGTCGCGCCGGAGCGCTTAAATAGGGCGACATTAGAAAAAACAGGATGAATACCATGTCCGATCGTATTGATAGAGACGTGATAAATGCGCTTATTGCAGGTCATTTTGCTGACCCCTTCTCGGTGCTGGGTATGCACATTACCGAAGCCGGGCTGGAAGTCCGCGCGCTGTTACCCGACGCTGCGGAAGTGTGGGTAATTGAACTTAAAACCGGCCGTAAGGTAGGCAAACTGGAGTGCCTCGATTCACGTGGTTTTTTTGCGGGTGTGGTTCCACGACGTAAAAATCTTTTCCGTTATCAGCTTGCCGTGCTCTGGCATGGTCATGAAAACTTGATCGACGATCCCTACAGTTTTGGTCCTCTTTTACAAGAGATGGATGCCTGGCTGCTTTCAGAAGGCACACATCTTCGCCCTTACGAAACGCTCGGCGCACACGCCGATACGATGGACGGTATTACCGGGACACGCTTTTCCGTCTGGGCACCGAACGCGCAGCGCGTGTCGGTGGTCGGGCAGTTCAACTACTGGGACGGTCGCCGCCACCCGATGCGCCTGCGGCGTGAATCGGGCATTTGGGAGTTGTTCATCCCCGGCGCGCATAACGGCCAGCTCTATAAATTCGAAATGATCGACGCTCACGGCAAACTGCGGGTCAAAGCCGACCCATACGCCTTCGAAGCGCAAATGCGCCCGGACACCGCGTCGCTGATTTGCGGTCTGCCGGAGAAAATCGTGCAGACCGAAGAGCGCAAGCAGGCCAACCGCTTCGACGCGCCTATCTCCATCTATGAAGTCCACCTCGGTTCCTGGCGCCGCCACACGGACAACAACTTCTGGCTGAGCTATCGCGAACTGGCGGATCAACTGGTGCCGTACGCCAAATGGATGGGTTTTACCCATCTGGAGCTGCTGCCGATTAACGAACACCCGTTCGACGGCAGTTGGGGCTATCAGCCGACGGGGCTGTATGCGCCGACGCGCCGCTTTGGTACACGCGATGACTTCCGCTACTTCATCAATGCCGCTCACGCCGCCGGGCTGAGCGTGATCCTTGACTGGGTGCCGGGCCATTTCCCGTCGGATGATTTTGGCCTGTCGCAGTTTGACGGCACCAATCTGTACGAGCACAGCGATCCGCGTGAAGGCTTCCATCAGGACTGGAATACCCTGATTTATAACTACGGTCGCCGCGAAGTGGCGAACTACCTGGTGGGCAACGCCCTGTACTGGATTGAACGCTTCGGCATCGACGCCCTGCGCGTGGATGCGGTGGCGTCGATGATCTATCGCGACTACAGCCGCAAAGAGGGCGAGTGGATCCCGAACGAATACGGCGGTCGAGAAAACCTCGAAGCGATTGAATTCCTGCGCAGCACCAACCGCATTCTCGGCGAGCAGGTCGAAGGCGCGGTGACGATGGCCGAAGAGTCGACCGACTTCCCCGGCGTGTCGCGTCCGCCATCAATGGGGGGGCTGGGCTTCTGGTACAAGTGGAATCTCGGCTGGATGCACGACACCCTCGACTACTTCAAACTCGACCCAGTTTATCGCCAGTATCACCACGACAAATTGACCTTCGGGATGCTTTACAACGGCACCGAAAACTTTGTCCTGCCGCTGTCTCACGACGAAGTGGTTCACGGCAAAAAATCGATTCTGGACCGTATGCCGGGCGATGCGTGGCAGCGGTTCGCCAACCTGCGCGCTTATTACGGCTGGATGTTTGCGTTCCCCGGTAAAAAACTGCTGTTTATGGGCAATGAGTTTGCCCAGGGGCGCGAGTGGAACCACGACGCGAGCCTCGACTGGCATCTTCTGGAAGGCGGTGACAACTGGCATCACGGCGTCCAGCGTCTGGTGCGCGATCTCAACCTGACCTATCGCCATCACAAGGCGATGCACGAACTGGACTTTGACTCCTACGGTTTTGAATGGCTGGTGGTGGACGATCACGAGCGTTCGGTGCTGATCTTCGTGCGCCGCGACAGTGCAGGCAATGAAATCATCGTCGCCAGCAACTTTACGCCGGTACCGCGCCAGCATTACCGCTTCGGGATCAACCAGCCGGGCAGATGGCGCGAAATCCTCAACACCGACTCCAGCCATTACCACGGCAGCAACGCCGGTAACGGCGGCAGCGTTCATAGCGACGAGTGGGAAAGCCACGGGCGTCCTAACTCGCTGAGCATCACGCTGCCACCGCTCTCAACTATCTGGCTGGTTCGGGAGGGCGAATGACCCAACTCACGGCAGGCAAACCCGCACCGCTGGGGGCAACGTTTGACGGCAAAGGGGTGAATTTCACCCTCTTTTCCGCCCACGCGGAACGGGTGGAACTCTGTGTGTTTGACGGCGAGGGAAATGAATACCGCTACGATCTGCCGCAGCGCAGCGGAGATATCTGGCACGGCTATCTGGCCGACGGGCGGCCCGGTTTGCGCTACGGTTTTCGCGTGCATGGCCCGTGGGAGCCGTCGCAAGGCCTGAGATTTAACCCGGCAAAACTGCTGGTCGATCCTTGTGCCCTGCGCGTAGAGGGCGACGTGAAAGACGATACGCTTTTCTTTGACGGTGACCACGAGCCAGAGCCTCGCGACAGTGCGGTGATTGCGCCAAAAAGCGTGGTCGTGGGCGACGCCTACGACTGGGAAGATGACGCACCCCCCGCCACGCCGTGGGGCAGTACCGTTATCTACGAAGCCCACGTTAAAGGTCTGACCTACCTGCATCCGGCCATTCCACAGGAGATTCGCGGCACCTACAAGGCGCTCGGTCATCCGGTGATGATCGCTTATCTCAAAAATCTGGGCATTACCGCGCTGGAATTACTGCCGGTGGCGCATTTTGCCTCCGAACCGCGCCTGCAAAGACTCGGACTGGTGAATTATTGGGGCTATAACCCGCTGGCGATGTTTGCCCTCGACCCGCGCTATGCCTCGCATCCGGAGCGCGCCAGAGAGGAATTTTGCGATGCGATAAAAGCCCTGCATCAGGCCGGAATTGAAGTGATTCTGGACGTGGTGTTGAACCACAGCGCAGAGCTGGATCTCGACGGACCCACGCTCTCGATGCGCGGAATCGATAACCGTAGCTATTATTGGATCAGGGATGACGGTGATTATCACAACTGGACCGGTTGCGGTAACACGCTCAATCTCAGCCATCCGGCAGTGGCGGACTTTGCGTACCAGTGCCTGAAATACTGGGTTGAGACGTTTCATATCGACGGTTTCCGCTTTGACCTGGCGTCGGTCATGGGCCGAACGCCAATGTTCAGCCAGCAGGCGCCGCTGTTTGAAGCGATTAAAAACTGTCCGGTGCTGTCACGCGTCAAGCTGATCGCCGAGCCGTGGGATATTGGTGACGGTGGCTATCAGGTGGGAAATTTCCCGCCGTTGTTTGCCGAGTGGAACGATTATTACCGTGACGGTGCTCGCCGTTTCTGGCTCGAAAAAAGTCTGTCGCTGGGCGAGTTTGCCGGGCGCTTTTCCGCGTCCAGCGATATTTTCAGGCGTACCGGCAGAAAGCCGTCCGCCAGTGTCAATCTGGTGACAGCGCACGACGGGTTCACCCTGCGCGACTGCGTTTGTTTCAATCAGAAACACAATGAGGCAAACGGCGAAGAAAACCGCGATGGGACTAACAATAACCATAGCTTTAATCATGGTATAGAAGGGTTAGGCGGCAGTCAGGATGTCATCGAGCGGCGGCGAGCCAGCGTGCATGCCCTGCTGACCACGCTGCTGCTTGCGCAAGGAACGCCAATGCTGCTGGCGGGTGACGAATTCGGTCACAGCCAGCACGGCAATAACAATGCGTACTGTCAGGATAACGCTCTGACCTGGCTTGACTGGGAACAGGCGAACAGCGGGCTAACTCACTTTGCCGCTGCATTGATCCAGCTACGTAAACAGATCCCGGCGCTCACGGCAGATAGCTGGTGGGAAGAGGGGGACGGCAATGTACGCTGGCTGAATAAAGAGGCACAGCCGCTCAATGCGAGCGAGTGGCAGCACGGTATTCCGTGTCTGCAAATTTTGCTTTCGGATAACTGGCTAATCACGTTAAACGCGACGCACGACGTTGCAGAGATTGTTTTACCTGAAGGGGAATGGCGCGCCATCTCCCCATTTGCCGGAGAGGATAATCCGGTGGTAATGGCTGTCTGGCATGGGCCTGCACACGGAGTGTGCGTATTCCAAAGATGATAAAAAAGGAGTTAGTCATGGTGAGATTAGAGAAGAACGATCCCTTGATGTTGGCGCGCCAGTTACCCTTAAAAACGGTCGCGCTGATACTCGCTGGTGGACGCGGTACCCGTCTGAAAGATTTGACCATCAAGCGCGCCAAGCCTGCCGTTCACTTTGGTGGTAAGTTCCGTATTATCGATTTTGCACTCTCCAACTGCCTGAACTCCGGTATTCGTCGTATTGGCGTGATCACGCAGTATCAGTCGCACACCCTGGTGCAGCACATCCAGCGCGGCTGGTCATTCTTCAGTGAAGAGATGAATGAGTTTGTTGACCTGCTCCCGGCGCAGCAGCGCGTACATGGTGAGAACTGGTATCGCGGCACGGCCGATGCGGTGACGCAAAACCTCGATATCATTCGCCGCTACGGTGCGGAATACATCGTTATCCTCGCGGGCGACCATATCTATAAGCAAGACTACTCGCACATGCTCATCGATCACGTCGAAAAAGGGGCGCGTTGCACCGTGGCGTGTCTGCCGGTGCCCGTTGCTGAAGCGACGGCGTTTGGCGTGATGGACGTGGACGAAAACGACAAGATTATCGACTTCGTTGAAAAACCGGCCAATCCGCCGACCATGCCGACGGATGCCACCAAATCCCTCGCCAGTATGGGCATCTATATCTTTGATGCCGAATACCTTTATGAGCTGCTGGAAGAGGACGACAAGGACGAAAATTCGAGCCACGATTTCGGCAAAGATATCATCCCGAAAATCACCAAAGCTGGCATGGCTTATGCACATCCCTTCCCATTGTCCTGTGTGCAGTCTGACCCGGAAGCAGAGCCGTACTGGCGCGATGTCGGCACCCTTGAAGCGTACTGGAAAGCCAACCTCGACCTGGCCTCCGTCACTCCTGAACTGGATATGTATGACCAGAACTGGCCGATTCGCACCCACATGGAATCGCTGCCGCCCGCCAAGTTTGTGCAGGACCGTTCTGGTAGCCACGGCATGACGCTGAACTCGCTGGTGTCGGGCGGGTGCATTATTTCGGGATCGGTGGTAGTGCAGTCGGTGCTGTTCCCACGTGTACGGGTCAACTCCTTCTGCAATATCGATTCTTCGGTGCTGCTGCCGGACGTTTGGGTTGGACGCTCGTGCCGTTTACGTCGCTGTGTTATCGACCGTGCCTGTGTAATCCCTGAAGGGATGGTGATTGGGGAGAATGCGGAGGAAGACGCTCGCCGCTTCTACCGCTCAGAAGAAGGCATCGTGCTGGTCACGCGTGAAATGCTGCGCAAACTGCAGGTCAAACAGGAGCGATAATGCAGGTTTTACATGTCTGTTCTGAGATGTTCCCGCTGCTGAAAACGGGCGGGCTGGCGGATGTACTCGGCGCATTACCGGCGGCGCAAATTGCGGAAGGTATCGACACCCGCGTGCTGCTGCCTGCTTTTCCTGATATCCGCCGTGGCATCCCTGACGCGCAGGTGGTGAGCCGTCGCGACACGTTCGCCGGGCGTATCACCCTGCTGTTTGGCCACTACAATGGCGTTGGCATTTACCTGATTGATGCACCCCATTTGTACGATCGTCCGGGGAGTCCGTACCACGATACGAACTTATTCGCTTATACCGACAACGTGCTGCGCTTTGCGCTGCTCGGTTGGGTGGGAGCCGAAATGGCGGTCGGGCTCGACCCGTTCTGGCGCCCGGAGATCGTGCATGCGCACGACTGGCACGCCGGGCTGGCACCGGCCTATCTGGCGGCGCGCGGCCACCCGGCAAAGTCAGTATTTACGGTGCACAACCTGGCGTACCAGGGCATGTACTACGCCCATCATATGAATGACATCGATCTGCCATGGTCGTTCTATAACATGCACGGGCTGGAGTTTAACGGTCAGATTTCGTTCCTGAAAGCGGGGCTGTATTACGCCGATCACATCACGGCAGTCAGCCCGACTTACGCGCGTGAAATCACCGAGCCGGAGTTTGGTTACGGTATGGAAGGGCTGCTTCGCCAGCGCCACCGGGAAGGACGCCTGTCGGGCATTCTGAACGGGGTGGATGAAAAAATCTGGAGTCCGGAAACAGACCTTTTACTGGCCTCGCGCTACAGCCGTGATTCGGTGGAAGATAAAGCCGAAAACAAACGTCAGCTGCAAATTGCAATGGGGCTGAAGGTTAACGACAAAGTGCCGTTGTTCGCTGTGGTCAGCCGCCTGACCAACCAGAAAGGGTTGGATCTGGTGCTGGAAGCGCTGCCGGGGCTGCTGGAGCAGGGCGGGCAACTGGCGCTGTTGGGCGCGGGCGATCCGGTGTTGCAGGAAGGTTTTCTTGCCGCCGCCGCCGAGCATCCTGGGCAGGTCGGGGTGCAGATTGGCTATCACGAAGCGTTCTCGCACCGCATTATGGGCGGCTCAGACGTTATCCTGGTGCCAAGCCGCTTTGAGCCGTGCGGCTTAACTCAGCTATATGGCCTCAAATACGGCACGCTGCCGCTGGTGCGTCGCACCGGTGGGCTGGCGGATACGGTTTCTGATACGTCGCTTGAGAATCTGGCGGATGGCATCGCCACCGGTTTTGCCTTTGAAGACAGCAACGCCTGGTCGCTGTTGCGGGCCATTCGGCGGGCATTTGTTCTGTGGTCGCGTCCCTCTTTATGGCGTTTCGTGCAACGTCAGGCGATGGCGACGGATTTTAGTTGGCACGTTGCGGCGCAGTCATACCGCGATCTTTATCAACGCTTGATGTCATAAGGCGGAGTCACTGATATGAATGCACCTTTTAGTTATGCATCCCCGACACTCAGCGTAGAAGCGTTAAAGCATTCCATCGCCTATAAGTTGATGTTTACCATCGGGAAAGATCCGGTGATCGCCAACAAGCACGAGTGGCTGAACGCCACGCTGTTTGCCGTGCGTGACCGACTGGTCGAACGCTGGCTGCGCTCGAACCGCGCTCAGCTGTCGCAGGAAACACGTCAGGTTTATTACCTGTCGATGGAGTTTTTGATTGGCCGCACCCTTTCCAACGCGCTGTTATCGCTCGGGATTTACGACGATGTCAAAAACGCACTGGAAGAGATGGGGTTAGATTTAGAAGAACTGATCGATGAAGAAAACGACCCCGGTTTAGGCAACGGCGGTTTGGGTCGTCTGGCGGCGTGTTTCCTCGACTCGCTGGCAACGCTGGCTCTGCCGGGACGTGGGTACGGCATCCGCTACGACTACGGCATGTTCAAGCAAAATATCGTCGACGGGCGGCAGAAAGAGTCGCCGGACTACTGGCTGGAGTACGGTAATCCGTGGGAATTTAAACGCCACAATACGCGCTACAAAGTACGCTTCGGCGGCCGCGTGCAGCTCGAAGGCAAAAAGAGCCGCTGGCTGGAAACCGAAGAGATCCTCGCCGTCGCCTACGACCAGATCATCCCCGGCTACGACACCGATGCGACTAACACGCTGCGTCTGTGGAATGCCCAGGCCAGTAGCGAAATCAACCTCGGTAAATTCAACCAGGGCGACTACTTTGCGGCGGTGGAAGATAAAAACCACTCCGAGAACGTATCGCGCGTACTCTATCCGGATGACTCCACTTACTCCGGGCGCGAGCTGCGCCTGCGTCAGGAATATTTCCTGGTGTCGTCGACGATCCAGGACATTTTGAGCCGCCACTATCAGCTGCACAAAACCTATAATAACCTGGCCGAAAAGACCGCAATTCACCTCAACGACACCCATCCGGTGCTGTCGATTCCAGAGCTGATGCGCCTGCTGATCGACGAGCACAAGTTTAGCTGGGAAGAGGCGTTCGAGGTGACCTGCCAGGTCTTCTCGTACACCAACCACACGCTGATGAGCGAAGCGCTGGAAAGCTGGCCGGTCGACATGCTCGGCAAGATCCTGCCGCGCCATCTGCAAATCATCTTTGAAATTAACGACTACTTCCTGAAAACGCTCCAGGAACAATATCCGAACGATACCGGGCTGCTGAGCCGCACCTCGATTATCGATGAATCTAACGGTCGTCGCGTGCGCATGGCGTGGCTGGCGGTGGTCATCAGCCACAAAGTAAACGGTGTTTCCGAGTTGCACTCGAACCTGATGGTACAGTCGCTGTTTGCCGACTTCGCGAGAATCTTCCCGATGCGTTTTTGCAACGTGACCAACGGCGTCACGCCGCGCCGCTGGCTGGCGCTGGCCAATCAGCCGCTGTCGGAAGTACTGGATGAAAACATTGGTCGCACCTGGCGCACCGATCTCAGCCAGCTGAGCGAGCTGGAACAACACGCCGATTTCCCGCTGGTGAACAAGGCGGTTCGTGACGCCAAATTGTTGAACAAAAAACGCCTGGCGGTGTATATGGCCCAGCATCTGAACGTGGTGGCGAACCCGAAAGCGCTGTTCGACGTGCAGATTAAACGTATCCATGAGTACAAACGTCAGCTGATGAACGTCCTGCACGTGATCACCCGCTACAACCGCATCAAAGCCGATCCGACGGCAGAGTGGGTGCCGCGCGTGAACATCTTTGCTGGTAAGGCCGCTTCGGCGTACTACATGGCGAAGCACATCATTCACCTCATTAACGACGTGGCGAAGGTGATCAACAACGATCCGCAGATTGGCGACAAACTGAAGATCGTCTTTATCCCGAACTACAGCGTGAGCCTGGCACAGCTGATCATTCCGGCGGCGGATCTTTCCGAGCAGATTTCGCTCGCGGGGACCGAAGCGTCCGGGACCAGTAACATGAAGTTTGCCCTCAACGGCGCGCTGACCATCGGCACGCTGGACGGGGCGAACGTCGAAATGCTGGAGCATGTCGGCGCGGATAACATCTTTATCTTTGGTAACACCGCGGAAGAGGTGGAGGAGCTGCGCAAGCAGGGCTACAAACCACGCGAGTATTACGAGCAGGATGAAGAGCTGCGTGAAGTGCTGACGCAAATCGCCACCGGGTTGTTTAACCCTGAAGAGCCTGGCCGCTATCGCGATCTGGTGGATTCCCTGATCAACTTTGGCGACCACTATCAGGTGCTGGCAGATTTCCGCAGCTACGTGGATTGTCAGGACAAGGTGGATGAGCTGTATCGCCATCAGGAGGAGTGGGCCGCCAAAGCAATGCACAATATCGCTAATATGGGCTACTTCTCATCAGACCGGACCATCAAAGAGTATGCCGAGAAGATTTGGCATATTGATCCGGTCAGGTTGTAAAAGGGTTTGCTCCCTCTCCCTGTGGGAGAGGGCCGGGGTGAGGGCATCAGCGCGCACTAACTCGCAACAGCGTGTGCATTCCCCCCTCACCCTAACCCTCTCCCTCAAGGGAGAGGGGACCGTTCGGTGTTCTCGTTAAACTCACGACGCTAGCGACAACTTACGCTTTCCCGCATGTTGCACCAGCCATTGCGCCACGCGGGATTGCTGTTCTGCATCCAGCCACATTCCCTCTTTGGTACGACGCCAGATCGCATCGTCCAGACGACGCACCCACTCGTGTTCCACCAGGTAACGCAGCTCAGCTTCGTACAGCTCGTGACCAAAATGTTCACCGAGATCGGCAAGCGTTTTGGCATCACCCAGCACCAACTCCGTATTGCTGCCGTAAGTGCGCGCGTAATGGCGGGCCATGGATTCGGTAATAAACGGATAACGACGGCGCAGTTTTGCCGCAAAGTCATCGCGATCGCTACCGATATCGCCGCCAGGCAGCGTCGCGCCTTTGGTCCACGCCGGGCCGATGCCTTTGTAGTACGGCGTCAGTTTTTCCATCGCACTTTCCGCCAGCTTACGGTAGGTCGTCAGTTTACCGCCAAACACCGACAGCAGCGGTGCCTGACCGTCAACGTCATGAATATCCAGCGTATAGTCGCGGGTAATCGCCTGCGGGGAATCGGATTCATCGTCGCACAGCGGACGCACGCCGGAGTAAGTCCAGACCACGTCATCGCGCCCCAGCTGTTTCTTAAAGTGCGCGTTATAGACTTTCAGCAGATAGCCGATTTCGCTCTCGTCGATTTCGACGTTCTTCGGATCGCCTTGGTACTCAACGTCGGTGGTGCCGATGATCGAAAATTCATCCATCCACGGGATCACAAACACGATGCGCTTATCTTCGTTTTGCAGGATATAGGCCTGCTTCTGGGTATGCACGCGAGGCACCACGATGTGGCTGCCTTTGATCAGGCGAATGCCGTACGGCGATGGCAATTTCATGCCGTCGTCAAAGAACTGTTTCACCCACGGGCCGGTAGCGTTCACCAGGCCGCGTGCCTGCCAGCTAAATTTCTCGCCGGTATCGATATCTTCGGCTTCGACAATCCACAGCCCGTTTTCACGGCGTGCAGCGGTGGCGCGGGTGCGGGTTTTGACCTCGCCATCTTTCTTCACCACCATTTGCGCGTTCGCCAGTACCAGGCGTGCATCGTCTACCCAGCAGTCAGAATATTCGAAACCGCGCACGATTTCCGGTTTCAGAACGGATTCTGCGCCAAAACGCAAACCGGCGGAACTCGGTAAACTGGTGCGCTTGCCCAGATGGTCGTACATAAACAGACCAATTCGGATCATCCACGCCGGACGCAAATGCGGCCGATGAGGCAGACGAAAACGCATCGGGATTGCCAGGTGAGGTGCCATTTTCAGCAGTACTTCACGCTCGGCCAGCGCTTCGCTGACCAGGCGGAACTCGTAATGTTCCAGGTAGCGCAGGCCGCCGTGGATCAGTTTGGAGCTGGCGGACGAGGTCGCGCAGGCGAGATCGTTGGCTTCCAGCATCAGTACAGATAATCCGCGTCCTGCAGCATCTGCCGCAATACCGGCACCGTTAATGCCACCGCCTATCACAATCAGATCTTTGGTTTCCATGTCACCCTCACGCACTTTCGTTAAAGCTCAGAAATGTTCGATATCGCTCATAATAGCAAATGAACGCTCTTTTGGTAACATCAAAAAAACAATTTTGAGTGATAGAGATAACATAATGGCGTTTCGCCGCCGTCAGGACGTACACTACGCGGTAAAATAGTTTTCCCCCTCTACCCGTGGAAGAGTGCCGGGGTGAGGCCGAGTTAAAAGCAAAACGGCAACCTGGTTGCCGTTTTTGGTGTTTGCTCCCTCTCCCTGTGGGAGAGGGCCGGGGTGAGGGCACCAGACCGCACCAGATAAATGAAAAGAAAGAGAGCAAAATGGAACAGTTTGAATGCATTAATGTAGAAGAAGCCCACCAGAAGATGCACCAGGGAAAGGCGGTGCTGGTGGATATCCGCGACCCGCAAAGCTATGCGATGGGCCACACGCCGGGCGCGTTTCATCTGACCAACGACAGCCTGGGCGCGTTTATGCGCGATAACGATTTCGAAACCCCGGTGATGGTGATGTGCTATCACGGCAACAGTAGCAAAGGTGCGGCGCAGTATCTGCTCCAGCAGGGTTATGACGCGGTGTACAGCGTCGATGGCGGCTTCGACGCCTGGCATCGGCATTTCCCGGCGGAAGTAGAGCACGCCTTTGATAACTGACGCGGTTATACTGTCCTCTTTTGTACGGAAATAAGCGACGGCCGCCCATGCTGATGATTACCTCTTTTACCAACCCGCGCGTCGCTCAGGCGTTTGTCGATTACATGGCGACGCAGGGTGTTATCCTGACGATTCAACAGCATACGCAGACTGATGTCTGGCTGGCTGATGAAAGTCAGGCGAATTTCGTCAACACCGAGCTGGCGCGTTTTCTGGAAAACCCTGCCGACCCGCGCTATCTGGCGGCCAGCTGGACCTCCGGTCACACGGACAGCGGGCTGCACTATCAACGTTTTCCTTTTTTAGCTACCGTGCGCGAGCGAGCCGGACCTTTCACGCTGTTGCTCATGGCGGCCTGCATTCTGGTGTTTATCATCATGAACGTGGTCGGCGATCAGCCGGTGATGATTGCTCTCGCCTGGCCGTACGATCCTTCGGTGCAGTTTGACGTCTGGCGCTACTTCAGCCACGCCCTGATGCACTTTTCGGTAATGCACATTCTCTTTAACCTGCTGTGGTGGTGGTATCTCGGTGGCGCGGTCGAGAAACGTCTCGGCACCGGCAAACTCATTGTCATCACCGTGATCAGCGCCCTGTTAAGCGGTTACGTACAGCATAAGTTTAGCGGTCCGTGGTTTGGCGGTTTGTCGGGCGTAGTTTACGCCTTGATGGGCTACGTCTGGCTTCGCGGTGAGCGCGACCCCCAAAGCGGCATCTATCTGCAACGCGGTTTAATAACCTTTGCATTAATATGGCTAATTGCCGGATGGTTTGATCTGTTTGGTATGTCTATCGCCAACGGCGCGCACGTTGCCGGGCTGGCCGTAGGGCTGGTGATGGCCTTTGCTGATACGCTGAATGCGCGAAAACGAACATAATTCCCAGGGATATTTCATGAAACAAACGCAACGTCATGACGCCATTATCGAACTGGTTAAAAAACAGGGATACGTCAGCACCGAAGAGCTGGTCGAGCAATTCGCCGTCAGCCCGCAGACCATTCGTCGTGATTTAAACGACCTGGCCGATCAGAACCGCATTCTTCGCCATCACGGCGGCGCGGCGCTGCCGTCGAGTTCCGTAAACACCTCATGGCACGATCGCAAGGCGACGCAAACCGCCGAGAAAGAGCGGATTGCCGCCAAAGTCGCGAGC
Organism: Lelliottia jeotgali; assembly: GCF_016771845.1. NCBI lineage: Bacteria > Pseudomonadati > Pseudomonadota > Gammaproteobacteria > Enterobacterales > Enterobacteriaceae > Lelliottia > Lelliottia jeotgali. Next base: position 78,573 of record NZ_JAENMQ010000015.1, on the reverse strand, counting down.
CAAATTCCCAACGGCGCGACGCTGTTTATTGATATCGGCACCACGCCCGAAGCGGTGGCTCACGCGCTGCTTAACCATGAAAACCTGCGCGTGGTGACAAATAACCTGAACGTGGCGAACACCTTGATGCAGAAAGACGATTTCCGCATCATCCTCGCGGGCGGTGAACTGCGCAGCCGCGACGGGGGAATTATTGGCGAAGCGACCCTCGACTTTATCTCCCAGTTCCGCCTCGATTTCGGCATTCTGGGGATCAGCGGCATTGATAGCGATGGCTCATTGCTGGAGTTTGACTACCACGAAGTGCGCACCAAGCGGGCGATTATCGAGAACTCTCGCCACGTGATGCTGGTGGTGGACCACTCGAAGTTTGGTCGTAACGCGATGGTAAACATGGGCAGCATCAGCATGGTGAACGCGGTGTACACCGACGTCATGCCACCGGCGGGGGTGTTGCAGGTGATTAGAGATAACAACTTGCAGCTGGAATTGTGCTAATCCTCATGTCGGGTGGCGGCTGCGCCTGACCCGACCTACTAAACCGTAGGCCCGGTAAGCGTAGCGCCACCGGGCAATGAATTACACGCCATACCCCATCATCTTTAACAGCTGCTGCGCATGTTGCACCGCATCCTGACGATGCGCCACGCCGAGTTTCTGATACAAATTACGAATGTGCGTTTTGATGGTGGTCGCTGCGACCGCCAGCTCGCCCGCAATCTGTTCGTTGCTGTAGCCCGAGTAAATCAACCCCAGAACCTGCCACTCACGTTGGGTGAGCGGGCTGGTGCGAATAAGTTCCGGTACTTCCGGGTGGTTCAGTAGACGTTCGACAAAGTTCTCGTCGAAGTGCGCAAACTTGTGGCGGTGATGCTGGTTAATCTCGCGCAGAATGCGCTGGGCGCGGTGTTGATCCAGTTCCGGTAACGTATTGAGCTGAATCAGCTGGCGCAGCTGCTGCGCCATCGTCTCGCCTTCAATCACAAAATGACTGATAAATCCGGTACGGTTCGCCAGTTGTAAGGCTTCCAGCAGCACGCGCTGCGCGTCGTTTTTGCGCCCTGCCTGCCAGTAAAGCTGATTGAGCAGCAGCAGGTTGCGGTTCAGATCGCTCATCAGACGCAGGCTGCGGGCGTTCTCGTTTAACTCTTCCAGCACAATTTCCGCAGGCTCAAACTCACCGAGCAGGATCTGCGCGCGGGCGATGTTGCGCCACTGGCTTTGCAGGAAGTGGTTATTGGCGAATTCCGGTTTTGGCGTCTGGCGCAGCCAGTTGGCGGCGGATTTTTTATCGCCGATCATTTGCCAGTAGATCACCCGCACTTTATCGGCGTTGGAAACCCAGTCGCTGTGATATTGGCCGTTGCCGAGTAGATTTTCGAGGCGGTTCAGGTGATTCCGGGCATTATCCAGATCGCCGCGCGCCAGGGAGCACTGCACCAGCAGGGCCAGGCATTGCAGCTGCTGCTGCGGCTGGAAGGTGGAAAGCACCTCAACGCCGTGACGAGCAGACGCTTCGGCCTCATCCAGACGCGCCCAGGCCCACAGTAATTGCGCGCGAATGCGCAGCAAGAATTCGTGCATCGGCAGCTGTTCCAGGTGCTGATCGTGAATCAACTGGAACGCTTTTTCCTGAGTCTCCCAGGCGGCTTGCAGGAACCCCTGAGCAAATAAGATTTCGCTCTGCTGGATCATGCTCCACAGGGCGTAATGCCAGACATCGTGACGGCGGGCCATCTGCTCAGTTTGCTGCATCAGCGACAGGGAACGCGTGAGATCGCCTTTGCAGTGCAGCACTTCACCGTGGACCGAGGTGGCAACAATGCGGCTGTAATAGTTCGCCAGCGGCAGTTCGTCGAGGGCGATCATCGCCAGACGCTCAGCCTCTTCCTGGTCGCCGTCGTTGATGGCAACCTGCGCACGCAGGGCGTTAAACTCACCGTGCAGCGTGCCGTCCATCTCGCCTTTCATCTCTTGTTCGGCGCGAGCAAGTAATGTGTTTACTTCGCTATAACGGTGCTGGCTCTGCATCAGCCACGCCTGCAACAGCACCAGACGCGGGTTTTCCAGCAGGCTTTCCCACGGCAGGGCGCGGAGCGACTCTTCGAGTAGCGTCAGTTCGCTGTGGTTGAACAGACCCCAGGCGTGGTTAAGCAGAATGTCGCGCAGCATATTGGCGTCACCGGCGGCCAGCGCGTGGTGGATAGCTTCGCTCGGGAAGCCTTGCGCCATCCAGCTTTCGGCGGCGGAGCGGTGAACGTCGGGTAATTCGGTAGCCATTTCCCACTGGCAGCGCTGGCGCAGGAAGTTGCCAAACAGCGGATGGAAGCTGAACCATTCCCCGGAGTCGTCCATGCGTTGCAGGAACAGTCCCTGGCGTTCGATCTCTTCAAGGCGCATCTGGCCGTTGTCTTCGCCGGTTACGCGCACAATTAGCGCGTCGTTCATCGAGCGCAGCAGCGAGCTTTTCAGCAGGAACTGGCGGGTGGCCGGATCAACGCTGTCCAGCACTTCATCGACCAGATAATCGGATAAATGGCTGGCGTTAATGCCCGCCAGGCGGCGTGCAGACTGGTGCGTCGGGCTGTTATTTTGTCGGGCTGAGAGCGCGATGAGCTGCAAAGCAGTTGCCCAACCGGCCACATCGTCGCACAGACGGCTGCTTTCGGAGGCTTCAATCGGCGAGCTGAGCCGACAGTCAAAGAACTGTTTCGCTTCCTGATGGTTGAAGGCCAACTGCTGGCTGCCCACTTCGAGAAGCTGATCGCGCACGCGCAGGTTGGCAATGCCCAGCTGCGGCAGGTTACGCGACAGCACCACCAGGGTGAGATTTTCCGGCTGATGGCGCAGGAAGAAACGCATCGATTCGTGGATCACCGGATTGGTAATCAGATGGTAATCGTCAATCACCAGGAACAGCGGGCGATGCCATTCGGCCAGTTCGATGAACAGCTGGGCGAACAGGGAGGAGAGGCTGGCGTACTGGCGCTTTTGCACCATCACTTCACTGGTGACGCAATGCCCGTTGGTCGCCTGCTGAATGGCCGCGATCAGATAGCTGGCAAAGCGCTCCTGCTGGTTATCGCCCTCATCAAGGGAATACCAGCCTAAATCGCTTTTACCTGCGGCCCACTGTGAGATGAGCGTTGTTTTTCCATAACCTGCAGGACTCGTAACCAGCGCCAGTCGGAAATTATTCGCGCCGGAAAGTTTCGCCAACAGGCGTTCGCGGACCACAGTATGGTCAAGACGAACCGGGCGACTTAATTTGGACGGAATCAACATAAGTTTTTCACTTCACTGTGGGGAAACGAGGAAATCGATTTTTTTTGCGCTTCGTAATTAATAGATATAAGGTCGGCCAGAAAAGGAACTATTGCAAGTTATGTCCGTTTTTTCTATCCCTGAATTTGCACTCTGTCACAAAATTATTCCCCATTGACCGGGAACTTTTTTAAATGCCCTGTATCCAGCATGGATGCTGGCTTGTATGCATTTAGTGCCTTTATCCTGAAACTGGTTTCATAAGGCGATTCTCATCACGAAGTTAATAAATAACCGGTATAGTTGTTACTGGAAAATAACCCTCTGAGAAACGCCTAAAACACATAAATATTATTCCTGGTAAGTAATCATTTCTGCTGATATTAATTTCATCCGAAACTGCATTTCATTTATTTGACACTCTTCCCGTTTATCTTTCCCCCTTCCCGGCACACTCGTTCTATGCTCAAGAGTGGCCTTGATCACACTTTTGCGCTCATCCCCGTTACTCCTCCCTGCCTAATCCCCGGCAGGAGGAGGAAGAGGGGGAATGAGCCAGGCACACTAGCGCCATTATGTTTTCTTTCTCTACAGGATGCCGATTCCCTATGTCACAGCCTACCTTCAACAAAGCTCAATTTCAGGCTGCCCTGACGCGTCAGTGGCAGCGTTTTGGTTTGTTTGCAGCAGAGGACATGACGCCTCATCAGTGGTGGCAAGCCGTGAGCGGTGCGCTGGCCGAACTGCTCAGCGCTCAGCCAGCGGCGAAGCCGGTCAAAAACCAGCGTCATGTGAACTACATCTCGATGGAGTTTCTGATTGGACGCCTGACCGGCAACAATCTGCTGAACCTTGGCTGGTATCAGGAAGTGAGCGAGGTGCTGAATGAGCACAACGTGAACCTGACCGATTTGCTGGAGGAAGAAACCGATCCGGGCTTAGGCAACGGCGGGTTAGGGCGTCTGGCGGCCTGTTTCCTCGATTCAATGGCGACGGTAGGGCAATCCGCTATCGGTTATGGTCTGAACTATCAGTACGGCCTGTTCCGTCAGTCCTTTAATGACGGGCATCAGATTGAAGCCCCGGACGACTGGCATCGCGGCAGCTATCCGTGGTTCCGCCATAACGCGCAGCTCGACGTGCACGTCGGCATTGGCGGCAAAGTCACGAAGCAGGGCCATTGGGAACCGGGTTTTGTCATCACCGGCGAAGCCTGGGATCTGCCGGTGCTGGGCTATCGTAACGGCGTCGCGCAGCCGCTGCGTCTGTGGCAGGCGAAACACGCGCATCCGTTCAATCTGACCAAATTTAACGACGGCGATTTCCTGCGTGCCGAGCAGCAGGGTATCGACGCCGAGAAGCTGACCAAAGTTCTGTACCCGAACGACAACCATCTGGCGGGTAAAAAACTGCGCCTGATGCAGCAGTATTTCCAGTGCGCCTGTTCGGTGGCGGATATCCTGCGTCGCCATCATCTGGCGGGGCGTAAGCTGTCTGAGCTGGCGGATTACGAAGTTATCCAGCTGAACGACACTCACCCAACGATCGCGATCCCTGAACTGCTGCGCGTACTGCTCGATGAGCACCAGCTGAGCTGGGATGCGGCCTGGGCGATCACCAGCAAGACCTTCGCGTATACCAACCACACCCTGATGCCAGAAGCGCTGGAGTGCTGGGACGAGAAGCTGGTGAAAGCGCTTCTGCCGCGCCATATGCAGATCATTAATCAGATCAACGACCAGTTCAAAGTGTTGGTGAGCAAAACCTGGCCGGGCGACAAAGCGGTGTGGGCGAAACTGGCGGTGGTGCACGATAAACAGGTGCGCATGGCGAATATGTGTGTGGTCAGCGGCTTTGCGGTGAACGGTGTGGCGGCGCTGCACTCGGATCTGGTGGTCAAAGATCTGTTCCCGGAATATCACCAGCTTTGGCCGAACAAGTTCCATAACGTCACCAACGGCATCACGCCGCGTCGCTGGATCAAACAGTGCAACCCGGCGCTTGCCGCGCTGCTGGATAAAACCCTGAAGAAAGAGTGGGCCAACGATCTCGACCAACTGATCAACCTGGAAAAACAGGCTGACGACGCGAAGTTCCGTCAGAAATATCAGGCTATTAAGCAAGAGAACAAAGTGCGCCTGGCGGCGTTCGTGAAAGTGCGTACCGGGATTGAAATCAATCCAAACGCGATTTTTGATATCCAGATTAAACGCCTGCATGAGTACAAACGTCAGCACCTGAACCTGCTGCACATTCTGGCGCTGTATAAAGAGATCCGCGAGAACCCGAACGCCGACCGCGTGCCGCGCGTGTTCCTGTTTGGTGCCAAAGCCGCGCCTGGCTACTACCTGGCGAAGAACATCATTCTGGCCATCAACAAAGTGGCCGACGCGGTGAACAACGATCCGAACGTCGGCGATAAGCTGAAAGTGGTGTTCCTGCCGGATTACTGCGTGTCGGCGGCGGAAATGCTGATCCCGGCGGCGGATATTTCTGAGCAGATCTCCACGGCGGGCAAAGAGGCGTCCGGCACTGGCAACATGAAGCTGGCGCTGAACGGTGCGTTAACCGTCGGCACCCTGGACGGTGCAAACGTCGAAATCGCTGAGCAGGTGGGCGAAGAGAACATCTTTATCTTCGGGCATACGGTCGAGGAGGTGAAAGCCCTGAAAGCCAAAGGCTATGACCCGGTGAAATGGCGCAAGAAAGACAAAGTGCTGGATGCAGTGCTGAAAGAGCTGGAAAGCGGCAAATACAGCGATGGCGACAAACATGCGTTTGACCAGATGCTGCACAGCATCGGCAAACAGGGTGGCGATCCGTATCTGGTGATGGCGGACTTCACCGCCTACGTGGATGCACAGAAGCAGGTCGATGTGCTGTATCGCGATCAGGACGCCTGGACCCGGGCGTGTATTCTGAACACCGCGCGCTGCGGGATGTTCAGCTCTGACCGTTCAATCCGTGATTATCAGGCCCGTATCTGGCAGGCAAAACGCTAAGGAAGCGCGATGGATAGCAAACGTCTGGATAATGCCGCGCTGGCGGCGGGGATCAGCCCCAGTTACATCAATGCTCACGGTAAACCACAGTCAATTGGCGCTGAAACCAAAAGACGTTTGCTGGACGCCATGCACAAGGCTAAACCCGTCGCGAAAGCGGCGGTGATGCCGGTTCCGCTGGTGAAAGTGTTCACTGCGGGCAAGAAAATGCCGCTGATGATTGACGGCAGCGGCGAGTTCAGTTGGCTGTTAATCACCGAAGAGGGTCAGGAACATAAGGGCCATGCCACGGGCGGTAAACAGCTCAACCTTCCGACGAAGTTGCCGCAAGGCTACCACACTCTGACGCTCACTCAGGGCGAGCATCGTTTCCATTGTCGGGTGATTATTGCCCCGAAACGCTGCTACGAACCGCAGGCACTGCGTGAAGGCAAAAAGCTGTGGGGCGCCTGCGTGCAGCTCTATACGCTGCGTTCGGACGACAACTGGGGGATCGGCGATTTTGGCGATCTGAAGAAAATGCTGACGGACGTGGGCAAACGCGGTGGGGCGTTTATCGGCCTTAACCCAATCCACGCGCTGTATCCGGCGAATCCGGAAAGCGCCAGCCCGTACAGCCCGTCATCCCGGCGCTGGTTGAACGTGATTTATATCGACGTCAACGCGCTGGATGATTTCAAAAACAGCAAAGAGGCGCAGGAGTGGTGGAAGATGAGCACCACTCAGCAGACGCTGAAACAGGTGCGAGACGCCGACTGGGTCGACTACGCAACGGTCACGGCGCTGAAAATGGCCGCTCTGCGCATGGCGTGGAAGGGCTTTGCAAAACGCACCGACGAACAGATGAAAGCGTTCCGTCAATTTGTCACCCAGGAAGGTGACAGCCTTTACTGGCAGGCGGCGTTCGATGCGCTGCATGCCTATCAGGTGAAAGAGGACGAAATGCGCTGGGGCTGGCCGGTGTGGCCAGAGGCGTATCAGTCGGTGGATTCCCCGGAAGTGAAAGCCTTCTGCAAAACACACGCCAACGAAGTGGATTTCTTCCTGTGGCTGCAATGGCTGGCGTACAGCCAGTTTGCCGCCTGCTGGCAGGAGAGCCAGGGCTACGACATGCCGATCGGCCTGTACCGCGATCTGGCGGTGGGCGTGGCGGAAGGCGGAGCCGAAACCTGGTGCGATCGCGAGCTTTACTGCCTGAAAGCCTCCGTCGGCGCGCCGCCGGATATTCTCGGTCCGCTGGGTCAGAACTGGGGCCTGCCGCCGATGGACCCGCACGTGATGGCGGCGCGCGGGTACGAGCCGTTTATCGATCTGCTGCGCGCCAACATGCAAAACTGCGGCGCATTGCGTATCGACCACGTAATGTCTGTGCTGCGTCTGTGGTGGATTCCGTACGGTGAAACGGCGGATCACGGCGCGTATGTGCATTATCCGGTGGACGATTTACTGTCGATTCTGGCGCTGGAAAGCCAGCGTCACTCCTGCATGGTGATTGGCGAAGATCTCGGTACTGTACCGGTTGAAATCGTCAGCAAATTACGCGAGAGTGGCGTTTATTCATACAAAGTACTCTATTTCGAAAGTGACCATGAGAAGACGTTCCGTTCGCCGAAAGCGTATCCTGAACAATCAATGGCTGTCGCGACAACGCATGATCTTCCTACGCTGCGAGGCTATTGGGAAAGTGGCGATCTCACGCTTGGCAAAACGCTAGGTTTGTATCCGGATGAAGGGGTGCTGCGCGGGCTGTATCAGGATCGCGAGCTGGCAAAACAAGGGCTGCTGGATGCGCTGCATAAGCACGGCTGTCTGCCAAAACGTGCCGGGCATAAGGCCTCGCTAATGGCGATGACGCCGACGCTCAATCGCGCGATGCAGCGCTATATTGCCGACAGCAACAGCGCTCTGCTGGGTTTGCAGCCGGAAGACTGGCTGGGAATGGCGGAGCCGGTAAACATTCCGGGCACCAGCTATCAGTACAAAAACTGGCGGCGTAAGCTGTCCACCACCCTTGAGAAGATGTTTGCCGACGACGGCGTGAACAAGCTGATTAAGGATTTGGATAAGCGCAGAAGAGCGAAGAAGTGATAAAAAAGCCCGGCGGCGCAAATGCGCTTGCCGGGCCTACGGAGGGTGCGGTTTGATGCCCTCACCCCGACCCTCTCCCAGGGGAGAAGGAGAACACATTAAAAACGGCAACCTTTGGTTGCCGTTTTGCGTTTACCTTGTAGGCCGGGTAAGGCGCAGCCGCCACCCGGCAAATGACCGCACAGATCAACCAGACCGGGTAAGGCTTAAACCACCATCCCCAACAGCAGACAGCCAATCAGGCCGCACACGGAAATAATCGTTTCCAGCATCGACCAGGACTTGATGGTCTCACCGATAGTCAGGTTGAAGTACTCCTTGAACAGCCAGAAGCCCGGATCGTTCACGTGGGAGAAAATCACGCTACCGGAACCTACTGCGATAACCATCAGCTCAGGGCTCACGCCGGTGGTCGCAATCAGCGGCGCCACGATACCGCCAGCGGTAATCGCTGCAACGGTCGCAGAACCCAGCGCGATACGCAGAACGGCGGCGATAGACCATGCCATCAGAATCGGAGAAATGTTGGTTTCATGCATCATAGAGGCGATGTATTTATCCACGCCGCTGTCCACCAGAACCTGCTTGAACGCACCGCCACCGCCGATGATCAACAGCATCATGGCGATAATTTTGATGGCAGAGCCCAGCGTGTCGTTAATCTGGTCCATGTTACGACCGCGATTCAGACCGAAGGTAAACAGCGCAATCAGGACGGCAATCAGCGTCGCCATGACCGGATCACCGAGGAACTCAGCGACGGACAGGAACGCGTGACCTTTCGGCAGCACCATTTCTGCCACGGCGCGCATCGCCATCAGCACGACCGGCACCAGAGAAGTCCAGACGCTGACGCCAAAGCTTGGCATCTCTTCTTCAGTGAAGGTTTTTGCGCTGTACAGACCTTCCGGGATGGGCTTGTCGATGCCTTTCAGGCAGCGAGCAAATACCGGACCCGCAAGGATAACGGTTGGGATCGCCAGGATGGTACCGAACAGCAGGGTTTTACCCATATCCGCGTGGAAGATGGTCGCGATAGCGGTTGGACCCGGATGCGGTGGCAGGAAGCCGTGGGTCACAGACAGCGCAGCGGCCATTGGCACACCGACATACAGCAGCGGGATATTCGCCGCAGCCGCGATGGTGAAGACCAGCGGCAGCATCAGCACGAAGCCAACTTCATAGAACAGCGCGAAACCGACGGTAAAACCGGTTAATACCACCGCCCATTGAATGTGCTGTTTACCAAATTTGGCGATCAGCGTGGTCGCGATACGCTGTGCGCCGCCGCAGTCTGCCAGCATTTTACCGAGCATGGCGCCGAAGCCCATGATCAGCGCCAGGCTGCCAAGCGTTCCGCCGACACCGGCTTTGATAGAGCTAATGACTTTGACCAGCGGCATTCCTTGCATCAGACCGACTGCAAGTGCCACCAGAACCAGAGCGATGAAGCCGTTCAGCTTGAAACGGATCATCAAGAGCAGTAATAAGACAACACCGATAGCGACGATAACTAATGGCATGATTAACCTGGCCTTTCAATTGTTATGGGTAACGTCATTGTTTCGACGACAATTTCCGATTGTCCCAACTGGGAACAGAGAATTAACGGCACTAATACTGGTTGCCTGCGAAACTATTGAGTTTAGTCGGCTGTTATGAGGATGCTTAGTGCCCATGTGAATGATACGGGTAACATGTGCGGATTGAGAATCACCCTGGCAGGCAAAATTTGAATTATGAGACGCAGGTCAACATATGGGGAGGGAGTGATGGGCAAACAAAAGCCGGGTTGGCGGTTACGCCGTACCCGGCCTGGATGTGGTGTGCGGTCATTTGCCCGATGGCGCTACGCTTAGCGGGCCTACATAAGCCTCGAACTGTAGGCCGGATAAGGTGAAGCCGCCACCCGGCAAAGACAGACGGGAACTCAGTAGTATGAGTGCTCGCCGCGCTGGTGTTCGGTCAGATCGCGCACGCCTTTCAGCTCAGGGAATTCGTTCAGCATTTGCTTCTCGATCCCTTCCTTGAGGGTCACGTCGACCATAGAACACCCGTTGCACCCGCCGCCGAACTGCAGGATAGCCAGACCGTCGTCAGTGATTTCCATCAGGGTGACTTTACCGCCGTGACCGGCCAGCTGCGGGTTGATCTGCGATTGCAGCAGATATTCCACGCGCTCCATCAGCGGGGCATCGTCGGACACTTTACGCATTTTCGCGTTCGGTGCTTTCAGCGTCAGCTGAGAACCCAGCTGATCGGTAACGAAATCGATTTCCGCATCGTCAAGATACGGCGCGCTTAACTCATCGACATAGGCGGTGAGCTGCTCAAATTTAAGGGCAGTGTCAGATGCTTCCACAGCGTCCGGAGGACAATAAGAGACACCGCATTCTGCATTCGGAGTGCCTGGATTAATCACAAACACGCGGATCTGCGTCCCTTCTTCCTGATTTGCCAGCAGTTTGGCAAAGTGTGATTGTGCAGAATCGGAAATACGGATCATAGCTTTGGCCTAATAGTTGACTAAATTACCTGGGTATAATAATACGCCCATCGGAAAAGGGCTACAAGGTGCGACACAAACACCATACCTGAACCGTCGCCGCGCCGCTTTGCAAAAGCAGTCGGGAAAGTTCTGCTACCGTGCTGCCGGTTGTGACGACATCATCCACAATCGCGATATGGCGGCCCTTGACCGACAATTCAAGCCGAAAGGCGTTTTTAAGGTTTCTTTTGCGCAACCTCGCGCTGAGCTGATGCTGGATTGCCGTGGCATGTGTGCGTTTCAGCGCGACAGGGTGATAACTGCAGCGTAGCCAGTGGGCAAGTGGGTGACATAACACCTCGCTCTGATTATACCCGCGACGCCAGTGGCGCCGGTGGTGGAGGGGCACGCTGATGAGTAAATCCACCGCAGGCAAATTTCGTGTGCGTCTGGCGTGCAAAACCGCCAGTACCAGCAGGCGAGCGAGAGGGGCGGCCAGCTGGGTTTGCCGGGAAAATTTCAGTTTATGGATCAGGCCACTCAGCGGCTGAACGTAATCATCGACCGCGACCAGAGCATCCCAGGGCGGCGGCTTTTGCAGGCACCTTCCGCAGGGGATGTGGACGCTCGTTGCCGGTAATCCGCATTGCGGGCAACAGGGCGTACGGGTCTGGAATGAGCGTGTGCAGACCGAACACACTCCCCAGTGGCTTATCGTGAGCGGCATTCGGCATAGCCAGCACAAGCCAGGCACTGTTAGCATGAGCAACTTCCTTGTTAAAAAAGAGAATCCTAACCGATGAATAATCTTTGGTGGCAGACCACAGGCACAGGAAATGTTGATCTTGTGCTGCTGCACGGATGGGGGCTGAATGCCGAGGTGTGGCATTGCATTCAGGAGGAACTGGCCTCGCAATTTACGTTGCACCTTGTTGATCTGCCCGGTTTCGGGCGCAGCCACGGCTTTGGCGCTCTGGCGCTGGAGGCGATGGCGCAACAGGTTCTGGAACGTGCGCCGCAAAAGGCTATCTGGCTCGGATGGAGTTTAGGAGGGCTTGTGGCCAGTCAGATTGCCCTGACGCACCCGGAGCGCGTTCAGGCGCTGGTGACGGTAGCTTCCTCACCGTGTTTTAGCGCCCGCGACGAGTGGCCAGGTATCAAGCCGGAGGTCTTAGCGGGCTTTCAGCAGCAGCTGAGCGAAGATTTCAAGCGCACGGTTGAGCGTTTTCTGGCACTGCAAACAATGGGCACCGAAACGGCACGACAGGATGCGCGAATGCTCAAAAACGCGGTGCTGGCTCTGCCAATGCCGGACGTTGATGTTCTGAATGGCGGCCTGGAGATCCTGAAAACCGTCGACCTGCGCGAACAACTGGCTGCGCTTACCGTGCCGCATCTGCGAATCTACGGTTATCTTGATGGGCTGGTTCCGCGCAAAGTGGTGCCGATGCTGGATGCGCAGTGGCCGCAGAGTGAGTCGTTGGTTATTGCCAAAGCGGCGCACGCGCCTTTTGTTTCACATCCCGCTGAGTTTTGCGCGGCGCTGACTGCGTTAAGTCAACGTTTAGACTGATTGTTTTCTATCCATCCTGGAAAAACTGGTGTGCCACGACAATACTCAGTGTGTCGTTGTGGCAATTGTCCCTGCGATATACGCAATTATAAACCTATGGAGAGTATGGATATGAAAATAGTCACAGGACTTGTTGCTTCACTGGTTATTGGGTCATTGTCTTTTGGGGCTTTTGCGGCGAAAGAGTTGCAAAGGGATGAAGCGAAAAAGATGAACTTGACCAAAGTAGGGGATGTTTCAACGTCAGATAAAACCTCACCGATGGATGCGAAAAAAGAGCTGTCGGAAAAGGCGGATAAATTAGGCGGCACATATTATGTGATCACCAGCGGTACGAAGAATGAGAAAGACGTTCGCGCCACGGCGGAAGTGTTTAAGTAAGTAGCCATTATTGCCGGGAGGCGTTTCGTTTTCCCGGCAAATCACATTAGCGCAGTACCCACCATTCCCGCAGGCACGCTTTCCCTTCCGGGCAGCTTTTGCAGCTACCGGACAAGCAGTCGTCCTTATCTTCCTGAACCCGAACAGCTTTTCCCATTGCCTCCAGTCTTTCGAGCATGGCATCGATCATCGGCTGTGGCGTGTGCAGGGAAAGGCTCAACTGTCTGGCCTCCATTCGCCCCTGAAGCGCCAGTAGATCACGAACCTGAATCATCGATGCCATAAACTCTTACCTCTTAGTGGCAGTCGCCAGCAGGACTGTTACAGCAGTTGGCCGCCGTTTTGTTGGTCGCCAGCAGGTTGACGTCGACACGGCTGCGTGCGCGGCGAAGCAGGCCAATAAGGATGACGTTGAACAACACAACCGCCAGGATGCAGACCAGGCTGTAGCGTGGATGCTGGTTAAAGTTGGTGGCCTGATAGAAGACGGTCGCCAGCGAGTACGCAATGTTCAGCCCCCACAGAACCGAGAAGCCCATCCAGCCACGGCTGGATTCGCGGGCAATCGCCCCCATCACGGAAATGCACGGAATGTAGAGCAGGACGAAGATCAGATAGCTATAGGCCGCTGACGCACTGCCGAACTTCTGACTCATTACGCCCATCGCGCCAGTTGCCATTTCACCGTCGCCTTTGCTGGCCTCGATGGGATTGGCGAGCACGCTCAGGCTGAAGGTGTTTTTCAAACTCTCCCAGGTTTCATCCACCGCGCCCAGTAGCTCGTCTCCGAGGTGGAATTCCGCCGGGTTAAACTCCTCTTCCTGAATATTTTCCGCCGTATACAGCGTGTTCAGGGTGCCCACAACCACTTCTTTTGCCATCGCGCCGGTGAACAGCCCAACGGTGGCCTGCCAGTTATCTTCATGAACGCCAATCGGCTTGAACAGCGGGGTGATCACGCGGCTGACGGAGGCCAGCGCCGAGTCGTTGATATTATCCGCCGCCTGACCGCTGAGGGTAAAGCTGTTCAGCGCGCTAAGGAAAATACTGACAATGACAATGACTTTACCGGCGCGCAGAACAAAACCTTTCAGGCGCTGCCAGGTCTGGATCAGCAGGCTTTTGATGTGCGGGACGTGGTAGACCGGCAGTTCCATCACAAACGGTGAGGCTTCGCCGCGCATGATGGTGTGTTTGAGCATCAGGCCGGTGAGAATCGCCATCACGATACCCAGCAGGTACAGGGAAAATACTGCCAGCGCACCTTCCTGGCCAAAGAACGCCGCCGCAAAGACTGCGAAGATCGCCAGTCGTGCGCCGCAGGACATAAACGGCGCCATCATGATGGTCATCAGGCGCTCACGCGGCGCATCAAGCGTACGTGCGCCCATCACCGACGGAACGTTACAGCCAAAACCGACAATCAGTGGAACGAAGGATTTACCTGGCAAACCGAGCGCCTGCATCAGGCGATCCATCACGAAGGCCGCGCGGGCCATGTAACCGGAATCCTCAAGGAAGGAGAGGAACAGATACATCATGCCGATTTGCGGCACCAGCGGCAGAACGGTGTTGATACCGCCACCCAGCCCCTGCGCGAGGAAAATGGTCAGCCATTCAGGCAGATGCAGCGTGTAGCCCAGCCATTGCAGGCCGTGGATAAAAATGGCCACAGAGCCGACATCGAACAGCGGTTGGAGCGCGCCGCCGATGTTGATGGCGAGCAGGAACATCACGTACATCACCAGCAGGAAGATCGGCAAGCCGAGGAAGCGGTTGAGAATAATTTTATCAACGGCAGAGGTGAAGCGGCTAGGTTCGGCGGTCAGGGTATTACTGACCACTTCGCAAATCGCTGCGATGCTTTGATAGCGTGCGTCGGCGATATGCAGCGCCGGGTCGTCGATTTCGTCACTCAGTCGCGCCAGCGAAATATCCAGATGCTGTGCGGCGTTGCCCGCATAACCACGGCTGTAGATATCGCCTTCCAGCATTTGCAGCCCCAGCCAGTTGCGCTGTTTCTGCGGCATCGCGTGGGTCATTTCTTGCGCCAGTATGCTGGCTTCGCGCACCAGCGGTTGCGGGTAATGAACCAGCTCAAGATCGGTATTGCCGGTGTGGCGATCGACCGCCAGCTTTAGGGCGTCGATCCCACGCGCGCGGGTGGAGACCAGCGGAATCACCGGACAACCAAGGCGTGCTGAAAGGGCATCGATGTCGATACGAATTTTTTGCTTCTCGGCAATATCGAGCATGTTCAGCGCGACGATGCACGGAATGCCCAGCTCCAGCAATTGCAGGGTCAGGTACAGGTTACGCTCAAGATTGGAGGCATCGACGACGTTAATCAGTAAATCCGCGTCGCCGCTCAGAATATAGTGGCAGGCAATTTGCTCATCGAGCGAGGTCTGCGATGAAATGGTGGTGAGCGAATAAGTGCCAGGTAAGTCAACGAGAGTGACCTGATGGTCCGTCGTCGAAAACTGGCCTTCTTTACGTTCCACCGTGACGCCCGCCCAGTTACCGACGCGCTGACGTGCGCCCGTTAGCTGATTAAATAAGGTGGTCTTGCCGGAATTAGGATTGCCAATTAAGCCAATGGTTAATTTTTTCATTGTTTTAGACTCGGTATAACGGCTGGCGATTTATCGGATTAAAGCTTCGACTTCTAATAACGCGAGGTCTTTCTTACGCAATACCAGATTGACGCGACGGGTTTCGATATGCACGGGATCGCCTAATGGCGCAATGCGCACAACCTGGAACGAAGACCCAGGCAGCATGCCTAATGACAAGAGTTTTTGACGATACGCCGGGCTAATTTCGCGGGCAAAACCGGTAATTTTCCAGGCACTGTCTGGTGTGTATTGCATAGAAACCACTTTGACCGAAGGTTAAATAATCAACAGGTTCATGATAATGAGAATGGTTTCTATCAGCAATATTTAAAATGTGACCGGATGTTCATATGGACATTAATTCGAGGACTGTTTGACCTTGCTCAATTTTTAATGAGATGGGGAGTGAGGTATGAATTATTAATTTGTTAACTAAGTGATAATCGTTGGTATAAATATGGATATGCAATCGGTTCCATATTTACTAATAAATGAGTGAGTACGTTCTTATTTATTCCAGCTTATTGCGGTGTGATTGTCGGGCGATACTGCGTTTGCCCGGCCAACATTCAGCCGGGCAAATGGGGGACATTAACGTTTTTTGCCCATCGCGGCGGCCAGCGCATCCATCATCGCGCTGTTACCGGCAGGCTGAGCCTGAGGGCGTGGTTTCGCGGCTTTGGCTGCTGGACGGGATTGCTCGCGCGCGCCGCCGCCGTTATTACGACGAGCGTTGGTTTCGCCTGGCTGCTCGTCAAGACGCATCGTCAGCGCGATACGCTTGCGTTGCATATCCACTTCCAGCACCTTCACCTTCACGATATCGCCCGCTTTGACCACGGTATGCGGGTCTTCCACGAACTTATCGGCCAGGGAAGAGATATGCACTAAACCGTCCTGATGTACGCCGATATCGACAAAGGCACCAAAATTGGTGACGTTTGTTACCGCGCCTTCCAGCACCATTCCCGGCTGCAGATCTTTCATCGTTTCAACGCCTTCGGCAAACTTCGCCGTTTTAAACTCAGGGCGCGGGTCGCGACCTGGTTTTTCCAGCTCTTTGATGATGTCGGAGACGGTTGGCACGCCGAATTTGTCGTCGGTGAAATCGACGGCTTTCAGGTCACGCAGATTGGTGCTGTTGCCCATCAGGTCTTTCAGCGCTTGCTGAGTGGCAGCCAGAATACGCTCCACCACCGGATAAGCTTCCGGGTGAACGGTTGAGGCATCCAGCGGGTTATCGCCGTGGTTGATACGCAGGAAGCCCGCGCACTGCTCAAAGGCTTTCGGCCCGAGACGGCTCACCTTCAACAACTGCTGGCGGTTCTGGAACTGACCGTTCTCATCACGCCAGGCGACGATATTCTGCGCCATCATGCGGGTCAGGCCTGCCACGCGGGTCAGCAGAGCAACGGAGGCGGTGTTCAGGTCTACACCGACGGCGTTTACGCAGTCTTCCACCACCGCATCCAGACGGCGCGCCAGTTGAGTCTGACTCACGTCGTGCTGATACTGGCCGACACCGATCGATTTCGGATCGATTTTCACCAGCTCTGCCAGCGGATCTTGCAGGCGGCGGGCGATAGAGACCGCGCCGCGCAGGGAAACGTCGAGGTCCGGGAACTCGAGCGCCGCCAGTTCGGACGCCGAGTAAACCGACGCTCCGGCTTCGCTGACGATCACTTTCTGCGCGGTGACTTTCGGGAACTGCTCCTGCACGTCGAGGAAGAAGCGTTCGGTTTCGCGCGATGCGGTACCGTTTCCGATCGCCACCAGTTCAACGTTGTATTTTTCACACAGGGCGGCAACCACCACGGCGGCTTTCGCGGCCTGGCCGGTGTGCGGATAGATGGTGTCGGTCGCGACCAGTTTGCCGGTCCCGTCGACAACGGCCACTTTCACGCCAGTACGCAGGCCCGGATCGAGGCCCATAGTGGCGCGCAGGCCAGCCGGTGCGGCCATCAGCAGGTCGTGCAGGTTTCGGGCAAAGACGTTAATCGCTTCGTCTTCGGCGCGTTCGCGCACGGTGCCCATCAGTTCGGTTTCGAGGTGCATCAGCACTTTGATGCGCCATGTCCAGCTCACCACGCCTTTGCGCCAGCTGTCTGCCGGAGCATTATTCAGGCGCAGGCCGAGGTGGTTGGTAATAATCTGTTCGCAATAACTCTCTTTCGGCGGCTCGTCGAACTGCGGATCGGCATTAAGGGAGAGTTGCAGCACACCTTCGTTACGGCCGCGGAACATTGCCAGCGCACGATGCGACGGTGCGGTAGAGATCGGTTCGTGATGATCGAAGTAGTCGCGGAATTTCGCGCCTTCCTCTTCTTTACCGCTCACCACGGTTGAGACGATATGGGCATTTTTCCACAGATAATCACGCACTTTGGAGAGCAGCGCGGCGTCTTCGGCAAAACGCTCCATCAGGATATAGCGCGCACCGTCGAGGGCGGCTTTGGTATCGGCCACGCCTTTTTCCGCGTCGATAAATTTCGCGGCTTCCGTTTCCGGATCGTGTGACGGGGTGTTCCACAGCAGATCCGCCAGCGGCTCAAGGCCTGCTTCAATCGCAATCTGCCCGCGGGTGCGGCGCTTAGGTTTGTACGGCAGATAAAGGTCTTCGAGCTCGGTTTTGCTCATCGTGCCGTTGATAGCACCTGCCAGCGCATCGGTCAGTTTGCCCTGCTCGCCGATGGATTTGAGAATGGCCTGACGACGGTCTTCCAGCTCGCGCAGGTAGCCCAGACGGGTCTCCAGGTTGCGCAGCTGCGTGTCATCCAGACCGCCGGTGACTTCCTTACGATAACGTGCAATAAACGGCACGGTGTTCCCTTCATCAAGCAGGCGAACGGCAGCTTCTACCTGCTCGGCTCTGGCCTGAAGTTCACCCGCAATAATGCGGCAGAGCGAATCTTTCATCATGGCTTTGTCATCTGGTTTGTCGAAAAACAGGGGGATAGTTATACGGGCTGACACGCGAAAATGCCAGCCGTGGAGGGTGCTCTCGGACTATTTAACGTACTCAATTTCGTTGACGTACCAGCTGGCTTCACCGCCGGGCGTCTGGACGATGGTTAAATCACCGACTTCCTTTTTGAGCAGCGCGCGGGCCATCGGCGAGTCGATCGAGATGTAATCCTTACGACCAAAAATTTCATCGTAGCCGACAATGCGAAAGCGGCGGATATCGCCATCATCATTCTCAATTTCTACCCACGCGCCGAAGAACACTTTGCCCTCTTGCTGCGGCGAATAATCAACAATTCTTAGGTTCTCAAGGCATTTGGTGAGATAACGGACGCGTCTGTCAATCTCGCGCAGGCGTTTCTTATTATACTGATAGTCAGCGTTCTCACTGCGGTCGCCGAGACTGGCCGCCCAGGTCACTTTTTTGGTCACTTCCGGGCGCTCTTCCCGCCAGAGGTAATCCATCTCTTTTTTGAGTTTTTCGTACCCTTCGCGGGTGATTAGCGGCGTTTTCATGGTGTGACCTTAAGACTCGACTCAGTTGCAGACATTACGCACATTACGTACCACATAGCTTACCAGACAGGATTAATAATGATTAATGTGATGAAATGTGCAGATAAGCTGCTGTTAAATATGCTTTGTAACAATTTCGACTAGAATTTATACCAGAATTAGCTGGTCGTAGACGCGCACTTTTTTAGAATACGTACTGAAATACTATCCGGACCTTTGGGAGTACATACAATGCAAGAGAACTATAAAATTCTGGTCGTGGATGACGACATGCGCCTGCGTGCGCTGCTTGAGCGTTATCTGACCGAGCAGGGCTTCCAGGTTCGAAGCGTGGCGAACGCCGAGCAAATGGATCGCCTGCTTACCCGTGAATCGTTCCACCTGATGGTGCTCGATTTAATGCTCCCTGGTGAAGACGGGCTTTCTATCTGCCGCCGTCTGCGCAGCCAGAGCAACCCAATGCCGATCATTATGGTGACGGCGAAAGGGGAAGAAGTTGACCGTATCGTAGGCCTCGAAATTGGTGCCGACGACTACATTCCAAAACCCTTCAACCCGCGTGAACTGCTGGCGCGTATTCGCGCAGTCCTTCGCCGTCAGGCCAACGAACTGCCGGGCGCACCGTCTCAGGAAGAGGCCGTGATTGCCTTCGGTAAGTTCAAGCTGAACCTCGGTACGCGCGAAATGTTCCGTGAAGATGAACCTATGCCGCTGACCAGCGGTGAATTTGCGGTTCTGAAAGCGCTGGTCAGCCATCCGCGTGAGCCGCTGTCGCGCGACAAGCTGATGAACCTGGCTCGCGGTCGTGAATACTCCGCGATGGAGCGTTCCATCGACGTCCAGATCTCTCGTCTGCGCCGCATGGTCGAAGAAGATCCTGCGCATCCTCGCTACATTCAGACCGTTTGGGGTCTGGGCTACGTCTTTGTGCCGGACGGTTCTAAAGCATGAGGCGAATGCGCTTTTCACCGCGCAGCTCGTTTGCCCGCACTCTGCTACTGATCGTCACCCTGCTGTTCGTCAGCCTGGTGACGACGTATCTGGTGGTGCTGAACTTCGCGATTCTGCCCAGCCTCCAGCAGTTCAATAAGGTCTTAGCCTACGAAGTTCGTATGCTAATGACCGATAAACTGCAGCTGGAGGACGGCACGCAGCTGGTGGTTCCTCCGGCGTTTCGGCGTGAAATTTACCGCGAGCTGGGAATTTCGCTCTATTCCAACGAAGCGGCGGAAGACGCTGGCCTGCGCTGGGCGCAACACTACGAATTCTTAAGTCAGCAGATGGCGCAGCAACTGGGTGGCCCGACGGAAGTGCGCGTTGAGGTCAACAAAAGCTCGCCGGTTGTGTGGCTGAAAACCTGGCTGTCACCCAATATTTGGGTGCGCGTCCCGCTGACCGAAATCCATCAGGGCGATTTCTCGCCGCTGTTTCGCTATACCCTGGCGATCATGCTGATGGCGATAGGCGGCGCGTGGCTGTTTATCCGAATACAAAACCGACCCTTAGTCGATCTTGAACACGCCGCTTTACAGGTGGGGAAAGGCATTATTCCGCCGCCCCTGCGTGAATATGGTGCGTCTGAAGTTCGCTCTGTAACGCGTGCCTTTAACCACATGGCGGCGGGCGTTAAGCAGCTTGCTGACGACCGTACGTTGCTGATGGCCGGTGTGAGCCACGATCTGCGTACGCCGCTGACGCGTATTCGTCTGGCGACGGAAATGATGGGCGAAGAGGACGGCTATCTCGCGGAGTCCATCAACAAGGACATCGAAGAGTGTAACGCTATCATCGAACAGTTCATTGATTACCTGCGTACCGGTCAGGAAATGCCGATGGAAATGGCCGATCTTAACGGCGTGCTTGGCGAAGTGGTGGCGGCAGAAAGCGGTTACGAGCGTGAAATTGATACTGATTTGCAGTCGGGCGAGATTCAGGTCCGTATGCATCCATTGTCCATCAAACGTGCCGTCGCCAATATGGTGGTCAACGCTGCGCGCTACGGTAATGGCTGGATTAAAGTCAGCAGTGGTTCGGAACTGAATCGCGCCTGGTTCCAGGTTGAAGACGATGGTCCGGGGATAAAGCCTGAGCAGCGCAAGCATCTGTTCCAGCCGTTTGTGCGCGGCGACAGCGCACGTAGCACCAGCGGTACCGGATTAGGGCTGGCGATTGTGCAGCGTATTATCGACAACCATAACGGGCTGCTGGAGATTGGTACCAGCGAGCGGGGTGGTTTGAGTATTCGCGCGTGGCTGCCAGTTCCGGTGACGCGAGGGCAGGTGAAAGAGAGTTAAAAATCGCACCTAACAATCCCCTCTCACTTAAGGGAGAGGGAGAAAACATTAAAAACGGCAACCGAAGTTGCCGTTTTGCTTTTACCTTGGTCCTGCACTCACCAACGCCGCACCTGCTGGCGTATCGGTGTACTTCTCAAAGTTTTCAATAAACAGCTTCGCCAGCGTTTCGGCCTTCTCTTGCCACTGTTCCGGTGAGCCGTAGGTATTACGCGGATCGAGGATATGCGTATCCACGCCCGGCAGCGACGTTGGGATCGCCAGATCGAACATGGGCAGGGTGAAGGTTTCCGCATCATCCAGCGAACCATCGATAATCGCGTCGATAATCGCACGCGTATCCTTGATGGAGATGCGTTTACCCGTCCCGTTCCAGCCGGTGTTCACCAGATACGCCTGCGCGCCTGCGGCTTGCATACGTTTCACCAGCACTTCGGCGTATTGCGTCGGGTGCAGGGACAGGAACGCCGCGCCGAAGCAGGCGGAGAAGGTTGGCGTCGGTTCAGTCACACCGCGCTCGGTGCCGGCCAGTTTCGCCGTAAAACCGGACAGGAAGTGATACTGCGTCTGGCTGGCCGTCAGGCGGGAAACCGGTGGCAGCACGCCAAAGGCATCGGCGGTGAGGAAGATCACTTTCGAGGCGTGGCCCGCTTTGGACACCGGCTTCACGATATTATCGATGTGATAGATCGGATACGACACGCGGGTGTTTTCGGTTTTCGAGGCATCGTCAAAATCGACGCTTCCATCGGCACGCACGGTGACGTTTTCCAGCAGCGCATCGCGGCGGATGGCACCGAAAATGTCCGGTTCCGCTTCTGCCGACAGGCGGATCGTTTTGGCGTAGCAGCCGCCTTCGAAGTTGAACACGCCGTCATCGTCCCAGCCGTGTTCATCGTCGCCAATCAGACGGCGCTTCGGATCGGTGGAAAGGGTGGTTTTGCCGGTGCCGGAGAGGCCAAAGAATACCGCCACATCACCTTCTTCACCAACGTTAGCAGAGCAGTGCATGGAGGCAATGCCCTGCAGCGGCAGCAGGTAGTTCATCACCGAGAACATCCCTTTCTTCATTTCGCCACCGTACCAGGTGCCGCCGATAAGCTGGATGCGCTCGGTCAGGTTGAAGGCGATGAAGTTTTCCGAGTTCAGGCCCTGCTCTTTCCACTGAGGGTTAGTGCATTTCGCACCGTTCATCACGATGAAATCAGGCTCGAAATCCTGTAATTCCTCATCGGTCGGGCGAATAAACATGTTCTTCACGAAATGCGCCTGCCAGGCAACTTCGGTAATGAAGCGCACTGAAAGACGGGTGTCGGCATTGGCGCCACAGAAGGCATCAATAATGAACAGGCGCTTGCCGGAGAGTTGATGAGTGACGAGTCCTTTCAGATGCTGCCAGGTGTCCTGGGAGAGCGGCTTATTGTCGTTCTTCCCTTTACCGTTATCTGCCCACCACAGCGTATCGCGGGTGGTGTCGTCACGGACGATATACTTATCTTTCGGCGAACGGCCGGTAAAAATCCCGGTGTCCACGGCGATAGCACCAGTGTTCGTCAACACACCTCGCTCGTATCCTTCCAGTGCTGGATTGAGCTCTTCCTGATACAGCGTATCGTAATCGGGGTTGTAGACGATTTCCTGGACGTCGTTGATACCATAAGCCATGAGATCTTGCGGGGTTAAATCTTTAACGCGCATGTCACTGCTCCTTAGCCAATATGTACTGCCTGAAATTGTAGGGTTTTTCTTAGGATGTTAACCGCGACGGGGCTCATAGATTTACGTATCTGGACAAAACCCTTCCTGACGGAAAACGCTGTGACTCCTGTCACGAAGCAGGGCGGATTATCGCAGGATTCGCTTTTTTGTGGGGGGAAATGTTCTCAAAAGGTTAAATCATGGAGTATTTAACCGGAAGAATGTGAATGTAATCGCATACATGTAAGAAAGTTACGTAAGGGTTACATTACGAAAAACGATTCAGCTTAAAGGCAAGTTTTCCCCTCACCGGAAGTGAGGGGAGGAGGCATTAATGAACCTTCGGGTCTGCCGGGGAGGCGTTGTTGCGGATCTCGGCGATGTCCATCGAATTGAACACGTAGTGAGAACCACAGTAGTCACAGTTCATATCGATTTCGCCGTCTTCAGCCATGATGCTGTCGATCTCTTCATCCGGCAGGGTACGTAGCGCGCCCGCACAGCGTTCACGAGAACAGGTACATTTGAACTCTACGTCCTGCGGATCGTACAGCGTCACCTCTTCTTCGTGGTACAGACGCCACAGCACTTCGTTCGCTGGCAGCGTGGACAGCTCTTCAGTTTTGATGGTTTCAGTCAGAGCTGCCAGGTGATCGAAATCATTGCCCTGGGCATTCTGTGCAGGCAGCACCTGCAGCAGCATACCGCCCGCCGCCAGTTGGCCGTCCACCACGCCTGTGCGGATAAACAGGCGCGTTGGCAGCTGTTCGGAACGCATGAAGTAATCTTCCAGGCAGGCGGCCAAAGTATCGCCTTCCAGACCCACTACGCCCTGATAGCGCTCGCCTTCTTCTGGGGTAATCGTGATCACCAGGAAACCGTTGCCGACCAGCGTTTTGAGATCGGCACCTTCCGGGACTTCTCCCTGAACGCGAGCCACACCGCGCATCTGCTGCTGGTTATTGCCGTTGATCACCGCCAGCGTCATCGGGCCATCACCCTGCAATTGTACGGTGATATCGCCTGCAAACTTAAGCGTTGCCGTCAGCAGACTGGTCGCGACCAGCAGCTCGCCGAGGATGGTCTTCACCGGCTGCGGGTAGCTGTGGTTTTCCATAATCTGTTTCCAGGTTTCGGATACCGTAACCAGCTCGCCGCGAACGGCAAATTGCTCAAACAGATAGCGATGTAATTGGTCGTGTTGGGACATATTTTTCTCTCTTCGAACGGCGATTACTCATGTTCGCCGTGTTTAAATTTCATCAGGTCGCGACGTTCTTTTTTATCCGGTCGCCTGTCCGGATGCGGCATGGTCAGGGCATTCATCTTGCGCGCAAAAGCCACTTTCTCGCGCTTTTCGATGCTTTCGGCCGTCTCTTCATACATCAGAACCGCAACGGCAGCCGGGCGACGATTTTCGGTAACGGCTTTGACGATCACCGTGCGTTCATCGTTACCCTGGCGCAGTGTCAGCGTGGCGTTCAGTTCGACAAGCTTACTTGGTTTACTGCGTTGCCCGTTGTAATGGACCTTACCGCCATCGACCATTTCGCGGGCCAGAGCGCGCGTTTTATAAAAACGGGCGGCCCACAGCCATTTATCCAGTCTTACCCCCTCGGAGGGTTTATCTTTCATGGCGTCTCCTTCACGTTGAGTGAGGGGATCATCCGGCGATAGTCGTTGAGTGCCGGATGCCGCAGATAGCTTTTATCCGCCAGGCCGGAATCAGGATTCGTCACGCCCAGGCAATAGCGAATACCGAATTTTGCCGCCGAATCCAGAATCGGTTCACTGTCATCAATGAATAACGTTCTTTCTGGCTGCAAACCGGTCTCTTGTGCCACCGCCTGCCACAATCGCTGATCCTCTTTCGGATAACCAAATGTGTGGGTGGAAAGTAATAAATCAAGGTGCGACGCCAACCCGGTATGTTCGAGCTTCACCGCCAGATTGTGCGGATGCGCGTTAGTCAGCAGAATACGGCGCTTGCCACTTGCTTTCAGGGCATCGAGAAAAGGCACCGTATCTTCACGCAGCACCGCGTTCGGCCCTTGCGCGGTGGTCATAGCGCAAATATCCAGACCGAGCTTGTCGCTCCAGTAATCCAGGCAGTACCAGTTTAGCGTATGCTGCACGGCGTGATACTGCTGGCGAATATAATCCTGCGCTTCCGCCGGAGTGATGCCCTGCTGCGCGCCATAGGTTTCAGGCACCAGCTTTTGCCAGAAATGGGTGTCAAAGGCGAGGTCGAGCAGCGTGCCGTCCATATCCAGCAGGACGGTATCAACGTCCTGCCAGGCGATATCAAGATGCATGGGGGGAACTCTCCAGCGGAAATATACGTGCGCGACAGGTTAGCATAACTGTCGCGCAGCGGTATTATCCGATCAGGCTGTCAGGCGCGGCGATGAGCTTGGGATTGAGGCAGTTTTCATAGTATTGCTGAATCTCGGCCAGGCGCGTACGAGAGCGCTGATAGCGGCGCAGCGCAGCGATTCCGTTCCAGATAATGCACACCAGCATCGCCAACATCAGCAGGGTAGTGGCAATGTAACGCCATAATCCGGCGCTGTCCGGCATGCGGTGAAGTTCGACGTGGCGGGTGCCGTTGGCATCGGTAAAGATGCCCGTCACAATGCCCTCAGCGCTGAACGGCGTTTGCATCAGCATTTGCGCCAGACGCTGGAACTCGCCCCATTGTTCCTGAGCCGGGTAATCATACAGCGCCACCGGCGGATAAGGCTGATCGACCAGATCGCTCCCTTCATCGCTGATAATCACGAAACCGCCCGGTGCCGGGCTGTTTAACGCCTGGGCCGCGCGGGTGGTTTCACGCATGACGAAAGGCGCGGTGGAAGTGGCGACCAGATTCTCCAGTGATTCGGCACTCACCGGGCGCAGCAGAACGTTTACGCCGTCAAGTCGCCCTGCGTCAGCGCGTTTCACCAGCGCTTCCCAGTCTTTACTGTTCCCGAGATTGACCAACGCGTTTTTGAGGCGCACACACTCATCGTCGGCGGAACAGAGATCCTGCGTTTTCATCACGATGTCGCCGAAATCATCCAGCAGCACCATGCCTGATTTCTGAATCGCTGCGCGCAGAGACTGGCTGACGCGGGAATTGTCTTCCGGTTTTGGATGCAGTTGGCGGTTCAGAGCCTGAGTTAAAGCCGTTGCTTTGCCGACGGTGTCGGATTCCGGCAGCGGCAGCGGTGGGGCGTCATTCCAGACTATCTGCGAACAATCAAAAGGCGTGAACGGTGAATTCTGGCGTGTGTTCCAGGTCCCGGGCGCGTGGATATTACACATGCCCGTTCCTTTCAGCTTCAGCGTATCACCGACGCGAACGCCTGCATCTTCCAGTTGATTCACGCTGGTGGCTTCAATGGTTTGTGCGCCTTTGATCCATGACAGGGTGAATTTAATCGGCATATCGAGTGGCACCAGCAGAATCAACATCGCCAGCACCAGCGCAGCGCCTCCGGCGATAACGGTACTGCGAAGCCAGTGCTGGAGCGGGAAGTTTTTGACTTCATCATGAAGGGACAGGAAACGCCCCTGGCGCACAACGTGGCGGTCGAGATAAATATCAATATCGGTTTTTTGCCCTAAATCCTGGGCAATCCACGGCTGCCAGTGGCGCGGATAGATGAGATCGATAATCCCGAGCGAGATGTTGTTGATATGTTCCTGATCGTTCTCGCCGAACAAACCCCAGCGCTTAGGCGTACCGCGTAAGCAGTGGATTTCGCGTAGCGTCGTTTTTGCCGGAGCCGCAAATAACCCCCACAGACCAGCGCCCAGCAGCAACAGTGCACCGCCTGCCAGCCAGGGTGCAAAAACGTCCGGAGCCATCAGGCAGAAGAAAAAGAGCACGAAAGCGGCAACGATCAGCACCGCCTCACGAATTCCGTCCGGACGGCTGAGGGCATACTCCTCGTGCGTTTCCTGGCGAATGTTAAGCAGTTCAATCTGTTCAGTTTCTTCACCACGAATTGACGCCTGTGTGGAGTTTGTGCGCTCCAGCGCAAAGCGCGGTGCTTCCTGAACATATTCACTCAGGGTGTGACCATTCAGAGCAATGACCAGCGGAATAGAATCTGTCGGGATCAGCTCAACGCTATTTTCATCATTGATGTATTGTTCCCAAAACGGCGGCAGATGCACTTCGACTGAATCGAGATAGTAGCGCCACTTGTTGGGATCGTCGGTGGTAATGCCATAGCGGGTGATCGAGCGCGTCACGCACAGCACGGTATCGCTTTGCGCGTTGAGCGTCAGGGAGATCGGCGCAGCGCTGGCGCCGGTCGGGCCAGGTGTCTGCTGGACACGGTTCAACGTATCAAGATAGTTTTCAATTGCGCTGCGTTCTTCGGGCGCCAGTTTGCGCGTAGTTGCTCCGGCAAAGGCGTTTAAAAATGGCAGGCGATATCGCCGCTGTGCCCGGCGCCGGTATAACCAACCTGCGAGTAGTGCGCAGGCCAGCAGTGCAGCGAAAAATATCAAAATGGTGCTCATGCTTTCCCCATCTTACTAATTTACAGGTGTTGTCAGTTGCACCTTTTACAGTGAATGAGTCTCTGTGGTTGGCTATCGGCAAGCATGGAGTCGAACTTGAGCATTTTGAAGCGCATCCCAGTGACCGCAGATAATAGCAAAGGCAACCCTGGCGGGATATCAGCAAATTCCTGGAGTTATTTCAACCTCTTGACTTTTGCGCTGAAATGAGGATTAACTCACGCTAGGTTGCAAAAATGTAAATAAAGAGCGATTGACATTGCCGAAACCGTGCGGCATATCGCACAATGCACTCAGTTCACACAGCAAAGACCCGTCAAGATGAGCAAACCCTTACAAAAACCCACCATTTTGAATGTTGAAACCGTCGCCAAATCACGCCTTTTTACCGTGGAAAGTGTCGACCTGGAATTCAGCAACGGCGTGCGTCGCGTCTATGAACGTATGCGCCCGTCCACGCGCGAAGCGGTGATGATCGTTCCTATTGTTGACGATCACCTGATTTTGATTCGTGAATATGCGGTGGGGACAGAATCCTATGAATTGGGCTTCTCAAAAGGGCTTATCGACCCAGGTGAATCTGTTTTCGAAGCCGCGAATCGCGAGCTGAAAGAAGAAGTGGGCTTTGGCGCGAATGACCTTACGTTCCTGAAAAAGCTGAGCATGGCCCCGTCCTATTTCTCCAGCAAAATGAATATCGTGCTGGCAGAAGATCTCTATGCGGAAAAACTGGAAGGGGACGAGCCTGAGCCGCTGCCGCAGGTGCGCTGGCCGCTGGCGCATCTGATGGATTTGCTGGAAGACCCCGATTTTAACGAAGCCCGCAATGTCAGTGCGCTGTTCCTGGTGAGGGAATGGCTGAAAGGGCAGGGGCGTTTGTAGCCCATAAAAAAAACCGGGTGGCGGCTTCGCCTTACCCGGCCTACGATCAGGTTTTGTAGGCCCGGCAAGCAACGCGCCGCCGGGCATCAGGACCATCAGAACAATTCGTGCGTCTCGCCGTTATCAATCAACTCGGTTCCCACCTCATGCACCGCCTGCGTCGTAGGCTGCGTGCCTTCGATGAAGAACTCCGCACGGCTGTTGCCGCCGTTCGCTAACTGACCCGTGCTGCGGTCGATGTTCACCGTCACGATGCCCGGTGGTGGCGTCAACGGTTGTTCTGGTACACCCTCAAGAACCGCTTTCATGTAAGCGTCCCAGGCGGGTTGCGCACTCTTCGCGCCGCCTTCATAACCGGAAATCTGGTCCTTAATCGCCCCGGATGCTGACGTGCGGCCTAAATCACGACGGTGATCGTCAAAGCCAATCCACACGGACGTCACCACACCCGGGCCGTAACCGGAGAACCAGGCGTCTTTCGAGCTGTTGGTGGTCCCGGTTTTACCGCCGATATCGTGGCGCTGTAAATCCCGACCCGCGCGCCAGCCTGTGCCCTGCCAGCCCGGCTCACCAAAGATGTTGGTGTTCAGGGCGCTCTTGATCAGGAACGACAGCGGCGTGTTGATCACGTGAGGAGCATATTCCTGCGCACCGCTCTGAGCGACCAGCGCCTGGTTAGCCTGCTCCAGCTGCGGTTGTGGCACGGTGGAATTCTGCTGCTCCTGAGACTGAGCCACGTCTTCCATGTCCTTGTTATCCAGTACGTTTGATTTTGGCGTATCGCCATAAATCACCGGAATATCGCATTCTGGACAGGCGATTTTCGGTTTCGCCTCAAACAGCACGCCGCCCTGATCGTTTTCAATTTTGCTGATGAAATACGGATCGACCAGGAAACCGCCGTTAGCCATTACCGAGTAACCGCGAGCTACCTGCAATGGCGTAAAGGACGCAGAGCCGAGCGCCAGGGATTCAGTATGCACAATGTTTTGCGCCGGGAAACCGAAGCGTTGCAGATATTCTGCTGCGTAATCGACGCCCATCGCGCGCATCGCGCGGACCATCACCACGTTTTTGGACTGCCCCAGGCCCTGACGTAAACGGATTGGACCGGAATACTCCGGCGGGGAGTTTTTCGGCTGCCAGTCTGAACCTGCACCTGCATCCCAGCGTGAGATCGGCACATCGTTGAGGATACTCGCCAGCGTCAGCCCTTTATCCATCGCCGCGGTGTACAGGAACGGTTTAATGTTCGACCCGACCTGACGCAGCGCCTGCGTGGCGCGGTTAAATTTGCTCTGATTGAAATCAAAACCACCGACCAGAGCCATCACGGCACCGTTTTGCGGATTGATTGACACCAGCGCGGAGTTCACGTCTGGAACCTGTGCCAGCCACCAGGCGTCATTCACCTGACGGACCCAGATTTGTTGTCCTGTTTGCACGACGTCGGTGACTTTACGCGGCGTCGGGCCTTGCGCCGTATCGGAGCGATACGGACGTGCCCAGCGGATACCGTCCATTCGCAACGAAACAGAGGTTCCGTCGGCCATCATCGCGGTAGCTTCTTGCGGGTCAGCGCTGGTCACAACCGCCGGTAACAGTGGTCCGTAGGTCGGCAGTGTTTTCAGCGAGTCGATGATTTTTTTGCTATCCCATGCGCTTTCGCCCACTTTCCACAGCACGTTCGACGGGCCGCGGTAGCCGTGACGCATGTCGTAATCCATCACGTTGTTACGCACCGCCTGCTGTGCCGCCTGCTGCACTTTGCGGGTGATGGTGGTGTAAATACGATAGCCATCTTCGTACGCCTGCTCGCCATAGCGGCTCACCATTTCCTGGCGGACCATTTCCGTGAGATACGGGGCGGAGAAGGCGATTTCAGGAGCGTGATAGTTAGCATCAATGGCTTCGTTACGCGCCTGATCGTACTGAGTCTGGCTGATATAGCCTTCGCTCAGCATACGCGACAGCACCACGTTACGACGTGCAGTCGCGCGGTCGAGGGAGTAGAGCGGGTTGAACGTTGACGGCGCTTTCGGCAGACCGGCGATCGTCGCCATTTCGCTTAAGCTCAGCTGTTCGACAGGTTTACCAAAATAGACCTGCGCCGCCGCGCCGACGCCGTACGCACGATAACCCAGATAGATCTTGTTGAGGTAAAGCTCGAGGATCTCGTCTTTGCTCAGCAGCTGTTCGATGCGGATGGCAAGGAACACCTCTTTGATCTTACGGGTCAGCGTTTTTTCCGGGCTCAGGAAGAAGTTACGCGCCAGCTGCTGCGTAATGGTACTGGCCCCCTGAGAGGCATGGCCGGAGAACAGCGCGACGCTTGCGGCACGGAAAATCCCCACTGGATCGACGCCGTGGTGTTCATAGAAACGACTGTCTTCCGTGGCGATAAAGGCTTTCACCATCACCGGTGGAATCTGGTTAAGGGTCAGCGGGATACGACGCTTCTCGCCGTACTGGGCGATGAGTTCGCCATCGGCGCTATAGACCTGCATTGGGATCTGGAGTCGCACATCACGCAGCGTGGCGACATCGGGTAGTTGCGGCTCAATATATTTGTACAAACCATAAATCGAGCCTGCTCCCAGCAGAATGCAACAGACTGCAAGGATGAATAAATACTTTACGAACTTCACTGGAGATTTCCCATTCAGTTTCACTTGGGCAGTTTCTAAACAATCGCGCGGTAGTATAAAGGCAAGCCTGAAGCATTGATAGAGCCGTCAACCTGACGGGCGATAAGGAGATCGTGAAGTATGGCTTTCAAAACATGGCGAACGGGTGTTCACATTCAACAAGATAGAGTTTTAGCCGCCTCTCTCACCCAAGAGCGCACCGGGTGGCGTTTGCGCCGCTGGTGGCAAATCCCTGTGGCAGCGGGTGTTATCCGCGATGGGCAAATTATTCAGCCGCAACAGCTGGTTGCGGCGCTTAAAGAATGGAGCCAGACCTTACCCCATCATCACCGGCTCTTTATCGCGTTCCCCGCCGCCCGTACGCTGCAAAAGACGCTACCTTGCCCGGCGCTGACGTTACGCGACAGCGAGCAGGCATCGTGGATTGCTTCTGCGATGTCACGCGAGCTGGAAATGCCACCCGACGCGCTCTGTTTTGACTACACACAGGACACCTTTAGCCGCTCATTTCAGGTGACAGCGGCGCAAAACAAAGAGGTCGCAGCGCTTTTGACGTTGGCAGAATCGCTGCGACTGCACGTTGCGGCCATCACGCCGGATGCTTCGGCGCTGGCGAACTTCCTGCCGCTTCTTGATCCGCCTGCCCAATGCGTGGCGTGGCGCGACGGCCAGCACTGGTTGTGGGCAATGCGCCATCAGTGGGGGCGAAAGACCGCTGATGAGGCGAAAAGTGTGGCCGATTTGGGCGCTTTGCTAGCGCTCAACCCTGATGACATCGCGCTTTTTGGCGTTGAACAGCGCGATCCCTTCAGCGTGATTTCACACTGTCAGCCGCCGTTGCCCGAATGCGGAGCGGAATTTACCGTCGCCCTGGCCCTCGCGATGGGGGAATTGTTCGAGTGAAAATCACAAACTTTCTCCCCTGGCGGCACCGGCGACAACAACACTGCTGGCGTTTTTGGGGACTGCTGTTTATCGGCTCATTGCTTGTCTCTCTTGTGGCGGTGATGAGCCTGCGAGCTGTCAATGGCCTGAAAACACGCGTGCTCGAAGCGCATCTGGCGAGTGAGACGGCGATTCATCTGGCATTGATCGCCCGCCGCGCGCAGCAGGCACCGCCGCGAACCCCAGAAACGGGAGTGCTCCACGCCAGAACGCAGGCCTGGCAAAAGGCGCTGGTTTCACTGGCGTCAATCATGCCGGATCAAGCCTGGCTGACACAGATACGCTATCAGCAATCTCGTCTTGAATTATCAGGCTATGCAGCAACGCAGTCCGCGCTCGTCGGGCTTGGGGAATCACTCAGGCAGTTGCCCGGTTTTAGCCTCGGGCCAGCAGGTGAAATGCTGCAGGATGCTCAGGGGCGCTGGACGTTCAGTTTTACCCTCACGAGCCAGGGGTGAAATGTGCACATCCTCCATGAACGCTGGTATTCGCTTCACCTGCGGACACGCTTTCTGTGCTGGAGCCTGGGCTCTTGCCTGATGTTTTTAGGGACCTATCTGGTGCTGGTCCGCCCGACTATTCAGCCGCTGTTGCAACTCGAGGCAAAACGAAACCAGCTGTATTCCGCCCAAACGGCACTGTGGGTGGATGCGGCGCAGCCACCGCTCGCACAGTCAGAGCCTACTGCTCAGGCCTCTATGCCCTTTTCGCCGCTGGATTTCCAGGCCGGTGGTGTGCGTCTGGTGCACTGGCTACCCGAGGCAAAGGGCGGCGCGTTAACGCTGGATGCTGACTGGATGCAGATCCCCAATGTGTTTGAGCGGCTTGCACGGTGCGGGATGGACGTCAGCGCGTTTTCTGTGGTGCCAGGAGAGTCGACTCTGCGACTGGTTGTACAACTGGAGAGTTCCAATGCGAACTGAACTGCGCTGTTTGCTGATCTGTTCTCTGATTTTTATCACCGGAATGCGCGACCCCTTCCATCCGCCGGACGATCGCTGTTCAGCAGGAACGTTAGCGCACTGGCGATATCAAGGGCTAATCGAAAACGGAAATTCTGTCGGTATCGTTAAAGATGAACAGCAGCGCTGGCATCGCGTCAGGCAGCAAGAAAAGCTGCCTGCGGGTTGGCTCGTGCTCGCTGTCAATGAAATGGAAATGGTCGTCGGGCTTGGTGAAGAGTGTGAGCCGAAGGAGTGGCGATGGCAACGAGAAGGAACGAACAATGAAAATCGCAAAAATAGGGGTTCTGCTGGTGATGTTCAGCCTGCCGACGCAGGCCACCGCGCCGAAACCCGTCACGCTGGCGGTGGATGACGTACCGGTGACGCAGATTTTACAGTCGCTGGTGGAGCTGGAAAACCGCAATCTGATTGTTTCGCCCGATGTCACCGGCACGCTGTCGCTGCATTTGACGCATGTACCGTGGCGGCAGGCGCTGCAAATCGTCGCGACGAGCGCCGGGCTGATATTGCGAGAAGAGGGCGGTATTTTTTATGTGAATACCGCCTCCTGGCAGCGTGAACAGCAGACGCAAAAAGAAGAAGAGCAAACACGCCTGAAGCTGAATGTACCCTTGGCCTCGCGCACGCTGTCTCTTGCCTACGCCGACGCAAGCGAATTACAGAAAGCGGCTGAAAAACAGCTCAGTCCAAAGGGAAGTCTCTCCGTGGACAAACGCACGAATCGCATTCTGGTGCGTGATATTCCCCCCGTCCTGGATGCCCTTCAGCACTGGGCAGAGTTGATGGATTTACCCGTCGCACAGGTGGAGCTGGAAGCACATATCGTCACGATCAATGAAAAAAGTCTGCGCGAGCTGGGTGTGAAATGGAATTTGGCAGAAGCGCAAAGCACCGGTTCGCCTGGGCAAATCACCACGCTAGGTGCTGATCTTTCCGTGGCTAACGCGACGACGCATTTAGGATTCAATATTGGTCGAATTGACGGCAGGCTTTTGGATCTGGAATTGTCTGCGCTGGAACAAAAGCAGCAGTTAGAGATCATCGCCAGCCCCCGGCTGCTGGCCTCGCATATGCAGCCCGCCAGTATCAAGCAGGGCAGCGAAATTCCGTATCAGGTTTCCAGCGGTGAAAGTGGAGCAACGTCGGTGGAGTTTAAAGAAGCGGTTCTCGGAATGGAGGTCACGCCCGTGGTGTTACCGAATGGTCGGGTGCGGCTCAAGCTGCACATCAGTGAAAACATGCCTGGGCAGGTTTTACAGCAGGCGGATGGCGAAACGCTGGCTATCGATAAGCAGGAAATTGAAACTCAGGTTGAAGTTAAAAGTGGTGAAACACTGGCGCTGGGCGGTATTTTCTCGCAAAAGAACAAAACAGGCAGTGACAGCATTCCTGGCCTCGGTCGTCTTCCCTGGGTTGGGCAACTTTTTCGCCATGACGGGAAGGATAATGAGCGGCGCGAGCTGGTGGTATTCATCACCCCACGTCTGATTAGTATTCAATAATGGTCACGATCCCCGCGAGGATTTTGCGTTCAGTTTGTTGCAGATGTTTGACGTGGGGCATGAATTAGCATACAAGGAGTACCGATTTGAGTTTCAGCTTCTCCTAATCTTACCTCTTGTTGCCTTAAGCATCTGGTGTGGTGATTTAATTCAGTTGCCAAACAAGCAGGACTACTGAGATAATTTTTAGTCTGACTCTCGCACTATCGCATATGAGGTTTCAGTTCATGTCCTGCTACGCTGTGTGTTTGCGCAGCGGGGATTACCATTAACGAATAGTCTTAGTAGTACCGAAAAAATGGCAGAGAAACGCAATATCTTTCTGGTTGGGCCTATGGGTGCCGGAAAAAGCACTATTGGGCGCCAGTTGGCTCAACAACTCAATATGGAATTTTACGATTCTGATCAAGAGATTGAGAAACGAACCGGAGCTGATGTGGGCTGGGTCTTCGATGTAGAAGGCGAAGAAGGTTTCCGTGACCGTGAAGAAAAAGTTATCAATGAACTTACGGAAAAACAGGGCATCGTGCTGGCGACTGGCGGTGGTTCTGTAAAATCTCGCGAAACCCGTAACCGTCTCTCCGCCCGTGGCGTTGTGGTCTATCTTGAGACGACCATAGAAAAACAGCTGGCACGTACACAGCGCGATAAAAAGCGTCCGTTACTGCAGGTTGAAACGCCTCCACGTGAAGTTCTGGAAGCATTGGCCGGTGAACGCAATCCACTGTACGAAGAGATTGCTGATGTGACCATTCGTACCGACGATCAAAGCGCTAAAGTAGTTGCAAACCAGATTATTCATATGCTGGAAAGCAACTGATTCTGGCTTTATATACACTCGCCCACGGGTATAAGCATTTAAGGTGGATGTCGCGTCATGGAGAGGATTACAGTTACTCTCGGGGAACGTAGTTACCCTATCACCATCGCGGCTGGCTTGTTTAACGATCCAGCTTCCTTCTTACCACTGAAAGCGGGTGATCAGGCTATGCTTGTCACCAACGAGACTTTGGCTCCGCTTTATCTCGACAAAATTCGTCATCTGCTGGAACAGGCAGGTGTGAAGGTCGACAGTGTGATTCTGCCTGATGGCGAGCAGTATAAAAGCCTGGCGGTACTTGATACCGTCTTTACCGCATTACTGCAAAAACCGCATGGTCGCGATACGACACTACTTGCCCTGGGCGGTGGTGTTGTTGGCGATCTGACGGGTTTTGCCGCGGCAAGTTATCAGCGTGGTGTTCGTTTTATTCAAATTCCTACCACGTTATTATCGCAAGTCGACTCCTCTGTTGGCGGCAAAACGGCCGTCAATCACCCGCTTGGCAAAAATATGATTGGCGCCTTCTACCAGCCCGCTTCGGTGGTGGTGGATCTCGACTGTCTGCAAACCCTGCCAAAACGCGAGCTGGCGTC
The DNA here is from genome assembly GCF_016771845.1 of Lelliottia jeotgali. Taxonomy (NCBI): domain Bacteria; kingdom Pseudomonadati; phylum Pseudomonadota; class Gammaproteobacteria; order Enterobacterales; family Enterobacteriaceae; genus Lelliottia; species Lelliottia jeotgali. The sequence continues at coordinate 42,811 of NZ_JAENMQ010000015.1, read as the reverse complement.
TGGCCTCGCTGAAGTGATCAAATACGGCATTATTCTGGACAGTGAATTTTTCATCTGGCTGGAAGAGAATATGGATGCGCTGCTTAACCTTGACGGTCAGGCACTGGCATATTGCATCCGCCGTTGTTGTGAGCTGAAAGCCGAAGTCGTTGCAGCAGACGAGCGGGAAACTGGCTTACGTGCTTTACTGAATCTGGGGCATACGTTCGGTCACGCGATCGAAGCCGAAATGGGCTACGGCAACTGGCTTCACGGCGAAGCCGTCGCTGCGGGCATGGTCATGGCCGCTCGCACATCTGAACGTTTGGGTCAGTTCACCAAAGAAGAGACTCAACGCATCATCACGCTGCTGGAACGTGCGGGTTTACCCGTGACGGGCCCACGCGAAATGTCTTCGCAGGCGTATTTACCCCACATGATGCGTGATAAAAAAGTATTGGCTGGCGAGATGCGTTTAGTTCTCCCGCTGGCAATAGGGAAGAGTGAAGTGCGCGGCGGAGTGTCGCATGAAGTGGTTCTTGGCGCGATTGCTGATTGCCAGCAGGCGTAACAACTAGAAAGGTCTGGCTACTGTCAAAGGTAGCTATTTAGATTCAGGTGCAATGCAACGTCGTAAGCATGAGCCTTTGAGTGGGGTGTTAAATGGATGAATTCAAACCAGAAGACGAGCTGAAACCCGATCCCAGCGATCGTCGTACTGGTCGTTCTCGTCAATCTTCAGAACGTGATAACGAGCCGCAAATCAACTTTGACGATGTTGATTTGGATGCAGACGATCGTCGTCCGTCACGCAATCGCAACGCGCGTGATGAGCGAGAAGAAGAAGGTTATGAGTCCGAAGAAGATTCAATGGACGAAGAGCCTGTAGAGCGTCGCCCGCGCAAACGTAAAGCGGCAGCCAAAAAACCGGCTTCCCGCCAGTACATCATGATGGGCCTTGGCGTATTCGTACTGCTGCTGTTGATTATCGGCATCGGTTCTGCGCTAAAAGCACCGTCAACGAATTCAAACGAGCAGACACCTTCTGCCGAAAAGAGCATTAATCTTTCGGGGAACGACGCTGCCGATCAGGCCAATGGTGCACAACCTGCGCCAGGAACAACCTCTGCTGAGCAGACGGCGGGTCAGACCGCTAATGCCCCGCAGGATGTCTCCTTGCCGCCGGTTTCCTCGACGCCAACTCAGGGCCAGGCTCCTGCTACGCCTGAAGGCCAGCAGCGTGTTGAAGTCCAGGGTGACCTGAACAACGCGCTGACCCAGCCGCAGAGTCAGGATCAGGTGAATAACGTGGTGGCGAGTTCAACTTTGCCAACCGAGCCTGCGACCGTGGCTCCGATTCGCGGCGGTGCGGCTCAACCGCAAACCGCAGCAACGGAAACCAAACCGCGTCAGACTCAGACCCAAACCGCGCCGCGTCAGGAACGTAAACAGGCTGTCATCGAACCGAAGCGTGAAACCAAACCGCAGACGGTTGCGAAAACGCCAGAAGCGAAACCTGTTGCTCAGCCTAAGCAGACCGAAACCGCAGCCGTGAAAGCGCCTGCTGCAACGACGACTGCACCAAAAGCCACGGCGACCACCGCGCCAGCGGCCACTCCTGCACCAGCAGCCACGGCAACTGCCGGAGCAGCGACAGCAGGTAAAACAGCGGGCAACGTCGGTTCGTTGAAATCAGCGCCTTCCAACAACTACACTCTTCAGTTGAGCAGCTCTTCCAGCTACGACAATCTGAACGGCTGGGCGAAAAAATCCAATCTGAAAAACTATGTGGTTTATCAGACGACCCGCAACGGACAACCCTGGTATGTGCTGGTAAGCGGTGTGTACGCGTCTAAAGACGAAGCAAAACGTGCAGTAGCGGCGTTACCTGCTGATGTTCAGGCGAAAAACCCGTGGGCGAAACCGATTCATCAGGTTCAGGCTGATTTGAAGTAATGGTTAAAGCGCAGGATGCTGTCGGAGCTTTTTCCACAGCCGGAGAAGGTGTAATCAGTTAGTCAGCATGAAAAAAAATCGCGCTTTTCTAAAATGGGCAGGGGGGAAATACCCCCTGCTAGACGATATTAATAAACACCTGCCGAAAGGCGAGTGTCTTATCGAGCCCTTTGTGGGCGCTGGGTCGGTGTTCCTGAACACCGACTTTTCTCGCTATATCCTCGCGGATATCAATAACGATCTCATTACCCTCTACAAAATCGTTAAGACTCAAACAAACGAGTATATCGATGAGGCGCGTAAACTTTTTACGCCTGAGAACAACAACCCGGACGCTTACTACCAGTACCGCGCTGAGTTTAACCAAAGCACGGATACGTTCCGTCGAGCACAGTTGTTCTTGTATCTAAACCGTCATGGCTACAACGGTCTTTGCCGGTACAATCTGAAGGGTGAGTTCAACGTGCCGTTTGGCCGCTACAAACGCCCATACTTCCCGTTGGCCGAGTTGCAGCACTTTGCGGAAAAAGCACAGAAAGCGGAATTCCACTGCATCTCCTATGAGAAATGCATGGAAATGGCCAATGCGGATTCTGTGGTCTATTGCGATCCGCCGTATGCGCCGCTTTCGGCGACAGCCAATTTCACCGCCTATCACACCAACAGTTTTAGCCCGAAAGAGCAGGCGCATCTGGCAGAAATGGCGGAAAAGCTGGTCAGTAAGCAAATCGCGGTGTTAATTTCGAACCACGACACGCCGGATACCCGCGAGTGGTACAAAGCGGCGAACGATCGTATTCAGCTTAAAGTGCGGCGCAGCATCAGCAGTAACGGCGGCACGCGTAAAAAGGTGGACGAACTGCTGGCGCTTTATCGCCCCTGAGCCGTTTCGCCCGCCGGTAAACACATTTCAAGGAGATGCGGATGAAACAGTTTTTGATTGCTCCCTCAATTCTGTCGGCCGATTTTGCCCGCCTGGGTGAAGACACGGCTAAAGCGCTGGCTGCCGGTGCAGATGTGGTCCACTTCGACGTGATGGACAACCACTACGTGCCAAATCTGACTATCGGTCCGATGGTCCTGAAAGCACTGCGTAACTACGGCATTACCGCTCCGATTGACGTTCACCTGATGGTGAAGCCGGTCGATCGTATCGTCCCGGATTTTGCCGCAGCCGGTGCCAGCATCATTACCTTCCATCCCGAAGCCTCCGAGCACGTCGATCGCACCCTGCAACTGATCAAAGAAAATGGCTGTAAAGCGGGCCTGGTGTTTAACCCAGCGACGTCGCTTAGCTATCTGGATTACGTGATGGATAAGCTGGATGTCATCCTGCTGATGTCCGTAAACCCAGGCTTTGGCGGCCAGTCCTTTATCCCGCAAACGCTGGATAAACTGCGCGAAGTCCGTCGTCGTATTGATGAGTCTGGCTATGACATCCGCCTTGAAGTGGATGGCGGTGTGAAGGTGAATAATATTGGCGAAATCGCCGCTGCCGGGGCGGATATGTTCGTCGCGGGTTCGGCCATTTTCGACCAACCGGATTACAAAAAAGTCATCGACGAAATGCGCGGTGAACTGGCAAAGGTAAGTCATGAATAAGTTGCAGGCAATTCGAGGCGTTGCGTTCGACCTCGACGGTACGCTGGTAGACAGCGCACCGGGTTTAACCAGTGCGGTGGATCAGGCGCTGTATGCGCTGGAGTTGCCTGTCGCGGGTGAAGATCGTGTAGTTACCTGGATTGGTAACGGTGCCGACGTGCTGATGGAACGCGCCCTGACCTGGGCGCGTCAGGAGCGTGCGATTTTGCGTGCTGCGCAGGGCAAACCCGGCGTGGACCATGCGGATATCCCACAGGACGAACAGCTGCGCGTCCTGCGTAAGCTGTTCAACCGTTATTATGAAGAGACGGTGGAAGAGGGCAGCTTCCTGTTCCCGGACGTGGTCGAAACCCTGAGCGCCTTGCATTCCAATGGCATGCCGCTGGCGCTGGTGACCAACAAACCGACGCCGTTTGTCGCCCCGCTGCTGGAAGCACTGAACATCGCGAAGTACTTCTCCGTGATCGTCGGTGGTGATGACGTACAAAATAAAAAGCCGCATCCTGAACCTATCCTACTGGTGGCAGGAAAACTGTCGTTAGCGCCTGAACAGCTGCTCTTTGTCGGCGATTCGCGTAATGATATTCTGGCGGCCAAAGCGGCAGGGTCCCCTTCCGTAGGCTTAACCTATGGCTATAACTACGGTGAAGCCATTACGCTGAGTGAGCCGGACGTGGTGTTCGATCACTTCAAAGATTTACTGCCCGCACTCGGGCTTTCGCACAGTGAACATCAGGAATCGAAAAATGACTAAACCCATCGTATTTAGTGGCGCACAGCCTTCAGGTGAATTGACCATTGGTAACTACATGGGTGCGTTGCGTCAGTGGGTCAACATGCAGGATGACTATCACTGCATCTATTGCATCGTGGATTTACACGCGATTACCGCACGTCAGGACCCTGAGAAACTGCGCAAAGCGACGTTGGATACGCTGGCGTTATACCTGGCTTGTGGCATCGATCCTGAGAAAAGCACCATCTTCGTACAGTCACACGTGCCGGAACATGCACAGCTGGGCTGGGCGCTGAACTGCTACACCTATTTCGGTGAGCTGAGCCGTATGACCCAGTTCAAAGACAAATCCGCACGCTATTCCGAAAACATCAACGCCGGTCTGTTTGACTACCCGGTGCTGATGGCGGCTGACATTCTGCTGTATCAGACCAACCAGGTCCCAGTGGGCGAAGATCAGAAACAGCATCTGGAACTGAGCCGCGATATTGCTCAGCGCTTTAACGCTATTTATGGCGATATCTTTAAAGTGCCTGAGCCGTTCATTCCGAAATCTGGCGCGCGTGTGATGTCTCTGCTTGAGCCGACCAAGAAAATGTCGAAATCTGACGATAACCGCAACAACGTGATCGGCCTGCTGGAAGACCCGAAAGATGTGGTTAAGAAGCTGAAACGTGCAGTGACGGACTCCGATGAGCCACCTGTGGTGCGTTATGACGTGCAGAACAAAGCGGGTGTTTCCAACCTGCTGGATATCCTCTCCGGTGTGACGGGTCAGAGCATCCCTGAACTTGAGCAGCATTTTGAAGGCAAAATGTATGGTCATCTGAAGGGTGAAGTGGCTGACGCGGTTTCTGGCATGTTGACCGATCTGCAGGAGCGTTATCACCGTTTCCGTAATGACGAAGCGTTCCTGAATCAGGTGATGCGTGACGGCGCGGACAAAGCCAGTGCGCGCGCGTCTGAAACGCTGAAAGCGGTTTATCAAGCGATTGGATTTGTCGGCAAGCCGTAATCTGTTTGTTGTTGCCGGGTAAGCGCAGCGCCACCCGGCGAGAAAACCGCACAGAACCCATAAAAAAACCGGGAAATTCCCGGTTTTTTTATACCTGCAACAGACCTACGGCTGAGGTTGTGCCGCACCGCAGCCGCCAATCATTTTAGAAATCGAGATCGCTGGATGCAGGAAGTAATCGTAGGTACAGTTGTTTTTGGTGTTTTGAACGCTACCTGAGCAAGCCGTCAGGGTCGATAACAGGCCAACTAAAATAGCGGCCTTTGCCAGTTTAAACATACACTTTCCTTGTTGTTGAGAAACGTCTTTGGATGTACTACGAGGGAGGCGGTATGTTATCGACAGGCGTAAGTGGGGAGTAGTCCAGTTAAGGACTACTCTTTGAAGTATAAATATGCAGATATTTTAGTGATTTGAGAACCAGTTTAGCTTTTCACGCAGTTCGACGACGCGGCCAACAATGATGAGCGCGGGGCTTTCGACCTGCTGTGCCAGTTCACCCAGCTGTGTCAGGACGCCGCTTACGACGCGCTGTTTAATGGCGGTGCCGTTCTCTACCAGTGCCACCGGCATATCGTCCTCCATGCCGTGTTCTTGCAGTTTTGCCTGAATCGTCGCGGCCTGATTTAGCCCCATATAGAACACCAGCGTCTGTTTTTCTGCGGCCAGATTATGCCAGTCCAGTTCGCTGCCGGTTTTCAGATGGCCTGTCACCAGGCGTACACTTTGGGCGTAATCGCGATGGGTCAGCGGAATGCCGGAATAGGCAGAACAGCCGGAGGCCGCAGTAATTCCAGGAACCACTGAGAACGGAATACCCGCATTACACAGGGTTTCCAGCTCTTCTCCGCCACGACCAAAGATAAACGGATCGCCGCCCTTCAGACGGACAACACGTTTTCCTTTTTGCGCTTCCCGCAGCAGAATTTGGTTAATCTCTTCCTGCGGAACGCAGTGATATCCTGCGCGCTTACCCACGAAGACGCGGTCGGCATCGCGACGTACCAGATTCATGATGTCATCAGAGACCAGACGATCGTAAACCACAATGTCCGCTTGCTGAATCTGCTGTAGCCCTTTAAGGGTTAATAGGCCCGCGTCTCCTGGCCCAGCCCCGACCAGCACCACTTCACCGCGATGATCTAGCGGCTCAGTCATCAGGCGCTCGGTAGTCTCTTCAATGGCTTTTTGATCCTGATTAGCCAGCGACTGTGCCAGACGGTCATTCACGAAGAATTTTTCCCAGAAGCGACGGCGTTCGCCCACGGTGGCGAAGGTTTTTTTCACCCGCGAACGCAGCTGACCCGCATAATGAGCCACCTGACCAAGATGTTGGGGCAATATCGATTCGAGTTTCTCGCGCAGCAAACGCGCCAACACTGGCGAGGTACCGCCGGATGAGACGGCTACCATGAGTGGCGAGCGGTCGATAATCGACGGCATGATAAAGCTGGCTTCTTTTGGCGCGTCGACCACATTGCAGAAAATACGTCGAGTTTCACAGGCATCGCTGACGCGCTGATTAACTGCATCGTCATCTGTGGCGGCGATCGTCAGCCAGCAGGTATCGAGCAGCGTTTCGTTAAACTCGCCCGGAACCAGCGTCAGCATGCCGGCCTGCGCCCACAGGGTAAACTGCGGGTCAAAGGCCAGTGCGTTCACAGTGAGTCGGGCTCCTGCATCTAACAACAGACGCGCTTTGCGTTCAGCGACATCGCCACCGCCAACCAGCAGGCAGTCACGATTGCGTAATTGACAGAAAATCGGCAGGTGATCCACGACATTACCTCTTAGGAGTTGGCTTTCGCCTGAACAGTTGCGATTGTGACCGGAGTCGGGCGCTCCGCTTTGCGAATAGCATACCCGTAACGACAAAAGTGATACAGAAAATAACGGGAGGCATTGCACCTCCCATTTTTCGTTAGCCTTTCAGCTGCACCTGGCCGTCTTTTACGCGGACGTCGTAGTGCTTCACGGAATGGCTCTCATCTTCCATGCAGTGCCCGTCGGTGAGACGGAAACGCTGTTTTTTCAGCGGGCTGGCAACCCACTGTTCGCCCTGATGTTCCGCGATCAGGCCGCGAGACAACACGCTGGCCTCAAAGAACGGGTCGATGTTGCTGATAGCGAATACCTGTTCGTCGTGGCGCGGGCGGAAGATTGCCACATGCTCTTTACCGAGCAGTGCGCACACGCCGGTTGCCGGAATGATGTCGTCGATTTTGCAGATGTTTACCCACTGGCTCATACGTTTTCCTCCACCAGAGTCACCGGAATGCGCTCGTACGGCGTCGCCGGACGATGCTGTTCGCGCTCAGGCACCACCTGGACGTTCGGATCGCGCTGGGTGCTGTTGATAAAGTGTTTGAAGCGCACCTGTGCGGCTGGCGTGTTGACGGTTTCCGTCCACTCGCAAATCACCGCTTCGCGCAGACGTGCAATTTCTTCTTCGAGATGTTCGTTCAGACCGAGTTTGTCGTCGATGATCACCGATTTCAGATACTCGATACCACCTTCCAGGTTATCCAGCCAGGATGCGGTACGGGTCAATTTGTCGGCGGTACGGATGTAGAACATCATGAAGCGGTCGAGATACTTCAGCAGCGTTTCGCGGTCGAGATCGGCGGCCAGCAAATCGGCGTGGCGTGGTTTCATCCCGCCGTTACCGCAGACGTACAGGTTCCAGCCTTTTTCGGTGGCGATGATACCCACGTCTTTACCCTGCGCTTCCGCACATTCACGGGTACAGCCGGAGACGCCGAACTTCATTTTGTGCGGAGTACGGATACCTTTGTAGCGGTTTTCCAGCTCCACGCCGAAGCCCACGCTGTCGCCCACGCCGTAACGGCACCAGGTGCTGCCCACGCAGGTTTTCGCCATACGCAGCGCTTTGGCATACGCGTGACCGGTTTCGAAGCCCGCTTCGATCAGCTGACGCCAGATTTCCGGCAGATCATCTTTCTGCGCACCAAACAGGCCGATACGTTGGGAGCCGGTAATTTTGGTGTACAGATTAAATTCGCGCGCCACGCGGCCCACGGCCACCAGCCCTTCCGGGGTGATTTCGCCACCGGCTGAACGTGGGATGACGGAGTAGGTGCCATCTTTCTGGATGTTGGCGAGGAAGTTATCGTTGGTGTCCTGCAGCGGCGTGTGCTCTGGCTTCAGGATGTATTCATTCCAGCAGGAAGCCAGCAGTGAACCGACGGTTGGTTTACACACTTCACACCCGTAGCCCTGGCCGTGTTTTTGCAGCAGTTCGTCGAAGGTTTTGATACCTTCCACGCGAATCAGGTGGTAAATCTCCTGGCGTGAGTAAGAGAAGTGCTCACACAGGTTGTTGTTCACTTCGATGCCCTGTTTCGCCAGTTCGGCGTTCAGCACTTGGGTCACCAGCGGAATACAGCCGCCGCAGCCGGTCCCGGCTTTGGTTTCGGCTTTCAGCGCCGCCACGGTGTGACAGCCTTTGTTGATCGCGGAGATCAACATGCCTTTGGTGACGTCGAAGCAGGAGCAAATCTGCGCGCTGTCCGGCAGTTTATCCACGCCGATTGACGGTTTGCCACTGGAGGCGTGAGCAGGCAGGATCAGGGCGTCCGGGTTTTCCGGCAGTTCGATAGCATTCAGCATCAGCTGAAGCAGGTTGCCGAAATCACTGGTATCGCCCACCAGCACCGCCCCCAAGAGGGTTTTGTTGTCCTGGCTGACAATCAGACGTTTGTAGACTTCTTTGTTTTCGTCGAGGTATACGTAGCTGCGACAGCCTGGGGTGCGACCGTGCGCATCGCCGATGCCGCCAACATCCACGCCGAGCAGTTTCAGCTTGGCGCTCATGTCCGCGCCGGTGAAGGCATTTTCGTTACCGAGGATGTGGTCCACGGCGACCTGCGCCATTTTATATCCCGGTGCTACAAGGCCGTACACGCGGTTGCTCCAGCTGGCGCATTCGCCGATGGCGTAGATGTCCGGGTCGGAGGTCTGGCAAGAATCATTAATCATGATCCCGCCGCGCTGCGCCACGGCCAGACCGCACTGGGTCGCCATTTTGTCGCGCGGACGGATACCGGTGGAGAAGACGATGAAGTCCACTTCCAGCTCGCTGCCGTCGGCGAAGCGCATGGTTTTACGCGCGTCGGTGCCTTCCTGAACGATCTCTTTGGTATTTTTGCTGGTGTGAACTTTCACACCCATGCTCTCGATCTTACGGCGCAACTGATCGCCGCCCATATGGTCGAGCTGTTCGGCCATCAGCATCGGGGCAAATTCGATGACGTGGGTTTCGACACCTAAGTTTTTCAGCGCGCCTGCGGCTTCGAGGCCGAGCAGACCGCCGCCGACCACTGCACCGCGTTTGCTACGACGTGCGCAGGATTCGATCGCTTTAAGGTCTTCAATGGTACGATAAACGAAGCAATCCTGAGTTTCCGAGCCTTTGATTGGCGGGATCCACGGATAAGAGCCAGTCGCCATGATCAACTTATCGTAAAAAACCGTACGACCAGCACTGGAGTGAATCACTTTTTCCTGGCGGTTGATGGTGATGGCGCGTTCGCCCACCAGCACTTTTACGCCGTGCTTCTCGTAGAAGCCTTCACGCACCAGAGAAAGCTCTTCAGCGGTATGGTGAGAGAAGTAGGAAGAGAGGTGGACACGATCGTATGCTTTACGGGGTTCTTCACAGAAGACGGTAATATCGAACTGGGCAGCGTCAGCTTTATCGAGAAGATCCTCAATAAAGCGATGGCCGACCATGCCGTTACCAATAATAGCGAGTCTGACTTTGCTCATTTTTGCCTCGATTTCTTTTCTATTACTGCCTACCTTAACGATTCAGCAGGGGCGCTTATTGATACAAATCAAATACGCCTTTAACTACTCCTTAGTGGGTATATTGCTGATTTGTCAGGATTTTTATAAGTCTCGGAAATAGCACGCTTTTCACGAGCGTCTAATTTCTATACAAATTAGGGGGCTAATGATTAAGATGACGTACCCCTTAATTTCAGCCGCGTTTTTCGGGAGAAAGGTATGACGACAACACCGCTTTGGCTCGTTCAGAATGTTCGGTTACCGGGCCGGGAAGGGTTATGGCAAATTGGCATTGAGAATGGCCGATTTACTGAGGTAACCCCGATGAGCGACGCGCATGACGAAAGCTACGAGGTGCTCAACGCCCGCGGCGGGCTGGCGATCCCGCCGTTTATTGAGCCGCATATTCATCTCGATACCACCCAGACCGCGGGCGAACCCAGCTGGAACCAGTCCGGGACGCTGTTTGAAGGCATCGAACGCTGGGCAGAGCGTAAGGCGCTGCTGAGTCACGAGGACGTCAAAGCCCGCGCGTGGAAAACGCTGAAGTGGCAAATTGCCAACGGCATCCAGTTTGTGCGCACCCACGTGGATGTCTCCGACCCGACGCTCACCGCCCTGAAAGCGATGCTGGAAGTGAAACAGGAAGTTGCGCCGTGGGTGACGCTGCAAATCGTCGCCTTCCCGCAGGAGGGAATTCTCTCTTACCCCAACGGTGCGGCACTGCTGGAAGAGGCGTTACAGCTGGGTGCTGATGTGGTCGGGGCGATTCCGCACTTTGAGTTCACTCGCGAGTATGGCGTGCAGTCTCTGCACATCGCTTTCGAGCTGGCGAAAAAATATGACCGCCCGCTGGATATTCACTGCGATGAAATCGATGACGAGCAGTCGCGCTTTGTCGAGACGGTTGCCATGCTGGCCTACGAGGCGGGTATCGGCCATCGCGTCACGGCCAGCCATACCACGGCGATGCACTCCTACAACGGGGCGTACACCTCGCGCCTGTTCCGCCTGCTGAAAATGTCGGACATCAACTTTGTCGCCAACCCGCTGGTGAATATCCATCTGCAGGGGCGTTTTGACGATTATCCGAAGCGCCGGGGGATTACCCGCGTGAAAGAGTTACAAGAGGCGGGGATTAACGTTTGCTTCGGCCATGACGACGTCTTTGACCCGTGGTATCCGCTGGGTACTGGCAATATGCTGCAGGTGCTGCACATGGGGCTGCACGTCTGCCAGATGATGGGCTACGGGCAAATCGACAGCGGACTGAACCTGATCACCCATAACAGCGCCAGAACCTTTGGCCTGACGGATTACGGCATCGAAAAGGGCAATCCGGCGAACCTGATTATTCTGCCTGCGGAGAGCGGGTTTGAAGCGGTGCGCTGCCAGGTGCCGGTGCGCTGGTCGATTCGTCAGGGAAGAGTGATTGCTACCACGCAGCTGGCGCAGACGTGGATACAAACGGATAGCGGGGGAGAGGAGGTGAGTTTTACCCGAAACAGCCCCTTCGCCGGTAGCAAAGGGGCGTAGGGACTTAGTGAGAAGCCGCTGCCGTGTTGTGCTGACGGTGGCGGGTGACAAAGCCCAGAATCAGACACATCACGAACACTACTGCATACAGGCCGTTCGCCGTGTGCAGGGCAGCCAGGGGGCCGCTGTGGGCGACGATCGGGCCAGTGACCACGAAGGTCAACATGGTGCCGATGGTGCCGCAGGTCAGCACAAAGTTGACCAGCTTCGGCGAGGCTACTTTGGTTTGCAGGGAGCCGAGCGTAATGATCGAGGTATAAATCGCGCTGGAGAAGAAGCCGAGGGTCAGAATGAACCACGGCATATGATCCGGTGATCCGTTGATGAACAGATACATCAGCACGGTCGCCAGGCCAGCCAGCACGGTCAGGATGCGCTGCAGATCGAAGAAGCGCAGGATGAAGCTAAACGCCCACATGCCGAACATGTACGACATCCAGAAATCGCTCACCAGTTTACCCGCATCGTTCAGGCTCATGCCCAGACCTTTGGCGTACTCCGGTACCCAGGAGATAAAGCCCAGCTGACCGAGGATGTAGCACAGGGCGGCAACGGAGAGGAACAGCACGCCGATGCCCCATTTCTCTTTCACCACCGGCTCGGCACTCTGCTCGGCTTTTTTGCCCAGCACCGGGAAATCACAGCCGAAAGTCAGAATAAAGATTGCCACGTACACCAGGCCGATACAGGCATAAACCCAGTACCACTCGATGCTGCGTGCCAGCAGAACGGCGGCAACCATCGGGAAGATCATCCCCGCCATGCTGAAGAACGAGTCGGTGAACAGCAGACGCGCGCCGCGCTGGCGGCCTTCATACATATGGGTAATCAGGAAGGTCCCGATGGACATGGTGATCCCGCTGACCAGGCCGAGTACGAACATCGATGCCGAGAACAGCGCGATGCTGTGGCTGATCATCAGGCCCGCTACGGCGGCGACCATCAGCACAAAGCCGAAGCGCAGCTGCGTTTTCAGCGGCACGATTTCCATCAGCCAGGCGTTTAAGAAGATAGAGATCAAGATCCCGGCGTTCAGAAAGGTAAAGGTGTTGCTCATGCTGGAAACCGGTTGCTGGAAATAATCGGCAATATTGCCCATTACCATTCCGGTGACGATCACCAGTGCGCCGGTGAGGGCGTAGGAGAAGAAGCTGATCCATGTGAGCTTGATGCGGTTGCTGTTAGTCATGTCTGCCTTGTATAAGTACGTAAAACGCGTTGACCGCGCCGAGTGCGGGCAGATTTTAGTCATTAAAGTGATCTATTTAAATCTTTTCTGAAAATTATGATCGTCGTTGCAGTTATTCTTATGAGGTAAATCACCTTTTTAACCGGGGGATTCAACTGTTTGCACCGTTACAACTGTTTCAAATTCGTAAAATTAGGTAAAAGGCTGGCCTCCGTCCATACTGCTCTTTAGAATCAAGACACTTGCCTTATTTACTGCGCTTTCTTAAGGAATTCTCATGCTCAAATCCACTCTGGCGGCTGTCGCAGCTGTGTTTGCACTTTCTGCTGTCTCTCCTGCTGTTCTGGCAGCGAAAGGTGACCCCCATGTTTTGCTGACAACTTCCGCCGGGAATATTGAGCTGGAACTGAATAGCCAGAAAGCTCCTGTTTCTGTGAAAAACTTCCTCGATTACGTGAACAGTGGTTTTTATAACAACACCACCTTCCACCGCGTGATCCCTGGCTTTATGCTTCAGGGCGGTGGTTTTAACGAGCAGATGCAGCAGAAACAGCCGAACGCGCCGATCAAAAACGAAGCCGACAATGGCCTGCGTAACACCCGTGGCACCATCTCTATGGCACGTACCGCGGACAAAGACAGCGCAACCAGCCAGTTCTTCCTGAACGTCGCCGATAACGCCTTCCTCGATCACGGTCAGCGTGATTTTGGTTATGCGGTATTTGGTAAAGTTGTGAAAGGGATGGATGTGGCCGACAAGATTTCTCAGGTACAGACTCATGACGTCGGTCCATACCAAAATGTTCCGACAAAACCGGTAGTTATCCTCTCCGCAAAAGTGCTGCCGTAAGTTTCTCCTCTGCGGGCATTCTCGCCCGCATTGCTTGCTCCTCCCTGCGAAAGCGCAGTTTGCTGCTTATACTTGTGGCAAACGGACACATTCAGGGAGGCGTTAAGTGAAAAAACTCACCGATAAACAAAAGTCCCGTCTCTGGGAGCAACAGCGAAATGCCAATTTCCAGGCCAGCCGACGTCTCGAAGGGGTCGATAGCCCATTAGTCACGCTCAGCGCGCAGGAAGCTGAAGTGCGTCTTGAGGAACTCAGGAGGCACTATGAGCGATAAAATTGGCGACGACCGCGACCCGTACCTCTATCCCGGCCTGAATGTGATGCGCAATGTGCTCAGTATTCGCCAGGCGGAGCGACTGGCGCAGGCGTCTTACGAACTGACGGCGCTGCGTGCTGCCACGTTGCCTCTCGGCCCCCCTGCGCGCGGTTTGCCGCATCTCTGTGCCATTCATCGACATCTCTATCAGGATATTTTTAGCTGGGCTGGCGCAATTCGTGAAGTCGATATCTATCAGGGTGATACTCGTTTTTGCCACTTCGCCTATATCGAAAAAGAGGGCAACGCCCTGATGCAGGATCTCGAAGAAGAAGGCTACCTGACAGGACTCGGACGTGAGGAGTTTGTTGCCCGCCTCAGCCACTACTACTGTGAGATTAACGTCCTGCACCCGTTCCGCATTGGCAACGGCATCGCCCAGCGCGTCTTCTTTGAGCAACTGGCAATCCACGCAGGCTATCAGCTGAGCTGGCGGGGGATCGACCCGGACGAATGGGCGGCGGCTAACCAGAGCGGGGCGATGGGCGATTTGACCGCGCTTACCGCCATCTTTGCCAAAGTAGTGAGCGAAGCGCGGGAAACTGAGTAGAATAGGGCGGCTATTTTTGTCCCGGAGCCGCCATGATCCTGCTGATTGATAACTACGATTCCTTTACCTGGAACCTTTACCAGTACTTTTGTGAACTGGGCGCAGAGGTCATTGTACGGCGCAATGACGAGATAAGCCTTACCGATATCGACGCGCTGGCACCGCAGAAAATTGTCATTTCACCGGGGCCGTGTACGCCCGACGAATCGGGAATTTCCCTGGATGTCATTCGCCATTACTCCGGCAAACTGCCAATCCTCGGCGTCTGTCTGGGGCATCAGGCTATCGCCCAGGTGTTCGGCGCGACCATTGTGCGTGCCGAACGGGTGATGCACGGCAAAACCTCACCGGTGACGCACACTGGCACCGGCGTGTTTCGCGGGCTGAATAATCCGCTGACGGTCACGCGCTATCACTCGCTAGTGATTGACCCGCCTACGCTTCCCGACTGCTTTGAAGTGACCGCCTGGAGCGACACTCAACAGATCATGGGCATTCGCCATCGCGAGTGGGATCTTGAAGGGGTGCAGTTCCACCCGGAGAGCATTCTGAGCGAACAGGGCCACGAACTTCTGGCCAATTTCCTCCATCGCTGAATTTTTATTGCCTTACTGTGATTTTTTATGCATATTTTGTGATTATATTTTCACAATCAATGTGACATAAAACGGACGGGCATGACATGGCAACTGAACAACTTGCAATTACGCGCGCAACATTCGATGAAGTGATTCTGCCGATTTATGCACCGGCGGAGTTTATCCCGGTCAAAGGGAAAGGCAGTCGGGTTTGGGATCAACAGGGTAAAGAGTACGTTGATTTCGCGGGCGGTATTGCGGTGACGGCGCTGGGGCACTGCCATCCGGCGCTGGTTGAAGCGCTGAAAACCCAGGGCGAAACCCTGTGGCACACCAGCAACGTGTTCACCAACGAACCGGCGCTGCGTCTGGGGCGTAAGATAATCGACGCCACCTTTGCCGAGCGTGTGCTGTTCATGAACTCCGGCACCGAAGCCAATGAAACCGCCTTTAAGCTGGCGCGTTATTACGCCTCGACGCGTCACAGTCCGTACAAAACCAAGATTATTGCCTTCCATAATGCCTTCCACGGTCGTTCGCTGTTTACGGTTTCGGTGGGCGGGCAGCCGAAGTATTCCGACGGTTTCGGCCCGAAACCGGCTGATATCATCCATGTGCCGTTTAACGATCTGCACGCCGTGAAAGCGGTGATGGACGATCACACCTGCGCAGTGGTGGTTGAGCCAATCCAGGGCGAGGGCGGCGTGATGGCCGCAACGCCGGAGTTCCTGAAAGGGCTGCGCGAACTGTGCGATGAACATCAGGCGCTGCTGGTGTTTGATGAAGTGCAAAGCGGCATGGGGCGTACCGGCGATCTGTTCGCCTACATGCACTACGGCGTGACACCGGATATTCTCACCAGCGCCAAAGCGCTCGGCGGCGGCTTCCCGGTTAGCGCGGTGTTGACCACGCTGGAGATCGCGTCGGCCTTCCACGTCGGTTCGCACGGTTCCACCTACGGCGGCAACCCGCTGGCGTGCGCTATCGCCGGGGCGGCGTTTGATATTATCAATACGCCGGAAGTGCTGAACGGTGTGAATGCGAAGCGCGAGCAGTTTGTGCAGCATCTCCAGCAGATTGACGCACAATATGACGTGTTCAGCGATATTCGCGGCATGGGTCTTTTAGTCGGGGCTGAACTGAAGCCGCAGTACAAAGGCCGCGCGCGTGATTTCCTCCACGCCGCTGCGCACGAAGGCGTGATGGTGCTTAATGCGGGGCCAGATGTGATGCGCTTTGCGCCGTCGCTGGTGATTGATGGGCAGGATATCGACGACGGCATGCATCGCTTTGCCAGTGCGGTGAAGAAGATCGTTCAGGGATAGTGGAAATTGCCGGGTGGCGGCTTCGCCTTACCCGGCCTACGGGGCGTAAACCATCACGATTCTTTGCGTCGCAAAATCCGCGTCAACCAAACCCCGTGATGCGGACGCTGACGCCATGCCACCGACGAAATGGTGTGCATGGTGTTCAAATGCCCCAATACCCGCTGCAAATGCTGCTCCAGAGTGCTCATCGGACCGTGTGTTAACGTCTCTGGCGCTTCAAGAATATTTGAATCCCCCGATTCTCCCGGCGCGTCGTACTCCAGACGCTGCTGGCAACGCTGCAAGGCAATTTCACACGACTGCAAATAGCGCTGCGCCAGATCCGGTGTCAGCATTGTGTGCTCGCGCGCCAGGGTGGTCATCGCGTTGATATGCTCGACGATAAACTGGCTGTGCGTGACCCACAGCTTCATATCCGCCAGATAGTGAGAATTAAAGCCCGGCTCCTGCATCGCCTGGTTGAGGGAGTTAAACAGCGCGTTGTGTGCCTGGTTGACCTTCATGCGCTGATAGGCCAGCGGCGATGCTTTAGGATCGTCGCTCAGGATCAGCCGAATCGCCTGCTGATCGGCTTCGAGCGCGTCATGGGCGTTCTGGCGTAACAGTCCGCTTTGCCACTGTGGCCACAGCCAGACCATCCCGCCAAAGGCAATCAGACAGCCAATCAGCGTATCGACCAGCCGCGCGACAATATACTGCTCGCCGTTCAGGGTCAGCAGTTGCAGGGTATACACTGCCGTCACCGTAAACCCGACCATCGCCCAGCCGTAGTTTTTACGGATAATCAAATACCCCACCAGAGTGATCACCAGCATCCCCAGCAGGGTGTAGCCATCGGGTACGTGGAAGTGCAGCGTCACCCCAGCAATCACCAAACCCGCGAACGTGCCGAGTGCCCGATGCAGAATGCGCACCCGCGTGGCGCCATATCCGTTCTGAGTGACAAACAGCACGGTCATTAAAATCCAGTAGGGTTTGGGTAAGTGCAGCGCCACGCCCATCAGGCTGGCCGCGCTGAGCATCACGCTGATGCGCGCGGCATTGCGCAGAGCGGCGGATTTCAGCGACAGATAGCTTTTGAGTGCAGGCAACAGCGGCAGCCGTTTTTGCTTATCGGCCATCAGGTCACGTGCATAGAGCGGACGCTGAGTTCTCAACACCCGCGCGATACGGCTGAAATGCCAGGCGCAAAACTGTCCGACCGGGTTATCCGGGTGCTGGCGCGCAATTTTCTCCAGCGCACCCAGCTGTTTATCCATCGTAAAGCGGGTCGGGTAGCGGTGATAAAGAATATCGTCCGCCAACACGCGCAGGCGAGTCGCGACCGTCTGGGCATTCCAGCGCAGCACTGCTTCGGCGTGGCTGCGCTCTACCAGTTTTTGCACCTCCTGCGGATGATGCAAGCTGACTGAGATATGTTCCTGCAGATCCAGCCCGACCTGGAAGGTACGCAGCAGGCGTTTGTATTCATGATTTTTATTGGCCGCCAGCATGTGCAGTTGTTGGTAACACTGGCTGATTAAATCGACCACTTTTTGCTGGCGCGACAGCAGCGGCGGCAATGATTTTTCCGGGTCTGCGTGCTGGGTCAGCAGGGTGTATTTCGCTTCGCAATAATCGGCGAGCTGAACGTACAGCAGGCTCAGGGATTCTCGCAGCGGCTGTTCCCGCCACATCCAGAACCAAAACCAGTTAAAAAGCCCGTACCACAGCGTGCCGGCGGCGTAGATCAGCAGCGGCTCCCAGACGGGCATATTCCCGGCGAGGCTCAGCGTGAATATCGCTGCAATCAGTGAAGCGGGCAGCAGGCGGGCGTGAAGTGCGCTGATCTCCGCCGTGACGCCCAGCGTCATCGCCAGCACGGTCAGGATTAAAGGCAGCGGGATATCGCGGGCCAGCAGCAGCTGTACGGCGAGGCTACACCCGGCAAACAGGCAGCCGCCGATAATCAGGCGTTTGAAAAAACGTTTGTGGGGAGTATCCAGACCGGCAATGTTGCAGCAGGCAGGAACAAGAGAAAAAAGCAGCCCCTGTTGCAGATGGCCCAGGACTAAACCAATGGCCACGGGAAGACATAACACCAGGGTTTGACGTAGTGCGTAGTTAACTTCCGGGTGATAAATCAGCCTGCGCCACATAATCGTCAGAGACAAAAACGGCGTGACACCTTGCGATGGCACGCCGTTTTTTCCGGAATTAACGCGTTCCGTAAACCACGATTGTTTTACCGTGGGCGGAGATCAGGTTTTGATCTTCCAGCATTTTCAGGATACGGCCAACGGTCTCACGAGAACAGCCGACGATCTGACCAATTTCCTGACGGGTAATTTTAATTTGCATACCGTCCGGGTGGGTCATGGCGTCAGGTTGTTTCGCCAGGTTCAGCAGTGTCTGCGCGATGCGGCCAGTAACGTCGAGGAAAGCGAGGTTGCCCACTTTCTCGGAAGTGACCTGCAGGCGGCGAGCCATCTGCGAAGAAAGACGCATCAGGATGTCCGGGTTGACCTGGATCAGCTGGCGGAATTTCTTGTAGGAGATCTCAGCGACTTCACATGCGGATTTTGCGCGCACCCAGGCGCTACGTTCCTGGCCTTCTTCAAACAGGCCCAGTTCACCGATGAAATCGCCCTGGTTCAGATAAGAAAGGATCATCTCTTTCCCTTCTTCATCTTTGATCAGCACTGCCACCGAGCCTTTGACGATGTAATACAACGTTTCCGCTTTTTCACCCTGGTGAATCAGCGTGCTCTTCGATGGGTACTTATGAATGTGGCAATGAGACAAGAACCATTCGAGAGTCGGGTCTGTTTGCGGTTTGCCAAGCACCATGCGCTGTTATCCTCTGTTATAAGCTGTCTCAGAGTCAAAATCGCATCCTGACTCTGGGGTTGCAATCGAATTCTTACCCGTACCTGGGAAGTTGGCTGTCACAATGTTTGCAGCCAGTAAAGTTTGATGTCCTCTGCATACATGTGTAACGTCAATGTATTACTGTAGCATCGAGACTGTTTTAGCATAGCTTTAGCCGCGTGTCTCCTGGTGTCTCGCTTCAGCATGATGCAGGTCGCCTTCCGTTGCGAGAATTGTAACGCACGCGTAATCTGTTCTGAAAAATGCAACTTTGGAGTTAATGAAAATGCAAGCGCGTGTGAAATGGGTTGAAGGTTTAACGTTCCTTGGCGAATCCGCTTCAGGGCACCAGATTTTGATGGACGGTAACTCCGGAGATAAAGCGCCAAGCCCGATGGAAGTGGTGCTGATGGCCGCTGGCGGATGTAGTGCGATCGACGTGGTGTCGATTCTGCAAAAAGGCCGTCACGATGTGACCGACTGCGAAGTGAAACTGACGTCAGAACGTCGTGAGGAAGCGCCACGTCTGTTTACGCACATCAATTTGCATTTTATCGTCACCGGTAAAGAGCTGAAGGATGCCGCGGTGTCCCGCGCGGTAGATTTGTCTGCGGAGAAGTACTGCTCTGTGGCGTTGATGCTGGAAAAAGCGGTAAAGATTACGCATTCGTATGAAGTGATTGACGCCTGATTCGTTGGCGGGTGGCGATTCGCTAACCCGTCCTACAAAGGCAACATCTGCGGTATTTTGCCCGATGGCGCGACGCTTACCGGGCCTACAAAAGCCTGAATGTAGGCCGGATAAGCGCAGCGCCATCCGGCAACAGACCTTAGGCGATCTTCTTGCCTTCCATCAGCCGTTGCACCAGCGGCATCATGATCAATTCCATCGCCAGCCCCATTTTGCCACCCGGCACCACCAGCGTATTGATGTGCGAGATAAACGAGCCCTGCAGCATCGCCAGCAGCCACGGATAATCAATATCGTCCAGATTGCGGAAGTGGATCACCACAAAACTCTCGTCCAGCGAAGGGATCGTTTTTGCCGCAAACGGGTTGGACGTGTCCACTGTGGGAACGCGCTGGAAGTTGATATGAGTGCGGGAAAACTGCGGCGTCAGGAAGTTAATGTAATCTTCCATCGAACGCACTACCGAATCCATCACCGCTTCGCGCGAATGGCCGCGCTCGCTCATGTCGCGGGTCAGCTTCTGAATCCACTCCAGATTGACAATCGGCACCACGCCGACCAGCAAATCCACGTGGCGCGCCACGTCGTGCTGCGGAGTCACCACGCCACCGTGTAATCCCTCATAAAACAGCACATCGGTCGGTTCCGGCAGCGGCTGCCACGGTGTGAAGGTACCAGGCACCTGATTCCACGGCACCGCTTCGTCATAGGTGTGCAGATATTTGCGTGACTGACCTTTACCCGTATGTCCGTAATCCTGGAAAGTCTGTTCCAGCAGGCCGAAGTCGTTGGCGTCTGGCCCGAAATAGCTGATGTGCTTGCCTAAATCGCGGGCCTTGCGGATAGCCATGTCCATTTCAGGACGGGTGAAGCGATGAAAACTATCGCCCTCAACCTCGGCAGCACGCAGATTGAGCTGCGCGAAGATCTTGCGAAAAGCGAGGCTGGTGGTCGTGGTTCCCGCACCACTCGAACCCGTGACGGCAATAACCGGATGTCTGGCGGACATAGCAACTCCCTGACTGGAAAGATGGAACAATCAACCGCGAAACTGATTGCGCGGCATGATGTTGACGGTTTCGTGCAGTTCTGACCACACCAGCAACACCTCGCCACTTTGTAGCTGCCGTTTTACATCGGCGACCTTTTGTTCAAGCGAACGTTCATGTTCACCATAATCGGTGCCTTCGCGTAATACAAAGCTTTCAATCAGGCTATCCAGCGTTTCGGGAGCCAGATCCTGCCAGGGAATCATCATTTTACTCTCTCCAGAAAAGGGGTTAACCAGTCGGGGATGCGCGACTCCAGCCACATTTTCGGGCGGCGCAACGTGCCGCCGATAAAGCCGACGTGGCCGCCGTGCTCCGTCAGTTGATACTGCACGTTTGCAGGCAGATGTTCCGGCGCGGGAATGGAGTGATGATCCATAAAGGGATCGTCCTTCGCATGGATGATCAGCGTCGGTTTGGTTATCTGGTTCAGCAACGGCATGGCGCTACACTGACGATAATAGTCGATGGCGTCAGCAAAGCCGTGGATCTTCGAGGTGATCATATCGTCAAACTCGCGCAGGCGACGCATACGCTTCAGCTGTTGCAGGCTGATCGGCAGGGTATCTGGATAGGCCTTCAGCTTACGTGCGGCGTTAGCCTTGAGTAAGTTCAGCAGGTAGCGCTGATAGACGCGTGAAAAGCCCTTTTCCATATGATAGCTGCACTGCTCAAGCATAAACGGCGCGGAGACGATCACCGCCGCATCCAGTGGGACCGTGTCGCTCTCTTTAGCCAGCAGGCAGGCGAGCATATTGCCACCCAGGGAATAGCCCACAGCGGCGGTCGGCACGCTGCCGTAGCTGTTCTTCAGCCAGTGCAAAAACCAAGTGCCGTCTTCGGTTTCACCGGAGTGATAAATGCGCTCGCGACGATTCGGTTCACCGCTACAGCCGCGAAAATGCATCACCACGCCGAGCCAGCCACGCTCTTTTGCCGCGTGGATCAGGCCGTGGGCATACGGGCTGTGGAGACTGCCTTCCAGACCGTGAAACAACACCAGACGCGGTTTATGTTTAGCCTGTTCAGGATCTTCGCTCCAGGCTAAATCCACGAAATCACCGTCCGGCAGGTCGAGACGCTGCCAGTGCGGCGTAAACTGCAGTTTTCGGCGCAGCAGCCTCGGCAGCATGGTCTGCAGGTGTGGGTTCGCCACGCCCCGCATGGGCACGAAGTCTGCGCTCTCAGCGCCTGCGATCTCGAAATCTGATGGAATAATTTGGGTCATAACGATGCAATGTTAATTCTTGTCAGCCATTTACTATACCTGCCGAATTGTACCCTGTTTATGAAAACGAGGGGCGTTTACCTCTGATTTAGCCCTTTCTGCCGCCTCTGACATTTTTTCGCGCGATGTGAACTGATCTCGATCACAAATCTTTACCTCGATTATTACTCTCAGGCTAATGATTCCACTCTACGCTTAATTGATGCCTTTCTCACCAGGGCGCACACTTTGTTCAGCGTTAAGCAAATCAGAATGATGTGCTGAATCAGGAGGTTAATAATGTTATCTGGGCAAACACCCGCCCGTGTCTGGAACACGCGACGCACTGAAAAAGCGCGCCGCCTGGCTTCTGTCCCGGTGCAAGGCAAGGTTCTGCCAACCGACGATCTTGTCGCCATGCTGGAAAAACTGATTGCGCCGGGCGACAAAGTCGTTCTGGAAGGCAACAACCAAAAGCAGGCCGATTTTCTGTCCCGCTCTCTGGCCGAAGTAAATCCGCAAATCGTTCACGACCTGCATATGATCATGCCAAGCGTCGGGCGCAGCGAACATCTCGACATCTTTGAAAAGGGCATCGCCCGCAAGCTCGATTTCTCTTTCTCCGGCACCCAAAGCCTGCGTATTTCGCAGCTGCTGGAAGACGGTCAGCTCGAAATCGGCGCCATCCACACTTACATCGAGCTTTACTCCCGCCTGTACGTCGATCTCTCGCCAAACGTGGCGCTGATTGCCGGGTTTAAAGCTGACCGAAAAGGCAACCTTTACACCGGAGCGAGCACCGAAGACACCCCAGCGCTGGTTGAAGCCGCTGCGTTCCACGACGGGATCGTCATCGCCCAGGTGAATGAGCTGGTGGATGATGAATGCGATCTGCCGCGCGTGGATATTCCGGGCTCGTGGATTGATTACGTGGTGGTGGCCGACAAGCCGTTCTTCATCGAACCGTTATTTACCCGCGACCCGCGCCTCATCAAGCAAGAACATATCCTGATGGCGATGATGGCGATTAAAGGCATCTACGCGGAACACCAGGTGCAGTCTCTCAACCACGGTATCGGTTTTAATACCGCCGCGATTGAGCTGCTGTTGCCTACTTACGGCGAACAGCTCGGCCTGAAAGGCAAAATCTGTAAACACTGGACCCTGAACCCGCATCCAACGCTGATCCCGGCGATTGAAAGCGGCTGGGTGGAGAGCGTGCACTGCTTCGGCGGCGAACTGGGGATGGAAGAGTACATCCGCGCTCGCCCGGACGTGTTCTTTACCGGTGCCGACGGCTCGATGCGCTCTAACCGCGCGTTCTGCCAGCTGGCGGGCCAGTATGCGGTCGACATGTTTATCGGTTCGACCTTACAGGTGGATGGCTACGCCAACTCCTCTACCGTGACCCGTGGTCGTCTGTCGGGCTTCGGCGGCGCGCCAAATATGGGCCACGATCCGCACGGTCGTCGTCATGCCACACCTGCGTGGCTGAACATGATTACCGAACCAGACCCGATGCAGCGCGGTAAAAAGCTGGTGGTGCAGATGGTCGAAACTTTCCAGGCGGGCGTGAAACCGACCTTCGTGGAAAAACTCGACGCTATTGAAGTCGCGAAATCCTCCGGGATGCCGCTGGCACCGGTGATGATCTACGGCGATGACGTGACCCACGTGCTGACCGAAGAAGGGATTGCGTACCTCTATCGCGCCGAAAATCTCGAAGAGCGCCGCGCGATGGTCGCCGCGGTTGCCGGGATCACCGACATCGGTCTGGGTGTGGACGCCAAACGCGTCGCCGCACTGCGCCAGAGCGGCAAAGTGGTTTACCCGGAAGATATGGGCATTCGTCGCACCGACGCGACCCGTTCTCTGCTGGCAGCCGGCAGTGTGTCTGACCTCGTTGAATGGTCAGGTGGTCTTTATAACCCACCTGCGAAATTCCGGAGCTGGTAATGAAACTTCTGCCCCAGATTCAGGTTGAAGGCGGTGCCGAATGGCTGGCGCGAACCGCCACGCAGTGTCTGATTGACGAAGCACGATTAAGCCCGAAACCCGGTCTGGTGGACAGTCGGGGGAACGGTGCGCACCACGATCTTTCGCTCGCATTGATGGAGCGGTCCGCGCATAGCCTGACCCCGACGTTTCAGGCGCTGGCGCAACAAAGCTGGCAGCGTCCGGCGGACATTGCGCTCAGGCAAACCATCGGGCGACTGGGCCGTGAAGGCGAGCAGCAGATGATGTTCGCCACCGGCGGCGTGAATACGCACCGGGGCGCTATCTGGGCGCTCGGACTGCTGGTGAGCGCGGTAGCGATGCTCGGCGGTGACGCCAAACCGCAGACCATCGCCATGACGGCGGCGGAACTGGCAAAACTGCCGGATGATGCAGCACCGAAAGTGTTCAGCAAAGGGCTTCGCGCCACGCATCGGTATCGCGTACCGGGTGCGCGTGAAGAGGCGCAGCAGGCGTTCCCGCATATTTTACAGCGCGCGCTGCCCCAGCTTCGTCTTAGCCGACTGAACGGCAGCAGTGAAACGCACGCCCGACTCGATGCGCTGATGGCCATCATGACCTCGCTCACCGACACCTGCGTGCTGTCCCGCGCCGGAATGGAAGGGCTGGACGCGATGCAGGAAGGCGCTCGCGCCGTGCTTCATGCGGGCGGAAGCGCACTACCTGAAGGCCAGCGCGCCCTTGCGGTGCTCGACCGCCAGATGCTGGCGCTGAATGCCTCACCGGGTGGTGCCGCCGATCTGCTCGCCGCCACGTTGTTCCTCGACCGCGTCGAGACGCCTTATTCAAAGCATTAAGAGGATGTTATGGAAAAAATCACATTAACCGTGCCCGCCACCCGCGCATTGAGCGGCAGGGCGCTGGCAGGGGTTGTCGGTTCCGGTGATATGGAAGTGTTATTCACCGCCGACCCGAGCCAGACCTTAACCATCAATATCACCACGTCCGTCGACAACAGCCTTGGTCGCTGGGAAGCGCTGTTCAGCCGTCTGCAAACCGTGAGCAGCCTGCCTGGCGGGACGCTGTCCATTCACGACTTCGGCGCAACCCCAGGCGTGGCACGCATTCGTATCGAACAGGTATTTGAAGAGGTGAGCCATGCGTGACGATCGCAGTTTTATCGAATTAAGAGCGCGCCAGCGTGCGCAAACGTTGCTGGATGACGGCAGCTACCGTGAACTGCTGGACCCGTTTGAAGGCATCACCTCGCCGTGGCTCGGCGCACAGGGCATCGTGCCGCAGGCGGATGACGGCATGGTGGTCGCGAAAGGCACAATCAACGGAAAACCTGCGGTAGTCGTGGCGATTGAAGGTGCTTTTCAGGGCGGCAGTATGGGCGAAGTGTCCGGTGCCAAAATGGCAGCAGCGCTGGAGCTGGCGGCAGAAGACAACCGCAACGGCATCCCAACGCAGGCGGTGCTGTGCCTCGAAACCGGCGGCGTGCGCTTGCAGGAAGCCAATCTCGGCCTGGCGGCGATTGCCGACATTCATGCGGCAATTGTCGATTTACGTCGCTATACCCCGGTTGTTGGAATTGTCGCCGGTACCGTCGGCTGCTTCGGCGGGATGTCTATCGCTGCGGCGCTGTGTAGCTATCTGATTGTCACCCGCGAAGCGCGTCTCGGTCTGAACGGCCCGCAGGTTATCGAGCAGGAAGCCGGAATCGAAGAGTACGACTCCCGCGACCGTCCGTTTATCTGGAGCATGACCGGCGGCGAGATCCGCTATCAAAGTGGTCTGGTGGATGCGCTGGTGGGCGATGGCGTGAACGCCGTGAAACAGGCGATGAACGACGCGATTGCCAAAGGCGTTCCGGCGAAACATCGCACCGATAACTATGACGATTATCTGAATCGTTTGAGCCAGTTTGATACCCGCAAACAGGCGGATACCGAACAGATCCATGCCCTTTTTGCCCGGGAGGTGAAATGATGACTAACTCAATCAGCCGTGGCGAATTATGGCTGCAAACTCTCGCCCCGAATGCTCCACGTCTGCCAGGTTTGTGCCCGTCAGTACAGGCAGCTGATGGTGAACTGAACGGCGAAAGCGTGCGTTATGTCGCCGTGGTGCCAGATGCGAACAACCATTTCCCACGCGCTGCGCAGGGTGAAGTGGGGCTGCTGGAAGGCTGGACGCTGGCGAAAGTGGTCAGCGAAACCATCGCGGCGGACGCCGATAAAGCCGTCAAACGCCCGATTGTGGCGGTGATTGACGTGCCGAGCCAGGCGTATGGTCGCCGCGAAGAGGCGTTCGGTATTCATCAGGCGCTGGCCGGTGCGGCTGCGGCGTATGCCAATGCGCGTCTGGCCGGTCATCCGGTGATTGGCCTGATCGTCGGCAAAGCGATGTCTGGCGCGTTTCTGGCGCACGGCTACCAGGCAAACCGCCTGATTGCGTTCAACGACAAAGGCGTGCTGATTCATGCGATGGGCAAAGAGTCCGCCGCGCGTATCACCCTGCGTACCGTCGAGGCGCTGGAAAAACTGGCGGCCACCATCCCGCCAATGGCGTATGACATCAGTAACTACGCCACCCTCGGGCTGCTCGCCGATCTGCTGGATATCAGCAATCCGGACGCACCTTCCGACACCGATCTGGCGCAGGTGAAAACCACTCTGCAACAGGCCATCAACGACGCGCGTCAGGACACCACGCTGAAAAGCCGTTTGGGTGCTGATAATCGCCGCAGCTCTGCTCTGGTACGCGAACGTATGCGAGCAAGCTGGTAAGTAGAAAAAGACCTGCCAGATGTCTGGTCCTCGTGGGCGCAACCGCTGCGCCTGCGTGGGAACCTGCATCCTGAAAAATAATAATCATCGCGTCAGTGCTTATTTTTTACTCATTACAGGTGATATATGACTTACGTAATTGTTCATGCTCTTGCTCCGATTTTCGTCATCATGCTGCTGGGATTCTGGGCCGGTAAGGCCAAAATGGTCGACAACAAAAATGTCTCCCTGCTGAATATCTTTGTTATGGACTTTGCGCTGCCCGCCGCGCTGTTTAGCGCGACCGTACAAACGCCGTGGACCGGCATCCTCGCTCAGTCACCGCTGATTCTGGTGCTCACTTTGGCGATGTGGATTACCTACGCGGCGATCTATTTCCTCGCCACTAAAGTCTTTAAAAAATCACCGCAAGATGCGGCTGTGCTGACGTTAACCGTTGCGCTGCCAAACTATGCGGCGCTCGGTCTGCCGATCCTCGGTAGCGTGCTCGGTGAAGGCTCTGCAACGTCGCTCTCCGTGGCGGTGTCTATCGCCTGTGGTTCCGTGCTGATGACGCCGTTCTGCCTGCTGATTCTGGAGCGTGAAAAAGCGCGCGCCGAAGGCAATAACAGCGGTTCGACGCTGGCGATGCTGCCGGTACTGATGTGGCGCTCTATCAAGAAACCGATCGTGATGGGCCCGCTGCTGGGTGTGATTCTCTCGGCTATCGGCATCAAAATGCCGGAACTGGTTCTCGCGGCCATCAAACCGCTGGGCCTGGCGGCGACCGCGGCGGCGCTGTTCCTGACCGGGGTGATCCTCTCTGCGCGTAAGCTGCAAATCAACACGATGGTCATCACGTCGACCATCGCCAAACTGCTGATTCAACCGGCGATTGCCTGGGGGCTGGTGTTGATTTTCGGCCTGCACGGTTCTGTGGCCATCACCGCGATCCTGATGATTGCCCTGTCCGCCGGTTTCTTCGGCGTGGTTTTCGGCAACCGTTTTGGTGTGCAGTCGCCTGATGCAGAAGCGGTGCTGCTGTTGAGCTCGGTCCTGTGTATCCTGTCTCTGCCGCTGTTTATCTCGCTGACTTCAGGAATGTAATCATGACCACAACATTACGCCCGCACGATCTTATCTGGCTTACCGCGCGAGACGCGCTGGAAGGTATCACCGAATCCTGGGTGGATGGCGTGTGGCATACCGGTTTGCCTGTGGTGGTGCGGCGTGATGTTGACGGCAACGGGCGCATACCTGTCGGTGTGCGCGGTCTGAAACGCGATCAGCGTGCTGCCGGATGGGTGAAGCCCGAATGCGTGACGCGCGTGGTGTCGCCAGAGGACCTGAGTGCGGCTACCGATTTGCTGCGCTCGCCGTTTATCACTCAGCCCCCGGTTCAGGTGGCGTTCCAGTTGGCGCAGCAAGCGTGGCCGTGGACGTGGGGTATCACGGGAAGTACCGGATACGCGCTGGCCACGGGCGTGCCGGTGATACATGCCGACAGCGATCTCGACCTGCTTATCCGTGCTCCACAGCCGTTAACGGCGGAGGAATTAGAACGCTGGGCGGGACAGCTTCGCCATGCGCTGTGCCGCGTGGACACGCAGGTAGAAACGCCAGCAGGCGGTTTTGCCCTGAACGAGTGGCTTCGCGACGGTAAAGCGCTGCTGAAAACGCACACCGGGCCGCGCCTGGTGGCCGATCCGTGGAACAGGGAGGCGTGATGAAAATTTTGTTTACCTTTCCGGGACAGGGAACGCAGCGTGCAAGCATGCTGCAGGACCTTCCGGGAACGGAGCTGGCGATAGCGCGCGAAGTCTTAGGCGCAGAAGCCGATTTACTCGATTCCCCCGTTGCGCTGCAACATACCCGCGCGGTGCAGCTTTGTCTGCTGATTGCTGGCGTTGCGTGGGCTCGCGAACTGGAGCGACGCGGCGTTACGCCGGATATCGTCAGCGGTCTGTCGATTGGTGCTTATCCTGCTGCGGTGATCGCCGGTGCGCTGGAGTTTACTGACGCACTAAGGCTGGTGGCACTGCGCGGTGATTTGATGGAACAGGCGTATCCGCACGGCTATGGCCTGACGGCGATCATGGGCCTGGCCTTGTCGCAGGTCGAGAGTCTGATCCTCGACACGGGCTGTTATATCGCCAATCTGAATGCGGAAACGCAGATTGTGATTGCCGGTTCCGATGAGGGAATGGCGCAGGTGGCAAAACGCGCGCTGGAGAAGGGGGCGAATAAAGCCCATCGGCTGGCGGTGAGCGTGCCGTCGCACTGTGAACTGCTCGCAGTTCCGGCGCAGAAACTGGCTGCGGCGTTCAGCGAGGTGACGCTTTCGCGTCCGCGCTGCGCGTATCTCAGCGGCAGTACCGGACGGGTATTGTGGCAGCCGGAAAAGATCGCGGATGATTTGGCAATGAACATGGCACGCACGGTGCGCTGGCAGGAGGCGGTGATTTCCGCCAACGAACGCGAAGCACGACTGGCAATCGAGATGCCGCCCGGCGGCGTGTTGACGTGTCTGACGCGACAGGCATCGTGGGACGGTGAAGCGGTTTCGCTGGAGCGCAGTGGCGTGGACGTGGCGGTGCATCTGGCGAGGCGGCTGCGCGGGTAGCTTTTTGCCCGATGGCGCTGCGCTTATCGGGCCTACAAAACCGAGGCCGGGTAAGGCGCAGCCGCCACCCGGCAAAAAGACCACACCGAACAAGTAGGCCGGGTAAGGCGCGGCCGCCACCCGGCAAAAAGACCGCACCGAACAAGTAGGCCGGGTAAGGCGTAGCCGCCACCCGGCAAAAAATCAGGCACTCTCCTGCAAACTGCGCGCATACATCCGCCCTTCGGCGGCTAACGCTCGCAGGCTGGGGTCTTGCTCGCGGTTGCGGGCAAACACAATCGCAATCAACTGCTGCATCTGGTACGGCTGTGCCAGCTTCAGCAGTTGCACCGAATTCTCGTACACCTTTTTCATCCTGCCCGGCATCAGCGTAAAGCCCACCCCCGCCTGCACCAGACTTAACATCGAGAAGATATCATTCACGCGAGTGACGATTTCCGGCTCAAATCCGGCAATATGGAACGCGTCCTGAAAACCAGCGTAGGTCGCAAACCCTTCTGCCAGCGAGACGAACTTCTGATCTTTGTAATCGCGCAGATCTGCCAGCCCGCTGCTGTTCAGTTTGGCGGAGGCAGGAGCAGCGAGGAAAATATCGTCGTGGAACAGGGGCAGCACTTCGAGGGTGTTGCGGTCGATATCGCTTTCGGAAATGGAGATCAGAATCGCGTCCAGCGAGCCTTCGTCAAGCAGATGGAGCAGAGTGTCGTTAGAGCCCATCGTCAGATCCATTTCCAGATCCGGACGGCGCAGCTTCATCCCCATAATCAGACGCGGCACAGTTTCCATCGTCAACGAATAGAGCGTACCGACGCGCAGACGTCCCTGACCAATTCCGGCGATTTTGCGCGACTCTTCCAGCCCGCGCTCCATCACCTGCATCACTTCCTGACAATACTCCAGCAGCGTCCAGGCGGAGGGCAGGGCAATCAGATTGCGCCCTTTATGGGTGAACAGCGGGCAGCGAACGTTCTCTTCCAGGGTGTGCAGGGCACGATGGACGCTCACACCGCTCAGGCCAAGCGCCTCGGCGGTGCGGGCGATGTTGCCCTTTTCCATGAAGGTCATGAAAATACTCAGCTTGCGAAATGTAATGTCGCTCGTGATGTCGATAGTCATAACCCTCCGGTTTTCTTAATCGCTTTGCAGCATCTCTTCCAGCTGTTCCTGGGCGTCCAGCCACGCCATTTCGCACTCTTCGAGGCCGGATTTGGTTTTAGCCTGAACTTGCAGGCACTCGGTCAGTTCAGCTTTACGCGCCTGATCGTACAGTCCGCTGTCGCCGAGTTTCTCTTCCACCGTGGCCAGCGCGGCGTGGAGTTTCTCCATCTCTTTTTCCAGACGGGTGATCTCTTTACGCAGCGGCTGCGTTTGGGTGCGCAGTTCTGCTTCGCGGCGCTTCTGATCTTTACGCGCCTGGGCGCTGTTGGCGTTGTCTTTCGCGTCGTCGGCAGGCTGGTTTTCCTGCTTTTGAACGTCGGTCAGCCACTGCTGATAATCTTCCAGATCGCCGTCGAATGGTTCAACTTTGCCATCGTGAACCAGATACAGATCGTCAGTAGTCGAGCGGATCAGGTGTCGGTCGTGCGAGACGACAACCAGCGCGCCTTCAAATTCGATCAGCGCTTCGGTCAATGCCTGGCGCATATCGAGATCCAGGTGGTTGGTCGGTTCATCAAGCAGCAGCAGGTTTGGACGCTGCCAGACGATCAGCGCCAGCACCAGACGGGCTTTTTCGCCGCCGGAGAAACGTTCGGTATTCTCGGTGACTTTATCGCCCTGGAAGCCAAAACCGCCGAGGTAGTCGCGCAGCTTCTGCTCCATCTCTTGCGGGGCGAGGCGCGCCATGTGCTGGATTGGCGACTCATCGGCGCGTAAAAATTCCAGCTGATGCTGGGCGAAGTAGCCCAGCTTGATGCCCTTGGCCAGACCGATGTCGCCGCTTACCGGGTTGAGTTCGCCCGCCAGCAGTTTGATGAGCGTGGATTTACCCGCGCCGTTACGGCCAAGCAGACCGATACGTGAACCTGGCACCAGGTTGAGTTTGATGGAGTCGAGAATAATGCGCTCGCCGTAACCCGCGCTGACCTTTTCCATTTTCAGCAGCGGATTCGGCAGGCTCTCCGGCGCGCGGAAGCTGAAGTGGAATGGGTTGTCCACGTGCGCCGGGGCGATCATCTCCATGCGTTCGAGCATCTTGATGCGGCTCTGGGCCTGTTTCGCTTTCGAGGCTTTGGCCTTAAAGCGATCGACGAAGCTTTGCAGATGGGCCACACGCTGCTGCTGGCTTTCGTACATCGCCTGCTGCTGGGACAGGCGCGTGGCGCGCTGACGCTCGAACGAACTGTAGTTGCCGGTGTATTCGAACATCGACTCCTGTTCGATATGAATGATTTTATCCACTACCGGATCGAGGAAGTCGCGGTCATGGGAGATCAGGATCAGCGTGCCCTGATAGCTTTTGAGCCATTTTTCCAGCCAGATCACCGCGTCGAGATCGAGGTGGTTGGTGGGTTCATCGAGGAGCAGTAAATCAGAGCGACACACCAGGGCTTGTGCCAGGTTCAGGCGCATACGCCATCCGCCGGAGAAATCGCTCACAGGACGCTCCAACTGTTCGTTGCTGAAGCCCAGACCGTGCAGCAGGCTAGAGGCGCGCGAGCGGATGGTCCACGCGTCGATAGCATCCAGTTTGCCGTGAACCGTGGCGATGGCGTGGCCGTCGTTACGCTCGTTGGCGGCGTTGAGTTCGGCTTCCAGCTTGCGGTATTCGCGGTCGCCGTCAATCACATAGTCGAGAGCCGGAACGCTCAGCGCCGGTGTTTCCTGGTTAACCCAGGCCAGCTGCCAGTTTCCCGGAAAAGTGAAGCTGCCTGCATCGGCGCTCATCTCGTTTTTCAGAAGCGACAGCAGGGTGGATTTGCCGCAGCCGTTTTTGCCCACCAGACCGACTTTTTGTCCAGGGTTAATGGTGGCTGTAGCGTTGTCCAGCAGGACGCGTACGCCGCGACGAATTTGTAACGAGGAGAAAACAATCATAGAGCGCCGTGTGTTCCGACTATGTTAAGTTGTCATTATAATGGTGTTAGATGTAGTGCCGCGCTACGCGCAGGCGTGCCATGTTAGCCGAAAATGGCCATGATGACGACCCGGGAGGGGAATGATGTCCCAGACAGCGAAAGTGCTGCTGCTGTATGCCCATCCGGAATCAGAGGACTCGGTCGCCAACCGGGTTTTGCTCAAACCGGCTCGACAGCTCAGCAATGTAACGGTGCACGACCTGTACGCGCACTATCCCGATTTTTTTATTGATATCCCGCACGAGCAGGAGCTGTTGCGTCAGCATGACGTGATTGTGTTCCAGCATCCGCTTTATACCTACAGTTGTCCGGCGTTGCTGAAAGAGTGGCTGGACCGGGTGTTGACCCGCGGTTTTTCCAGTGGACCAGGGGGAAACCAGCTGGCGGGAAAGTACTGGCGGAGTGTCATCACTACCGGTGAACCCGAGAGCGCTTACCGCCACGACGGGTTAAACCGCTATCCCATGAGCGATATTCTGCGCCCTTTTGAGTTGACGGCGGCCATGTGTCGCATGCAGTGGATGAGCCCGATTGTGGTGTATTGGGCGCGTCGCCAGCCTTCTCAAGAGCTGGCAAGTCACGCCAAAGCCTACGGCGACTGGCTGGCCTCACCGATTCTGACAGGAGGCCGCTGATGGAAGGTTCCGATCTGTTACTGGCTGGCGTGCTGTTTCTTTTTGCAGCGGTGGTCGCGGTGCCCGTAGCCTCCCGGCTGGGTATCGGTGCGGTGCTGGGTTATTTGCTGGCGGGGATTGCGATTGGCCCGTGGGGGTTGGGGTTTATCAGCGACGTCGATGAGATTCTGCACTTCTCCGAATTAGGCGTTGTGTTCCTGATGTTTATCATCGGGCTGGAGCTGAACCCGGCGAAGCTCTGGCAACTGCGGCGATCGATTTTCGGCGTGGGCGCCGCGCAGGTGCTGTTCAGCGCGGTTATCCTCGGCGGATTGCTGATGCTCACCCAATTTAAATGGCAGGCGGCGGTGATCGGCGGGATAGGGCTTGCGATGTCTTCGACGGCGATGGCGCTGCAGCTGATGCGCGATAAGGGGATGAATCGCAACGAATCGGGCCAGCTCGGGTTTTCGGTTTTGCTGTTTCAGGATTTAGCGGTGATTCCGGCGTTAGCGCTGGTACCGCTGCTCGCCGGTTCCGGAGACGATCACTTTGACTGGATGAAGGTCGGCATGAAAGTGCTGGCGTTCGCGGGCATGCTGATTGGTGGGCGCTATCTGCTGCGCCCGGTGTTCCGCTTTATTGCGGCGTCCGGCGTGCGCGAAGTGTTTACCGCGGCGACCTTGCTGCTGGTGCTGGGTTCCGCGCTGTTTATGGATGCGCTAGGGCTGTCGATGGCACTCGGGACGTTTATTGCGGGCGTGCTGCTGGCGGAAAGTGAATATCGCCACGAGCTGGAAACGGCTATCGATCCGTTTAAAGGGCTGCTGTTAGGGCTGTTCTTTATCTCGGTGGGGATGGCGCTCAACCTTGGCGTGTTATACACCCATCTGCTGTGGGTGGTGCTGAGTGTGGCGGTGCTGGTGGCGGTGAAAACCGGCGTGTTATACGTGCTGGCGCGCATTTACCGTCTCAGAAGCTCGGAGCGCATGCAGTTTGCGGGCGTGCTGAGCCAGGGCGGAGAGTTCGCCTTTGTGCTTTTCTCCACTGCATCGTCGCAGCGTTTATTTCAGGACGATCAGATGGCGCTGTTGCTGGTGACGGTAACGCTCTCAATGATGACCACGCCGCTACTGATGAAGCTGATTGATAAATCCTTGTCGCGGCGCTTTAACCCGCCGGAAGACGAGGGCGAAACGCCGTGGGTGGATGACGACAAGCCGCAGGTGATTGTGGTGGGATTTGGTCGTTTTGGGCAGGTGATAGGTCGTTTATTGATGGCCAACAAAATGCGCATTACGGTGCTGGAGCGCGATATCAGCGCGGTCAACCTGATGCGTAAATACGGTTACAAAGTCTATTACGGCGACGCTACTCAGCTTGAACTGTTACGTTCGGCGGGTGCGCAGGCGGCGGAGTCTATCGTCATCACCTGTAACGAGCCGGAAGACACCATGAAGCTGGTGGAACTGTGCCAGCAGCATTTTCCGCACCTGCATATTCTGGCTCGCGCCAGAGGTCGTGTAGAGGCGCACGAGCTATTGCAGGCGGGTGTAAAGAATTTCTCACGCGAAACCTTTTCCAGCGCGCTGGAACTGGGTCGCAAAACGCTGGTGTCGCTGGGGATGCATCCGCATCAGGCGCAGCGCGCACAGCTGCATTTCCGCCGTCTCGATATGCGCATGCTGCGCGAGCTGATGCCGGTCCACAGCGATACGGCGCAGATCTCCCGCGTGCGGGAAGCGCGTCGTGAACTGGAAGAGATCTTCCAGCGGGAAATGCAAAAGGAACGACGTCAGCTGGACGGCTGGGATGAATTTGAATAGAGGAAAAAGTATGCCAGTACGTAAACGTTTTATTGCAGGCGCAAAATGTCCGTCCTGCCAGGCACAAGATACCCTGGCCATGTGGCGCGAAAATAATATTGATATTGTTGAATGTGTTAAGTGCGGGCATCAGATGCGTGAAGCGGACAAAGAGGTTCGCGAGCATGTTCGCAAAGAAGAGCAAGTGATCGGGATTTTTCATCCAGACTAGCGATATGCCCTGAGTTTTTTTAAGCTAAAGGGTACACGGGTGCAGATTTCCGCTACAATCTGCGCCAGCAATTTTCCCACGCTCAGGAGATATCATGAAAGTAGCAAAAGACCTGGTGGTCAGCCTGGCCTATCAGGTACGTACAGAAGACGGTGTGTTGGTTGATGAGTCTCCGGTGAGTGCGCCGCTGGACTACCTGCATGGTCACGGTTCCCTGATTTCCGGCCTGGAAAACGCGCTGGAAGGTCATGTTGTTGGCGACAAATTTGATGTTGCTGTAGGCGCGAACGACGCTTACGGTCAGTACGACGATAATCTGGTTCAGCGCGTTCCTAAAGACGTGTTCATGGGCGTTGACGAGCTGCAGGTTGGCATGCGCTTCCTGGCGGAAACCGACCAGGGTCCAGTACCGGTAGAAATTACCGAAGTAGAAGACGAGCACGTCGTGGTTGACGGTAACCACATGCTGGCTGGTCAGAATCTGAAATTCAACGTAGAAGTTATCGCGATTCGTGAAGCGACCGCTGAAGAACTGGCTCATGGCCACGTTCACGGTGCGAACGGTCACGACCACGATCACGACCACGACGGTTGCTGCGGTGGTCACGGCCACGATCATGACCACGGTCATGAGCACGGCAAAGGTGGTTGTGGCGGTAACGGTGGTTGCGGCTGCCACTAATCGCTGACACCAATAAAAAAGCGGGATTTAATCCCGCTTTTTTTACGCCTCAATAATGAGGGGGTGGCGTCTCTTCGGCCTGCGAAGCGATGTGTGATGATTGACTCGCTTTCACTTTTTCCGTTAACAGACGCAGAAGATCGCGCAGTTTGGCCATTTCCAGTTCGTGAGCTGTCACGGTCTGGTTCAGCTCATCTATGGTAACTTCTTGAAAAGCCAGGCGGCTTTCCAGCTCGGCCAGCCGCGCTTCCATCGTAGTTTCTTGCATGATTGACCTCTCTGTAGTTTCGCACGCCTCAGGCGTTGGCGGCGGCGAATTTTACCCGAGTTTACGCCTCTGTAAAGCATCCTGCCTTAATGCAAGAAACTTATTTAAACAAAAATAGTCTGAAAAGAGGCGAGTTTAGGGAGAGTCTGTCTGTAGATTTCTTCTGCAACGTTCTATAGTACGCTTCTCATATACGTTTATTGCCGGGGTGAGAGGCCCCGGACCTGGAGAAATGGATGAAATCACTGTTTAAAGTAACGCTGCTGGCGACCACGATGGCCGTCGCACTGAATGCGCCGCTGTCTTTCGCTGCTGATACCGCTGCGAAACCTGCCGCTAGCGCAGACAGCAAAGCTGCGTTCAAAAATGACGACCAGAAATCAGCCTATGCGCTGGGCGCATCTCTGGGTCGTTACATGGAAAACTCTCTCAAAGAGCAAGAGAAACTGGGCATCAAACTGGATAAAGACCAGCTGATCGCCGGTGTTCAGGATGCGTTTGCAAACAAGAGCAAACTGTCTGACCAGGAAATCGAACAGACTCTGCAGGCTTTCGAAGCTCGCGTGAAGGGCGCTGCTCAGGGCAAAATGGAACAAGACGCAAAAGACAACGAAGCGAAGGGCAAAGCCTACCGCGATACTTTTGCTAAAGAGAAGGGTGTGAAAACCTCTTCTACCGGTCTGCTGTATAAAGTAGAAAAAGCCGGTACAGGCGATGCACCGAAAGACAGCGATACCGTGGTGGTTAACTACAAAGGTACCCTGATCGACGGTAAAGAGTTCGATAACTCTTACACCCGTGGTGAGCCGCTCTCCTTCCGTCTTGACGGTGTTATCCCAGGCTGGACCGAAGGCCTGAAAAACATCAAGAAAGGCGGTAAAATTCAGCTGGTGATCCCACCGGATCTGGCTTACGGCAAAACCGGCGTTCCGGGTATTCCGGCTAACTCCACTCTGGTCTTCAATGTTGAGCTGCTGGACATCAAACCAGCACCGAAGGCAGATGCCAAACCAGATGCTGCAGCAGATGATAAAGCTGCAGACGCAGCGAAGAAGTAAAACGCTGAAAACCGCCGCCTTTAAGGCGGCGGTTTTTTTATTGTGGGGCAGATATAATTAACACTGGAAAGCGTTACCTACGCTGTATTAATTTAGTTGTCCGTGTAAATATGAGCCTGCCCTGACAACCTAATGACAGGCTCCTGAAAAGGAGTGTTTTTTTCATGTCCAGGTCGCTTTTAACCAACGAAACCAGTGAGCTTGATTTGCTGGATCAACGTCCTTTCGACCAGACCGACTTCGATATTCTCAAATCCTACGAAGCGGTGGTGGACGGGTTAGCGATGCTCATTGGCTCCCACTGCGAAATCGTATTGCACTCCCTGCAAGATCTGAAATGTTCCGCCATCCGCATTGCTAATGGTGAGCACACTGGCCGCAAAATTGGATCGCCAATTACCGACCTTGCACTGCGTATGCTGCACGACATGACCGGCGCGGACAGCAGCGTCTCCAAATGTTATTTCACTCGTGCCAAAAGCGGCGTTCTGATGAAATCAGAAACGATCGCTATCCGTAACCGCGATCACCGCGTAATCGGACTGCTGTGTATCAACATCAATCTCGATGTACCGTTCTCTCAAATCATGAGCACTTTTGTTCCGCCTGAAACGCCGGAAGTGAACTCGTCGGTAAACTTTGCTTCTTCTGTCGAAGACCTCGTGACTCAGACGCTGGAGTTCACCATCGAAGAAGTGAATGCCGATCGCAACGTCTCGAACAATGCCAAGAACCGTCAGATTGTGCTGAACCTCTATGAGAAAGGCATCTTCGACATTAAAGATGCGATTAACCAGGTAGCCGATCGCCTGAATATTTCCAAGCACACGGTGTATCTCTACATCCGCCAGTTCAAAAGCGGTGATTTCCTGGGGCAAGAAAAGTAATGCGTTTTGCCATCATGGTGACGGGACCGGCTTACGGTACCCAGCAGGCCAGTAGCGCTTTACAATTTGCTGAGGCGTTGTTGGCTGCCGGGCATCAACTGAGCAGTGTGTTTTTCTATCGCGAAGGGGTCTACAACGCCAATCAATTGACCTCGCCTGCGTCGGATGAATTTGATCTGGTTCGCGGCTGGCAGAAACTCAATGAGCAGCAGGGCGTCGAGCTGCACATCTGCGTAGCGGCGGCCTTGCGTCGCGGCGTGACGGATAAAGCGGAAGCCGAGCGCCTGGGCCTTGCGGGGGCGAATCTTCAGCCTGGATTTTCTCTCAGCGGATTAGGCGCGCTGGCGCAAGCAGCGTTGACCTGCGACCGGATGGTACAATTCTGATGAACCGCATTGCTTTTGTCTTTACTTCTGCTCCACACGGCAGCGCAGCCGGCAGAGAAGGGCTTGATGCGCTTCTGGCGACGTCTGCTCTGACGGAGGATATCGGCGTGTTCTTTATCGGTGATGGTGTGTTCCAGCTTTTAGCCGGGCAGCAGCCGCAAAAGATCCTCGCACGAGATTATATCGCGACCTTTAAAGTTCTTCCGCTTTATGACATCGAGACATTTTGGGTCTGTGCGGCCTCTTTAAAAGCGCGCGGACTGGATGAAAATACAGCGATGGTCCTGGATGCTACGATTATTGCGCCAGAAGATTTACGCGAACAACTCTCCCATTATCATACTGTTCTGACTTTCTGAGGCCGACATGCTCCATACCTTGCGCCACTCCCCGTGGCAATGCGATATCGAAGGGTTGCTGAGAATGCTGGGTGAAGGCGACGATTTGTTGCTGATTCAGGACGGTGTTCTGGCCGCAATTGAAGGCAGCCGCTTTGTTGAAATTCTCAACAATGCCCCCATTACAGTCTCTGCGCTAAAGGAAGACATTGATGCGCGCGGTCTTATTGGTCAAATTTCAGCCAAAATCGACGCGGTTAGCTATACTGATTTCGTCAATCTCACGGTGAAACACACAACTCAAATGAGTTGGTGAGGCGAGATCGCTGTATATTTCTTGACACCTTTTCAGCGTGGCCCTAAAATTTCGCGTCCTCATATTGTATGAGGTCGATTTATTACGTGTTTACGAAGCAAAAGCTAAAACCAGGAGCTATTTAATGGCAACAGTTAACCAGCTGGTACGCAAACCACGCGCTCGCAAAGTTGCAAAAAGCAACGTGCCTGCGCTGGAAGCCTGCCCGCAGAAACGTGGTGTATGTACCCGTGTATATACCACCACTCCTAAGAAACCAAACTCCGCACTGCGTAAAGTATGCCGTGTGCGTTTGACCAACGGTTTTGAAGTGACTTCCTACATCGGTGGTGAAGGTCACAACCTGCAGGAACACTCCGTGATCCTGATCCGTGGCGGTCGTGTAAAAGACCTTCCGGGTGTTCGTTATCACACCGTTCGTGGTGCGCTCGACTGCTCCGGTGTTAAAGACCGTAAGCAAGCTCGCTCCAAGTATGGCGTGAAGCGTCCTAAGGCTTAATGGTTCTCCGTTAAGTAAGGCCAAACTGATTTATCTTAATGTCAAACTAAACTCTTTGAGTTTTGGACAATCCTGAATTAACAACGGAGTATTCCCATGCCACGTCGTCGCGTCATTGGTCAGCGTAAAATCCTTCCAGATCCTAAGTTCGGATCAGAACTGCTGGCAAAATTTGTAAATATCCTGATGGTAGATGGTAAAAAATCTACTGCAGAAGCAATCGTATACAGCGCGCTGGAGACCCTGGCTCAGCGTTCTGGTAAAAATGAACTGGAAGCTTTCGAAGTCGCTCTCGACAACGTTCGCCCAACTGTAGAAGTTAAGTCCCGCCGCGTTGGTGGTTCTACTTATCAGGTTCCAGTTGAAGTTCGTCCGGTTCGTCGTAATGCTCTGGCAATGCGTTGGATCGTTGAAGCTGCTCGTAAACGCGGTGATAAATCCATGGCTCTGCGTCTGGCGAACGAACTTTCTGATGCTGCAGACAACAAAGGTACTGCAGTTAAGAAACGTGAAGACGTTCACCGTATGGCAGAAGCCAACAAGGCGTTCGCACACTACCGTTGGTAATCCCTTCGGAGTCATAGTCACCAGGCGGGCGCTTCAGAGAAGCCGCCCGCTCTGGGTTACTTAACTGAACGCCAAAGAATCAAACGAGGAATCAAATGGCTCGTACAACACCCATCGCACGCTACCGTAACATCGGTATCAGTGCGCACATCGACGCCGGTAAAACCACTACTACCGAACGTATTCTGTTCTACACCGGTGTAAACCATAAAATCGGTGAAGTTCATGACGGCGCAGCTACCATGGACTGGATGGAACAGGAGCAGGAGCGTGGTATTACTATCACCTCCGCAGCGACTACTGCATTCTGGTCAGGTATGGCTAAGCAGTATGAACCGCATCGCGTAAACATCATCGACACCCCGGGCCACGTTGACTTCACTATCGAAGTTGAACGTTCCATGCGTGTTCTTGATGGTGCAGTAATGGTTTACTGCGCAGTTGGTGGTGTTCAGCCACAGTCTGAAACCGTATGGCGTCAGGCTAATAAATACAAAGTTCCACGCATCGCGTTCGTTAACAAAATGGACCGTATGGGTGCTAACTTCCTGAAAGTTGTTGGTCAGATCAAAACCCGTCTGGGCGCGACTCCGGTTCCGCTGCAGCTGGCAATTGGTGCTGAAGAAGGTTTCACCGGTGTTGTTGACCTGGTGAAAATGAAAGCCATCAACTGGAACGAAGAAGATGCAGGCGTCACCTTCGTTTATGAAGATATCCCAGCAGACATGCAGGAACTGGCCGAAGAATGGCACCAGAACCTGATCGAGTCCGCTGCAGAAGCTTCAGAAGAGCTGATGGAGAAATACCTGGGTGGTGAAGAACTGACTGAAGAAGAGATCAAGAAAGCTCTGCGTCAGCGCGTTCTGAACAACGAAATCATCCTGGTAACCTGTGGTTCTGCGTTCAAGAACAAAGGTGTTCAGGCAATGCTGGATGCGGTAATTGATTACCTGCCATCTCCAGTAGATGTTCCTGCGATCAACGGTATCCTGGACGACGGTAAAGACACTCCGGCTGAACGTCACGCAAGTGATGAAGAGCCGTTTGCTGCACTGGCGTTCAAAATTGCTACCGACCCGTTCGTGGGTAACCTGACGTTCTTCCGCGTGTACTCTGGCGTGGTTAACTCCGGTGACACCATCCTGAACTCCGTGAAAGCGGCACGTGAGCGTTTCGGTCGTATCGTACAGATGCACGCGAACAAACGTGAAGAGATCAAAGAAGTTCGTGCGGGCGACATCGCTGCAGCTATCGGTCTGAAAGACGTGACTACTGGTGACACCCTGTGTAACCCAGATCACCCGATCATTCTGGAGCGTATGGAGTTCCCAGAGCCGGTAATCTCTATCGCCGTTGAACCGAAAACCAAAGCTGACCAGGAAAAAATGGGTCTGGCTCTGGGCCGTCTGGCTAAAGAAGACCCATCATTCCGCGTATGGACTGATGAAGAATCTAACCAGACCATCATCGCTGGTATGGGTGAACTGCACCTCGACATCATCGTTGACCGTATGAAGCGTGAATTCAACGTTGAAGCTAACGTGGGTAAACCTCAGGTTGCTTACCGCGAAGCGATTCGTGCGAAAGTTACCGATGTTGAAGGTAAACACG
Source organism: Lelliottia jeotgali (assembly GCF_016771845.1). NCBI lineage: Bacteria > Pseudomonadati > Pseudomonadota > Gammaproteobacteria > Enterobacterales > Enterobacteriaceae > Lelliottia > Lelliottia jeotgali. Next base: position 880 of record NZ_JAENMQ010000015.1, on the reverse strand, counting down.
CTAAGCAGTCTGGTGGTCGTGGTCAGTACGGTCATGTTGTTATCGACATGTACCCACTGGAGCCGGGCTCAAATCCGAAAGGTTACGAGTTCATCAACGACATCAAAGGTGGTGTAATTCCTGGCGAATACATCCCTGCCGTTGATAAAGGCATCCAGGAGCAGCTGAAGTCTGGTCCACTGGCTGGTTATCCGGTAGTAGATCTGGGTGTGCGTCTGCACTTCGGTTCTTACCATGACGTTGACTCCTCTGAACTGGCGTTTAAACTGGCCGCTTCTATTGCCTTCAAAGATGGCTTTAAGAAAGCGAAACCAGTTCTGCTTGAGCCTATCATGAAGGTTGAAGTTGAGACTCCGGAAGAGAACACTGGTGATGTCATCGGTGACCTTAGCCGTCGTCGTGGTCAGCTGAAAGGTCAGGAATCTAACGCTACTGGCGTTCAGATTCATGCTGAAGTTCCGTTGTCTGAAATGTTCGGATACGCAACTCAGCTGCGTTCTCTGACCAAAGGTCGTGCGTCTTACTCCATGGAATTCCTGAAGTATGATGATGCGCCTAACAACGTTGCTCAGGCCGTAATCGAAGCCCGCGGCAAATAAGCCCGGGTTTAAAAACCAAAATCCCGTGTCCCCTCGGTGAGGGGGCACTATAGTAAGGAATATAGCCGTGTCTAAAGAAAAATTTGAACGTACAAAACCGCACGTCAACGTTGGTACTATCGGCCACGTTGACCACGGTAAAACTACCCTGACTGCTGCAATCACTACCGTTCTGGCTAAAACCTACGGTGGTTCTGCTCGTGCATTCGACCAGATCGATAACGCACCAGAAGAAAAAGCTCGTGGTATCACCATCAACACTTCCCACGTTGAATATGACA
>NZ_JAENMQ010000014.1:0-119242 GCF_016771845.1 Lelliottia jeotgali | reverse complement strand
ATTCAGAGTCAAGCGTTTAATTTCGCTTTTCTCTGTCGGCGTTCATCGCTGAACCCCTTCTGTCCCGGCGGCTTGTGTGCCGTTGTTCCGTGTCAGTGGAGGCGCATTATAGGGAGTTATTCTGAGGTGACAAGAGGAATCTTAATAAAATTTTCTAACCGCGTTTTTTTTCACCAAAACGCCTTATGACAAGCCATAAATTGTTCTATTTGCTGTTATTGCAGCCACAATCACACGCCAGATGGCATACTTAATAGCATGAACCATTAAGGAATAAGAGCGATGCCCTTAAGCGCGCAACAGCTGGCAGCCCAAAAAAACCTCTCTTATGTGCTGGCAGAGAAACTGGCTCAACGCATTCTGGCCGGAAAATATACGCCAGGAAGCATTCTACCAGGTGAAATGGAACTGGGAGAGCAGTTTGGTGTGAGCCGCACTGCCGTTCGCGAAGCGGTGAAGACGTTAACCGCGAAAGGCATGGTGCTCCCGCGCCCACGTATCGGGACACGCGTGATGCCCCAGAGCAACTGGAACTTCCTCGATCAGGAGCTACTCTCCTGGTGGATGACTGAAGAGAATTTCCATCAGGTCGTTGAGCACTTCCTTATTATGCGCAGCAGCCTGGAACCGCAGGCCTGTTTACTTGCCGCCCTGCAAGGCAGTGCTGAACAGAAAGCTCAGCTCAATACGCTGATGGACGAAATGACCTTCCTGAAGCAGCATTTCAACCGCCAGCGCTGGATTGAAGTGGATATGGCCTGGCATGAGCAGATCTACGCGATGAGTGGAAACCCCTTCCTGACCTCCTTTGCCTCCCTGTTCCACTCGGTGTACCACACTTACTTTGCTTCTATTACTCAGAATGACGTGGTGAAGCTGGATCAGCACCAGGCCATTGTTGATGCCATTCAGGATAGCGACGGCCAACGCGCTTTACTCGCCTGCCAGGTTTTATTAGCGACGCCACACCAACAACCGGACAATCAATGACTGAGAAAAAAGCACGCAGCATGGCGGGATTGCCATGGATTGCGGCAATGGCTTTCTTTATGCAGGCGCTGGATGCCACCATTCTTAACACGGCCCTCCCGGCCATTGCTGAAAGTCTCAACCGTTCTCCACTGGCGATGCAATCCGCCATCATCAGCTATACGCTGACCGTCGCGATGCTGATCCCGGTGAGCGGCTGGCTGGCGGACCGATTCGGCACGCGCCGGATCTTTATGCTCGCCGTCACGCTCTTTACCCTCGGCTCGCTGGCCTGTGCGCTTTCGACCTCTTTATCCGAGCTGGTTGTGTTCCGCATCCTGCAGGGCATCGGTGGAGCGATGATGATGCCGGTCGCACGCCTGGCGTTATTACGCGCCTACCCGCGCAGCGAACTGCTTCCGGTACTGAACTTTGTCACCATGCCCGGCCTGGTTGGCCCGATCCTCGGCCCGGTTCTCGGCGGCGTACTGGTGACCTGGGCGAGCTGGCACTGGATATTCCTGATTAACATTCCGATTGGCGTGGCCGGTCTTTGCTACGCCCGCAAATACATGCCGAACTTCACCACGCCGAAGCGCAGCTTTGATATGGGCGGTTTTTTCCTGTTCGGCCTGAGCCTGGTGCTGTTCTCTACAGGCATGGAGTTATTTGGCGAAAAAATCGTGGCCACCTGGATCGCGCTTTCCATCATCCTGAGCGGTATCTTGCTTTTCCTTCTTTATATACGTCACGCGCGCCGACACCCGACGCCCCTCATTTCATTGCTGTTGTTCAAAACCCGAACCTTCTCGGTGGGCATTGCCGGAAATATCGCTTCGCGCCTGGGCACCGGCTGCGTGCCGTTTTTGATGCCATTGATGCTGCAGGTCGGGTTTGGTTATCCGGCGCTCATTGCCGGATGCATGATGGCGCCGACCGCCGTCGGGTCCATTCTGGCGAAATCGATGGTGACGCAGATCCTGCGCAGACTGGGTTATCGTAAAACACTGGTGGGCGTCACGGTGTTTATCGGGCTGATGATTGCGCAGTTCTCGCTTCAGTCCGCCGCCTTCCCGGCGTGGATGCTGCTGCTCCCGCTCTTTATCTTAGGGATGGCGATGTCGATCCAGTTCACCTCGATGAACACCATCAGCCTTGCGGATTTGACGGACGAAAACGCCAGCGGCGGCAACAGCGTGCTGGCCGTAACGCAACAGCTGTCGATAAGTCTTGGGGTCGCGGTGAGCGCAGCGGTGCTGCGCGTCTATGAAGGTATGGAAGGGACGAACACGGTGGAGCAGTTCCACTACACCTTTATTACGATGGGCGCGCTAACGGTAGTCTCGGCGCTGGTATTTATGCTGCTGAAGCCGAAAGACGGTCGTAATCTGATTAAAGATCGCCACCCTGCGAAACAGAACCGCGTTCCATCAGAACAGGAGTAAGCTGCAACCGCTGCTGCGAAAGTGCGGGCTGCGCCATCCGATGAATCAATACATCGATCGCCAGCTCGCCCAGCTCGTCTTTCGGCTGATGAATTGTGGTCAGCGGCGGCGTCATATACTGAGCCAATTCGATATCATCGTAACCAATCACCGCCATATCCTGAGGAACGCGTAATCCCGCCTGATACAGCGCCTGATACGCGCCAAAAGCCATCGCATCGTTGCCGATAAATACCGCCTGCGGTCGCACGTCCTGCGACAGCAGTTTTTGCATCGCTTCAAAACCGCCGTTAAATTCAAAATCACCGGTAATGCGATACCCGTCCGGAATCGGCAGGCCCGCGCGATCCATGGCCGCAAGATACCCTTCAAGACGCAAACGCGCCGGGGTTTTATCCAGTGGCCCGGTAATGCAGGCGATGCGGGTGTAGCCTTTATCGATCAGATGTTGCGTCGCCATATCGCCGCCCAGCAGCGAGTTATCCTGAATCAGATCGCTGGTCCCGTCGAAGGGTGCCCAGTCCATCATCACCGTCGGAACCGAAGGATAGCGCTGCATGATCTCTTTTGAGGGCTGGTGCGTTTCGGTACACAGCAGCAGCAATCCGTCGACGCGCTTTTGCATCAGGGTTTCCAGATTACGGTTCATGCGCTGTTCGTCACCTTCGGTGTTACATAACACCAGGCTGTAACCGCGTTCAAAACAGCTGCGTTCAACGCCGCGCACCAGCTCTGAATAAAAAGGATTGGTACTGGCGGTGATCAGCATACCGATGGTGTGGGTCTGATTAAGTTTGAGACTGCGCGCGAGCGCCGAAGGAGCATAGTTGAGGTCTTTGACGGCAGCTTCGACTTTTTCCCGAATGGCCTCGCTGACAAAGCGATCGTTATTAATGACGTGGGAAACCGTCGAGGTAGAAACGCCCGCCATACGGGCGACATCTTTCATTGTGGCCAAACGTTACCTCTGCTGACTCAAAAATTCATCAATCTCTTTGCGCCACGGAACCGAAGGCTGTGCCCCTTTACGCGTCACCGCAATCGCAGCGGCAGCGTGAGCAAAGCGAATGGCGTTGTCCAGCGTACTGCCTTCCAGCAGAGCCGTAACCAGCGCACCGTTAAAGGTGTCTCCCGCTGCAATGGTATCAATCGCTTTGACCTTAAAGCCGGGAACGCGGCGGCCTTCACCGTTAACGCTGGCCCATACGCCGCGACTGCCCAGCGTAATGATGACCGTGCCGATACCTTTGTCGTGCAGTGCCTGAGCGGCACGCGCCGCGTCGTCATCATTTTCCACGCGAATGCCCGTCAGCTTTTCAGCTTCCGTTTCGTTCGGGGTGATGATGTCCACCAGCGCCAGCAACTCGTCTGATAATAGACGCGCTGGAGCAGGGTTAAGTACGACAGTGGTATGATTTTCATGTGCAATTTTCGCGGCCTCCAGCACGCTTTCCACCGGCGACTCGAGCTGCATTAGCAGCGCTTCTGCGCTGGCAATCAGCCCACGCTGTTCTTCTACACGCTCAATATTCAGCGCCGCATTAGCTCCCGCATGAATACCGATAACATTCTCACCTTGTGCGTTGACGAAAATCAGCGCCACGCCGGTTGATTCACCTGCCACAACGCTGACCGGCGCAATATTGATATTGTCGCTTTCCAGCTGTTTACGCACGCGCTCGCCGGTGTCGTCATCACCCGTACAGGCAATAAACGCGATGTTCGCCCCGCTGCGCCCGGCTGCTACCGCCTGGTTTGCGCCTTTGCCGCCGAAAGCCACCTGATACTGATTGCCAGTGACGGTTTCGCCAGGCGTCGGGAAAGAGTCAAGGTTAAGAATGTGATCGGCATTGATACTGCCAAGGACGACGAGATTGACTGCGGTTTTCATGTTTGAGGTGTCCAGTAAAGAAGCCACCGGTTTGACCCGGTGGCGTATGCCACACTTTTCTTTATTTATAGTCCCTCAGACCATCAATGACGGCCTGAATCGCCTATTACTGCTTGACGACCAGCTTCAGGTCAACCGGATATTTAGCCTGGACTTTCTCGCCCTTCAGCACTTTATCCGCAGTCTGAACGCCCGTCGCGCCAATCTGCTCTGGCAACTGAGCGATAGTCGCCGCCAGTTTGCCATCGTTTACCGCTTTCTCACCGTCTGGCGTACCGTCAAAACCAACGACCATCACATCAGATTTACCGGCAGTTTGCAGAGCACGCAGCGCGCCCAGTGCCATTTCGTCGTTCTGCGCGAATACGGCCTGTACTTCAGGATGCGCGGTCAGCAGGTTCTGCATGACGTTCAGGCCTTTAGTACGGTCGAAGTCAGCAGGCTGGCTGGCCAAGACGTTAAATTTGTGCGCGGCAACAGCCTGCTGGAAACCTTCGCCACGCTCACGCGCTGCGGAGGTCCCTGCGATACCTTGCAGTTCGATAACTTTGGCGCCTTCACCGGCTTTCTTGGCGATGTAGTCACCGGCGATTTTGCCGCCCAGCACGTTATCAGATGCGATGTGGCTGACCACTTCGCCTTTGGTTGCCACGCGGTCCAGGGTAATCACCGGGATTTTCGCCTGGTTTGCCATCTTCACGGCGTTACCTACCGCGTCAGAATCAGTTGGGTTGATCAGCAGGATTTTGGTGCCACGAACGGTTAAGTCCTGAACGTTGGCCAGCTCTTTCGCCGGGTTGTTCTGGGAGTCCAGAACCACCAGGTTATAGCCCAGTTTGTCAGCTTCTTTCTGCGCGCCATCCTTCAGTGAGACGAAGAACGGGTTGTTCAGCGTAGAGATGACCAGCGCGATGGTGTCTTTCGCCATTGCGTTCGCACTCACGGTAGCGCTCAGCGCCACAGCAGAAACCAGGGTAGCCAGTTTTTTCATGTTCATATTCAAGATGTCCTGTAGTGTCGTCAGTTACTGTTTTTTGTTGTCTACCAGAACCGCCAGCAAAATCACCACTGCTTTAACGATCATCTGGTAATAGGAAGAAACACCTAATAAATTCAAACCATTATTCAGGAAGCCAAGGATAAGTGCGCCGATCAATGTCCCAACAATGCGACCTTTGCCGCCCGCCAGGCTGGTACCGCCCAACACCACCGCGGCAATCGCATCCAGCTCATATCCCGTACCCGCCGTCGGCTGCGCAGAAGAGAGACGCGCCACTTCGATGATGCCCGCCAGCGACGCCAACAGGCCGCACAGGGAATAGACGATAATTTTGACTTTATTGACGCTGATGCCGGAAAGACGCGTCGCCGCTTCGTTACCGCCCAGGGCATAGATATAACGGCCCAGACGGGTGTGGTGCAGCATGTACCACGCCGCCAGGAAGACGATGCCCATAATCCACACCGGCGTAGGAATACCCAGCGGACGACCGATACCAAACCAGCCAAACAGATCGGCGTTGTCGGTAAAGCCGGTATTGACGGGGCTGCCGTTGGTGTAGACCATCGTCACACCGCGCAGCAGCAGCATCATCACCAGCGTGGCGATGAACGCCTGCACGCGGCCTTTTGCCACAATCATTCCGGTGACCGCACCGACAGCCGCACCTAACGCCAGCGCCGCCGCAATCGCCACCAGCGCGTTGACCTCAATCCCTACAATCGAGGCCGCCACCGCGCCGGTGAGCGCCAGCAGAGAACCGACGGACAGGTCGATTCCCGACGTCAAAATCACCAGCGTCATGCCTACGGCCATAATGGCGTTAACGGATGTCTGCTGAAGAATATTGAACAGGTTATTAACGGTAAAAAAGTTCGGGCTCATGGTCGACACAATCGCGATCAGCACCAGCAGGGCGATCAGCGATTTTTGTTCCAGCAGCCACGCTTTAGTGAAATAGCGGCGACCAGCAACAGCCTGGGTAGTCATCTTCTTACTCCTGATTCACGCGATTAAGCTTGCCCACAGCGGCAGCCATCAGAACTTCCTGGGTGGCCTGCTCGCGAGTGAATTCACCGCCGAGATGCCCTTCATGCATAACCATAATGCGATCGCTCATGCCTAATACTTCTGGCATCTCGGAAGAGACCAGAATGATGCTCAGACCGTCAGCCTTGAACTGGTTAATCAGCTGATAAATCTCTTTCTTTGCGCCGACGTCTACGCCACGGGTTGGCTCGTCGAGGATCAGCACTTTCGGACGCGTCATCAGGCCGCGGGCAATCGCCACTTTCTGCTGATTACCGCCAGAGAGCAGGCCAATCGCCTGTTCCATCGATGGGGTTTTCACGTTAAACAGGCGGATAAAATCACTCACCGCCTGCTGTTCGTCTTTGTGCTTTAAGCTACCGCCGCTGCGGCTGAAGTAGCGCAGCGCCGTCAGGGACATATTCTCTTTCACCGACATCCCGAGTACTAAGCCGTCGCGCTTACGGTCTTCGGAGATATAAACGATGCCGTTTGCCAGCCCATCCTGCGGAGAACGGGTGACCACTTCATGACCGTCGAGAGTGACGTACCCGCTGGCACGCGGCAGTGCGCCATACAGCACTTTCATCAGCTCGGTACGACCCGCGCCCATCAACCCCGCTACGCCCAGAATTTCGCCCTGATGTAGAGTGAAAGAGACGTCATGCACGCCCGGCCCACACAGGTTGTCGACCTTCAGGCGAACAGCACCCGGTGCTTTGTCGAGACGGGGATATTGTTCTTCGAGCTTACGTCCCACCATCATCTCGATCAGCGAATCTTCGGTCAGAGACGACACTTCGCGTTCGGCAATAAACTGGCCGTCGCGGAATACCGTCACGTCATCGCAAATTTCGAAGATCTCTTTCATGCGGTGGGAGATATAGACAATCCCGCGCCCCTGGGCTTTTAGCTCACGAATAACGCGGAATAAAGATTCGGTTTCGGTATCAGTCAATGCATCGGTCGGTTCATCCATGACGATGACTTTCGACTCGAAGCTCAGCACCTTGGCGATTTCAACCATCTGCTGATCGCCGATAGACAGGTCGCCGACCAGACGGTCGCTTTTGAAGCGCAGGTTCAGCTTCGCCAGCAGAATGTCGGCTTCGGCGTACATCTTTTTCCAGTCGATTTTGCCGAAGCGGTTAACGAACTCGCGGCCGAGGAAGATGTTTTCCGCAATGGTGAGCTGCGGGATAAGGTTCAGTTCCTGATGGATGATGCCGATCCCGGCTTCCTGAGAGGATTTCGGCCCGGTGAAGGTGGTCTCTTTCCCCAGCCACAGCAGCGTGCCGGCGTCACGGGCGTAAATGCCGGTCAGCACTTTCATCATCGTGGATTTGCCCGCGCCGTTTTCACCCACCAGCGCCATGACGCGCCCGGAGTAAACATTTAACGCCGCGCCGGAGAGGGCTTTTACGCCCGGGAACGATTTATCGATCCCTTTGAGTTGCAATAATGCGTCCATGATGGCCTCAGAAGGTGACGCCAGCACAGAGAATGATATTCGCATACGGGGAGCATTCCCCGCTGCGAATCACCGCCTGACTGTCTGCGGTTTGTTGTTTGAATTGTTCGTGCGTTGTGTAACGAATTTCTATGGTGTTTCCCTGGTGTTGTTGCAGTTGCTCGATGTGGCTAAGCAACGTTTCGTGGAGCTGCGGATTATGTTGTTTGATTTCCGTCGCGAGAATGGCCGTCTCAACCTGCATCTCCGCCGTCACCACGTTCAGTACCTGCATAAACGAGGGCACGCCCTGTGTTAATGCCATATCAATACGGGTTGTGCTGCGCGGAACCGGTAAGCCTGCATCGCAAACCACCAGCGTATCGGTATGCCCAAGACGGGAAATAACCGACGAGATTTCAGAATTGAGTACCGTACCTTTCTTCATTTTCTTGCTCCACTAGCGAAACGTTTCGCTGAATTAAGTTTAATCTCAACGGTGTTCAGAAAACCATCATGACGTAACAGAATTGTGATCAACGTCGAAACGTTTCGCTAAGTGAAATGGGGAGCAACAGAATTGCCCTGCGGCGCTACGCTTGCGCGGGCCTACGGGTAAAGTAGGCCGGGCAAGCGTAGCGCCACCCGGCATTTTTGGAAGGTATTGCGGATGTTAAATCTCGACCTGCGTCCCTAGCTCAATCACGCGGTTAGGCGGGATTTCGAACTGGTCGGGCGCGCGCAGGGCGTTACGTTGCAGAATGAGATACAGCTTGCCGCGCAGACGCAGATACCACGGACGTTTGCCGACGATCAGTGACTCGTGCGACATAAAGAACGAGGTTTCCATCATTCGACAGCTCAGCCCCTCAAGACCACAGCGGTGGAATACCTCTTCCACGTTTGGCGTTTCGCGCCAGCCGTAGCTCGCCACCACGCGCCAGAAGGTCGGCGAAAGCTGCTCGATCTGTACGCGGCGAACGTTATGCACATAAGGCGCATCTTCGGTGCGCAGCGTCAGCAGAATCACGCGCTCGTGCAGCACTTTGTTGTGCTTGAGGTTGTGCATCAACGCAAACGGGATAACGTTCAACGCACGCGACATATACACCGCGGTGCCCGGCACGCGTACCGGCGGGGATTTTTCCAGCGAGGCGATCATCGCTTCAAGAGAGTTACCGTGCTCATGCATACGGCGCAGCAAGCGGAAGCGCTCGCTCTTCCAGGTGGTCATCACCAGGAACATCACCAGACCCAGGGTCAGCGGCAGCCAGCCACCGGAGACGATTTTGTCGAGGTTTGCGGAGAACAGCGGCACATCGATACACAGGAAACCGACCAGAATCAGCGCCACCAGGAACTTGTTCCAGTGCCAGTTCCGGTACGCCACCGTCGTGGAGAGAATCGAGGTCAGCACCATCGTGCCCGTCACGGCGATACCGTACGCCGCCGCCAGGTTGCTGGAGTGCTCGAAGCTGACAATCACGATCACCACGGCAAAGTAGAGCAGCCAGTTAATGAACGGAATGTAGATCTGCCCGGATTCCATCTCCGAGGTGTGAATAATACGCATCGGCGACAGATAGCCCAGACGAACCGCCTGGCGCGTCAGGGAGAAGACGCCGGAAATTACCGCCTGTGAGGCAATCACCGTCGCCAGGGTTGCGAGGATCAGCATCGGGACCAGCGCCCAGTCAGGGGCCAGCAGGAAGAACGGGTTCTTGATCGCTTCAGGATGTTTGAGCAGCAGCGCGCCCTGGCCAAAGTAGTTCAGTGCCAGAGACGGCAGCACCACGGAGAACCAGGCCAGACGAATCGGCAGCTTACCGAAGTGGCCCATATCTGCGTACAGCGCTTCCACACCGGTAATCGACAGCACGACAGCACCAAGCGCGACAAACGACACGGTTTTGTATTCGAGGAAGAAGTGGACCGCCCACATTGGGTTCAGCGCCTGCAGCACTTCCGGGTTGGAAAGAATACCGCGCAGCCCGAGCGCCGCCAGGATCAGGAACCAGGCCAGCATAATCGGCGCAAACAGCTTACCCACCAGCCCCGTACCGTGCTTCTGAATCGCGAACAGCAATGTCAGCACAATAATGGCGAGCGGCACCACCCAGGTATCCAGCTGCGGCGCGATAATCTCCAGCCCCTCTATCGCTGAGAGGACCGAAATCGCCGGGGTGATAACCACTTCTCCATAGAAGAAGCTGCCGCCAATCAGGCCGATAATCACCAGGAACGAGGTCATTTTTGCCGAGGTATTGCGCCCGGCAAGGGACATGAGCGTCAGGATCCCACCTTCACCGGCGTTATCTGCACGCATGACGAAAGAGAGATATTTAACCGAGACGACCAGGATCAGCAGCCAAAATATAAGTGACAAAAAGCCAAAAACGGCGTCACGTTCAACACCAAAACCAAACTGACCGGATAGACATTCGCGAAGCGTATAGAGCGGGCTGGTACCGATATCACCGTACACAACCCCAATGGCCGCAAGCGTTATAGCGCGTAATGATTGCTTATTATCAGTGCTCATAGACTAGTCTTTTCGTTGTATAACAAATGTGTGCTTAGTCCCTTGGCCCACAAAAAGGCGCACAGTATGCACGATTAATCGCAAGATCGTACCCCTAAATGCAACCACATTAATGTAGCGCAAAGAAAATAGTGCCGCACTTCAGTCTATTACCAGCCCATGCTGAAACGTCTATACTCGCATCAATTAGCTGCGACGACGCCGAAAGGATGCAACACAATTATGGCTCACTCACATTTATTAGCAGAAAGAATTTCCCGCCTCAGCGGTGCGCTGGAGAAAGGCCTTTTCGAACGCAGCCACGCGATTAGGCTCTGTTTGTTGGCAGCGCTCAGCGGTGAAAGTGTGTTCCTGCTCGGTCCGCCCGGCATTGCTAAAAGCCTGATTGCTCGCCGACTTAAATTTGCTTTCCAGAACGCGCGCGCCTTTGAATATCTGATGACCCGTTTTTCCACCCCGGAAGAGGTGTTTGGCCCGCTCTCGATTCAGGCCCTGAAAGATGAGGGGCGTTATCAGCGCTTAACGGCGGGCTATCTACCCGAAGCTGAAATCGTTTTTCTGGATGAGATTTGGAAAGCTGGCCCGGCGATACTGAACACCCTGCTTACCGCTATCAACGAACGCCGTTTTCGTAACGGCGCGTTCGAGGAAAAAATCCCGATGCGTCTGCTGGTGGCCGCATCCAACGAACTTCCTGAAGCCGACAGCAGCCTCGAAGCGCTGTATGACCGAATGCTAATTCGCCTGTGGCTGGATAAAGTGCAGGACAAGTCGAACTTCCGCTCTTTATTGATAAGCCAGCAGGATGAGAATGAAAATCCGGTTGCGCCGTCGCTACAGGTGACAGACGAAGAGTATCAACAGTGGCAGCAGGATATCGGTAAGGTGAAACTTCCCGACGCCGTTTTTGAGCTCATCTTCATGCTGCGCCAGCAGCTGGATGTATTACCTGCTGCGCCTTATGTCTCGGATCGTCGCTGGAAAAAAGCCATTCGTCTGTTGCAGGCCAGCGCATTATTCAGTGGACGGGATGCTGTCGCCCCTATCGATCTTATCCTGTTAAAAGATTGTCTGTGGCACGACGGCGAAGGTATGCATTTGATGCAGCAACAGCTGGACGTTTTGATGACCGGGCACGCGTGGGGGCAGCAGGCGATGCTCACCCAGTTGGACGCTATTACTCAGCGACGCATTCAGCTTCAGCAGCAGCAAAGTGATAAAACGGCGCTGAAGGTCAGCCGCCTCGGCGGGATGTTTTCGCGTAAACCTCACTACGAGTTACCCACCGAACTGACGGAAACCTCGCTGACACTCTTGCTCCAGCAACCGTTAAAACTCCACGATATGCAGGTGGTGCACATCACCATTGAGCGCGACGCGCTGTCACAGTGGCTGGACAAAAACGGCGAAATCCGCGGAAAGCTAAACGGTATTGGCTTTGCCCAGGTACTGAATCTGGAAGTGGATACCAGCTTGCATCTGGTAATCCGCGATGTGAGTTTACAAGGCTCTCGTCTCGCGTTGCCTGGGAATGCCTCGGAGAATGTTCCGGAAGAGATAAAACAGCAGCTCGAAGCACTCGATACTGAATGGCACCAGCAGCACACGCGCTTCAGCGAACAACAAAAATGTCTCTTTATTCATAGCGACTGGTTAGGTCGTATCGAAGCCAGCCTGCAGGATGTCAGCGCGCAGATCAAACAGGCGCGTCAATGCTAACTCTGGATACGCTCAATGTGATGCTGGCAGTCGGAGAGGAGGGGATGATCGAGGAGATCCTGCTCACCTTGCTCGCCTCGCCTCAGCTGGCAGCATTCTTTGAAAAGTTTCCCCGTATAAAAAAGGCTGTCACTGACGATCTTCCGCGCTGGCGGGATAATCTTCGCCGCCGGCTAAAAGAGACCGAAGTCCCGCCGGAACTGACTGAAGAAGTGGTGTGTTATCAGCAAAGCCAACGGCTCTCGACCGCACAATTCATCATCCAGCTCCCGCAGATCCTGACACTACTCGATAAAGTGCATTCTCCTTATGCAGCCCAGGCTCATCAGTTGGTCACGGACAACGCCAGCTTTACACCCGCGCTGCATACACTCTTTTTACAGCGATGGCGACTGAGCCTGGTGGTACAGACTACTTCGCTCAATCAGCAGCTTCTGGAAGAAGAACGCGAGCAGTTGCTCAGTGAAGTTCAGGAGCGGATGACCCTAAGCGGCCAGCTGGAGCAGGTGCTGGTGGAAAACGAAAACTCAGCCGGGCGTCTTTGGGATATGAGCGCCGGGCAGATCCGGCGCGGCGACTATCAGCTGATCGTTAAATATGGCGATTTTCTGGCACAACAACCCGAGCTGATGCAGATCGCTGAACAACTTGGCCGTTCGCGGGAAGCAAAGTCAGTGCCGAAGAAAGATGCGCCGATGGAGACCTTCCGCACCCTGGTGCGCGAACCGGCGACGGTGCCGGAACAGGTCGACGGCCTGCAGCAGAGCGATGATATCCTGCGCCTTCTGCCGACGGAGCTGGCGACGCTGGGCATCACCGAGCTGGAATATGAATTCTACCGTAGGCTGGTGGAGAAACAGCTCCTGACCTATCGCCTGCACGGTGAGTCCTGGCGCGAGAAAATCAGTCAGCGCCCGGTCGTTCATCAGGATTTTGACGAGCAGCCGCGTGGGCCATTTATCGTCTGCGTCGATACTTCCGGGTCGATGGGTGGCTTTAACGAACAGTGCGCCAAAGCCTTTTGCCTGGCGCTGATGCGCGTGGCCCTCGCCGATCGGCGCCGCTGCTTTATTATGTTGTTTTCCAGTGAAGTGGTGGGATACGAGCTGACAGGAGAGCAAGGTATTGAGCAGGCGATCCGCTTTTTGAGCCAGCGTTTTCGTGGCGGCACCGACATCGCCAGCTGTTTTCGCGCCATCGCAGAACGCATGCAGGGCGGAGACTGGTATGACGCGGATGCGGTGGTGATTTCCGATTTTATTGCCCAGCGGCTGCCGGATGATGTGGTCGCGAAGGTGAAATCGTTACAGCGGGATCAACAGCATCGTTTTCACGCTGTCGCCATGTCGCAACATGGAAAACCCGGCATCATGCGCATCTTCGATCATATCTGGCGCTTTGATACCGGGTTGCGTAGCCGCCTGGTCAGACGTTGGCGGCGTTAGGATTACAGCAAGGAACCGACGCTTTCACGAACCTGCTGCGGCCACACGCCACATTGTACTTGTCCGATATGGGAAAGTTGCAGCAACAACATTGTCAGACGCGACTGGCCGATACCGCCACCGATAGTTTGCGGCATTTCGCCGCGCAGCAGGGCCTGGTGCCATTCGAGCTTCAGGCGATCTTCATCCCCCGTTGTCGCCAGCTGGCGCTTCAGCGCGTCGGCGTCCACCCGAATGCCCATTGAAGAAAGCTCGAACGCATCTTCCAGAATCGGGTTCCACACTAAAATATCGCCGTTCAGACCAGCCAGTTCACGCTCATCGCGGGTACTCCAGTCATCATAGTCTGGGGCACGGACGTCGTGGCGTTGACCGTCAGACAGCTTGCCACCGATACCGATCAGGAAGACGGCGCCCAGCTCTTTAGCGATTGCGCGCTCACGGCCTTTGGCATCGAGATCCGGGAAACGGCTCAGCAGATCCTGACTATGAACAAAATGGATCGCGTCTGGCAGGAACGGTGCCAGACCGAACTCTTCACTCACCGCCGCTTCGGTCGCTTTGATCCCCGCGTAGATCGCTTCTACGGTAGATTTCAGCGTACCCAGGTGGCGTTCACCATCACCCATAACACGTTCCCAGTCCCACTGGTCAACGTAAACGGAGTGAATGGCCGTCAGGCGGTCTTCATCGGGGCGAAGGGCTTTCATGTGCGTGTAGAGCCCTTCGCCCGCGCTGAAGTCGTGTTGTCCCAGTGTCTGACGCTTCCATTTCGCGAGTGAATGAACCACTTCGAACTGAGCGTCTGGCAAGGTTTTCACTTTTACCTGTACCGCTTTTTCGCAACCAGACAGGTTGTCCTGCGTCCCATCGCCGACACGGCTTAGAATCGGAGCCTGGACTTCAATCAGGCCAAGCTTCTCTTCGAGCTGACGTGAGAAATGGGATTTAACGAAACTGATCTGGCGTTGTTTTGCGATGTAAGCGGTTTTCATTTTTATACTCCTGCGTCCTGTTGATATTGATTAAGCAACAAAAACGGCACTCAATTCAATATTCAAACAACAAAAAGGCAGCTTAACTTTTGATTCGCTAAAATAAGGCGCTAGAATAGAAGGATTACTCAATCTTCATAAGAAAAATCTATGGAAAATTATCAGATCGACAATCTGGATCGCGGCATCCTGGAGGCGTTAATGGCCAATGCCCGTACCGCCTATGCGGAACTGGCCAAACAATTCGGCGTCAGCCCAGGCACAATTCACGTTCGCGTAGAGAAAATGAAACAGGCGGGGATTATTACTGGGGCGCGGATCGACGTCAGTCCAAAACAACTTGGGTATGACGTGTGCTGCTTTATTGGCATTATTCTGAAAAGCGCAAAAGATTACCCCTCCGCACTGGCCCGCCTCGAAAGCCTGGAAGAAGTCACTGAAGCCTATTACACCACCGGGCACTACAGCATCTTTATTAAGGTAATGTGCCGGTCGATCGACGCCCTCCAGCAGGTACTTATCAACAAGATCCAAACAATTGATGAAATTCAGTCCACCGAGACGCTGATCTCCCTGCAGAACCCTATCATGCGTACCATTCGCCCTTAGCGGGGCAATTTAATTACCACATTTTCCACAGGTAGATCCCAGCTCGCTCACAGCGTATGATGTTCCCCTCTTTATATGAGCGAGCGATCATGGCAGATATTACTCTTATCAGTGGCAGTACTCTTGGCGGCGCGGAATATGTTGCAGAACACCTGGCGGAAAAGCTTGAAGACGCCGGATTCTCAACCGAAACACTGCATGGTCCGTTACTGGAAGATCTCCCGTCTGATGGGACCTGGCTGCTTATCACCTCCACGCACGGTGCCGGTGATATCCCGGATAACCTGCAGCCTCTCTATGATGAGCTTCTCGAACAGCTTCCAGACCTGTCAGCCGTGCGTTTTGGCGCGATTGGGATTGGTAGTCGTGAATACGACACATTTTGCGGTGCGGTAGAGAAAGTAGAAGCCGCGATCGCATCCTGTGGGGCAAAACAGATCGGCCAAACGCTGAAGATCAACATCCTCGATCACGATATTCCAGAGGATCCAGCAGAAGAATGGCTGGGTGAATGGAAAAATTTACTCAATAACGATTAAAGATCACGCGATCAGATGTGGATAAGTCTGGTTAAAAGCTTGGATTAAGCGGTAGTTATCCAACGTATAACTCTTGCTCGGTTTTTGAGCTGTGTATAAGTACCGGATCTAACCCCAGCTTATACGCGGCAGGATCACCGATCATTCACAGCAAACGATCCTTTCTAACCTTATGATCTTTCTTACGAGATCCCGCTTATCCACAGAAGATGGCGATCCTAATAAGAGATCATAGTAAAACAGATCTCTAAATAAGAAGATCTTCTTTTTAATAGCCAAGATCCCAATGCTTTCTCGAAAGACTAAACTTGAGTAGAATCCACGGCCCGGGCTTAAATCCATTTTCAAACCGCTTTACGCAAGGCAGGAAAGCATGTTTTATCAGGATCCTTTTGACGTCATCATCATTGGCGGGGGTCATGCAGGCACTGAGGCAGCAATGGCCGCAGCGCGTATGGGTCAACAGACTCTGCTTTTGACACACAATATCGACACGCTGGGACAAATGTCCTGTAATCCGGCGATTGGCGGCATTGGGAAAGGACACCTGGTAAAAGAAGTCGATGCTTTAGGCGGCTTGATGGCGAAAGCGATCGATCAGGCCGGTATTCAGTTTAGGATACTAAACGCCAGCAAAGGCCCCGCTGTACGAGCCACTCGGGCTCAGGCAGACCGCGTGCTTTACCGCCAGGCTGTGCGTACCGCACTGGAAAACCAACCGAACCTGATGATCTTCCAGCAGGCGGTTGAAGATCTTATCGTTGAGAACGATCGTGTCGTGGGTGCCGTTACCCAGATGGGCCTGAAGTTCCGCGCTAAATCCGTTGTACTGACGGTCGGGACGTTCCTCGATGGTAAAATTCACATCGGCCTGGATAACTACAGCGGTGGCCGTGCAGGCGATCCGCCATCCATTTCGCTGTCTCGCCGTCTGCGTGAACTGCCGCTGCGCGTCAGCCGTCTGAAAACCGGTACGCCTCCGCGTATCGACGCACGTACCATCGATTTTAGCGTGCTGGCTGAACAGCACGGCGACAACCCGATGCCCGTCTTCTCGTTCATGGGTTCTGCTTCTCAGCATCCTCAGCAGGTGCCGTGTTACATCACGCACACCAATGAAAAAACCCATGACGTGATCCGTAATAACCTCGATCGAAGCCCGATGTATGCAGGTGTGATCGAAGGGATCGGGCCGCGTTATTGTCCGTCGATCGAAGACAAAGTCATGCGCTTTGCCGATCGTAACCAGCACCAGATCTTCCTGGAGCCGGAAGGCCTCACCTCCAACGAAATTTACCCGAACGGCATCTCCACCAGCCTGCCGTTCGATGTACAGATGCAAATTGTTCGCTCAATGCAGGGCATGGAGAACGCAAAAATCGTTCGTCCTGGCTACGCTATTGAGTACGATTTCTTCGATCCACGCGATTTGAAACCAACGCTGGAAAGCAAATTTATCCAGGGTCTGTTCTTTGCCGGACAAATCAACGGCACCACCGGATACGAAGAGGCCGCTGCTCAGGGTCTGCTTGCAGGTCTTAACGCTGCGCGCTTCTCGGCGGAAAAAGAGGGTTGGGCACCACGTCGCGATCAGGCCTATCTGGGCGTGTTGGTTGACGATCTCAGCACTCTTGGTACCAAAGAACCGTACCGGATGTTCACCTCACGGGCGGAATATCGTCTGATGCTGCGTGAAGACAACGCCGATTTGCGTCTGACTGAAATGGGCCGCGAGCTGGGTCTGGTCGACGACGAACGCTGGGCGCGTTTCAACCAGAAGCTGGAGCGTATCGAAAGCGAACGCCAGCGTCTGAAAACGTCCTGGGTGAATCCTTTGACTGAATCCGTAGCCGAAGTGAACGCTCACTTGACTGCGCCACTCTCACGAGAAGCCAGCGGGGAAGATCTGCTGCGCCGCCCGGAAATGACCTATGAGAAGCTGGTGCAGATGACACCGTTCGCGCCAGGTCTGGACGACGCCGAAGCGGCCGAGCAGGTCGAAATCCAGGTCAAATACGAAGGTTATATTGCGCGTCAGCAGGATGAAATCGAAAGACAACAGCGTAACGAGAACACGCTGCTGCCTGCGGTGTTGGATTACCGTCAGGTGACGGGGCTGTCCAACGAAGTGATCGCCAAGCTGAACGATCATAAACCTGTGTCGATTGGTCAGGCATCGCGCATCTCAGGTGTGACGCCCGCCGCGATTTCTATACTGCTGGTGTGGCTGAAGAAACAAGGTATGCTGCGCCGCAGCGCTTAATTCCTTGAAAAATTGCCCGGTGGCGCTACGCTTACCGGGCCTACCTAATTCCGTAGGGCGGGTAAGCGCAGCGCCACCCGCCAGTCAGTCCTTCAACAGGTATTCACCGTGCTCAACAAACTCTCTCGTCTGCTGGATGAAGCAGGTATTTCGCTCACCGATCACCAGAAAAATCAGCTGGTGGCCTATGTCGATATGCTGAACAAATGGAATAAGGCGTACAACCTTACGTCAGTACGCGATCCCAACGAGATGCTGATTCGCCATATTCTCGACAGTATTGTGGTTGCACCTCACTTGCAGGGTCAGCGTTTCATTGATGTGGGTACCGGCCCTGGTTTACCGGGTATTCCATTGTCCATCGTGCGGCCTGAGTGCCAGTTCACGCTGCTGGACAGTCTGGGGAAACGTGTTCGCTTCCTGCGTCAGGTACAGCATGAATTGAAGCTCAATAACATTGAGCCGGTCCAGAGCAGGGTAGAAGAGTTCCCGTCAGAGCCGCCGTTCGACGGGGTCATTAGCCGCGCGTTTGCCTCGCTCAACGATATGGTCAGTTGGTGTAAGCATTTGCCCGCGCAAGAGGGGCGTTTTTATGCGCTCAAAGGCCTGGTTCCTGATGATGAAATCGCCCAACTCCCTGATGGATATACCGTCGAATCCATTGTTAAGCTGCGGGTACCGCAACTCGATGGCGAACGGCATTTGGTGATAATTAAGCCAAACAATTTTTAAAAATATAATAAAAAATGTGTAATTCGTGCTGATCCCGGAGTGTTAAAAATCAGCGTTATGAAAGGTGTTTCTCTGAATTGATTTTAACCATGTTGTTACAGTGGTTTTTCCTGAAGTTAACCTGATTTCTATGGTTAAGCCAAAAGATAGTCAACACTGAAAATATCAGCCTGCTAAAAGTCGAATTCAGTAACGAGAAGTGTTGTTAAAGTTTTATTAAAAATGTCAATGAGTGGTTTTTGTTGTGTACAGGACTGTTTTGAAAATAGTTACTGTCATTTATCTTTAATATCATAAAGATGAAATAAACCGATTTATTGATTTGATAAATATGACCTTATCGTAAATGCTTATTTTGTGATCTTGTGCACGCTTTGTATTCAACGTTTCCGCGCTGTTTGCAGTTTAGCCAAACTGTTCAATGTTTGGCGAAAAGTTAAAAAAGAGCGCTGGGGAAAATTATTTAAACATTTATTCACCTTTTCGCTACTTAATGTTTGAATTCACGGGGGCGCACCGTATAATTTGACCGCTTTTTGATGCTTGACTCTGAGCCTTAAAGAACGTTTTATACGACACGCGACATACCTCGAAGGGAGCAGGAGTAAAAACGTGATGTCAGTGTCGCTCTTGAGTCGAAACGTTGCTCGTAAGCTTCTGTTCATTCAGTTTCTGGCTGTGATAGCAAGTGGACTGCTGTTCTGCCTCAAAGACCCCTTCTGGGGCATCTCCGCAGTTTGTGGAGGTTTGGCAGTGGTTTTGCCAAACATGTTGTTTATGATTTTTGCCTGGCGTCATCAGGCGCATACACCTGCCAAAGGCCGCGTGGCCTGGTCCTTCGCTCTTGGTGAAGTGTGTAAGGTGTTGCTGACCTTTACCTTTCTGGTGGTGGCGCTGGCTGTTTTCAAAGTGGTATTTTTGCCGCTGATCGCGACGTGGGTTTTGGTGCTGGTGGTACAAGTTCTGGCGCCAGCTGTAATCAACAACAAAGGGTAAAAGGCATCATGGCTTCAGAAAATATGACGCCGCAGGATTACATAGGTCACCATCTGACGAACCTTCAGATGGACCTGCGTACATTCTCGCTGGTGGATCCGCATAACGCCCCGGCCACCTTCTGGACGCTCAACATTGACTCCATGTTCTTCTCGGTGGTGTTGGGTCTGTTGTTCCTGGCCATGTTCCGTAGCGTTGCTAAAAAGGCGACCAGCGGTGTTCCAGGGAAATTCCAGACGGCTATCGAATTGGTCATCGGCTTCGTTAATGGCAGCGTCAAAGACATGTACCACGGTAAGAGCAAGCTGATTGCTCCGTTGGCACTGACTGTCTTCGTCTGGGTCTTCCTGATGAACCTGATGGACCTTCTGCCTATCGACCTGCTGCCGTACATCGGTGAGCATGTTCTCGGCCTGCCTGCACTGCGTGTGGTTCCGTCTGCTGACGTGAATATCACCCTGTCGATGGCGCTGGGCGTATTCATCCTGATTCTTTTCTACAGCATCAAAATGAAAGGCGTAAGCGGCTTCGTGAAAGAGCTTACCTTGCAGCCGTTCAACCACTGGGCGTTCATTCCGGTCAACTTGATCCTGGAAGGCGTAAGCCTGCTGTCCAAACCGGTTTCTCTCGGTCTGCGACTGTTCGGCAACATGTATGCGGGTGAGCTGATTTTCATTCTGATCGCGGGTCTTCTGCCGTGGTGGTCACAGTGGATTCTGAATGTGCCATGGGCCATTTTCCACATCCTGATCATTACGCTGCAAGCCTTTATCTTCATGGTTCTGACGATCGTCTATCTGTCGATGGCGTCTGAAGAGCACTGATTTTTTTACCACCACTACTACGTTTTTATTGAAACAAACTGGAGACTGTCATGGAAAACCTGAATATGGATCTGCTGTACATGGCTGCCGCTGTGATGATGGGTCTGGCGGCTATCGGTGCTGCGATCGGTATCGGCATCCTCGGGGGCAAATTCCTGGAAGGCGCAGCGCGTCAACCGGATCTGATTCCTCTGCTGCGTACTCAGTTCTTTATCGTTATGGGTCTGGTGGATGCAATCCCGATGATCGCTGTAGGTCTGGGTCTGTACGTGATGTTTGCTGTCGCGTAAGTCGTTTTTAAAAACCCAAGCCACAGAAATTAAAGAGGTATTGTGCTGTGAACATGAACGCAACAATCCTCGGCCAGGCCATCGCGTTTATTCTCTTTGTCTGGTTCTGCATGAAGTATGTATGGCCGCCTTTAATGGCAGCCATCGAGAAACGTCAGAAAGAAATTGCTGACGGTCTGGCTTCCGCAGAGCGCGCTAAGAAAGATTTGGACCTTGCACAGGCCAACGCGACAGACCAGCTGAAAAAAGCGAAAGGTGAAGCTCAGGTAATCATTGAACAGGCTAACAAACGCCGTGCTCAGATCCTGGACGAAGCCAAAGCTGAAGCAGAACAGGAACGTACCAAGATCGTTGCACAAGCGCAGGCTGAAATTGATGCTGAGCGTAAACGTGCTCGTGAAGAACTGCGTAAGCAGGTTGCGATTCTGGCTGTTGCTGGCGCCGAGAAGATCATCGAACGTTCCGTGGATGAAGCTGCTAATAGCGACATCGTGGACAAACTTGTCGCTGAACTGTAAGGAGGGAGGGGCTGATGTCTGAATTTGTTACGGTAGCTCGCCCCTACGCCAAAGCAGCTTTTGACTTTGCCGTCGAACACCAAAATGTCGATCGCTGGCAGGATATGCTGGCGTTTGCCGCTGAGGTAACGAAAAACGAGCAAGTGGCTGAGATGCTTTCCGGTGCACTAGCACCCGAAACCCTTGCTGCATCGTTTATCGCCATTTGTGGTGAGCAACTGGATGACAATGGCCAGAACCTGATTAAGGTCATGGCTGAAAACGGTCGTCTGCGAGTGCTCCCGGATGTTCTCGAGCAGTTCCAGCACTTACGTGCTCTCAGTGAAGCTACCGCCGAAGTTGAAGTAACCTCTGCGAATGAACTGAGTGAAGAACAGCTTGCGAAAATCACCGCCGCGATGGAAAAACGTCTGTCACGCAAAGTTAAGCTGAATTGCAAAATCGATAAGTCTGTAATGGCAGGCGTAATCATCCGAGCGGGTGATATGGTCATTGATGGCAGCGTACGCGGCCGTCTTGAACGCCTTGCAGACGTCTTGCAGTCTTAAGGGGACTGGAGCATGCAACTGAATTCCACCGAAATCAGCGAACTGATCAAGCAGCGCATTGCTCAGTTCAGTGTTGTGAGTGAAGCTCACAACGAAGGTACTATTGTTTCTGTAAGTGACGGTGTTATCCGCATCCACGGCCTGGCCGATTGTATGCAGGGTGAAATGATTTCCCTGCCGGGAAACCGTTACGCTATCGCACTGAACCTGGAGCGCGACTCCGTAGGTGCTGTAGTTATGGGCCCGTACGCTGACCTTGCCGAAGGCATGAAAGTCAAATGTACCGGTCGTATTCTGGAAGTTCCAGTTGGCCGTGGCCTGCTGGGTCGCGTGGTGAACACCCTGGGTGCACCAATCGACGGTAAAGGCCCGGTTGATAACGATGGCTTCTCGCCAATCGAAGTTATCGCACCAGGCGTTATCGAACGTCAGTCCGTTGATCAGCCAGTTCAGACTGGTTATAAATCCGTTGATGCCATGATCCCAATCGGTCGTGGCCAGCGTGAACTGATCATCGGTGACCGTCAGACCGGTAAAACCGCGATGGCAATCGATGCGATCATCAACCAGCGCGACTCCGGTATCAAATGTGTGTACGTGGCTATCGGCCAGAAAGCGTCCACCATTTCTAACGTGGTTCGTAAACTGGAAGAGCACGGCGCACTGGCAAACACCATTGTTGTGGTGGCTACCGCTTCTGAATCCGCTGCACTGCAATACCTGGCGCCATATGCCGGTTGCGCAATGGGCGAATACTTCCGTGACCGCGGTGAAGATGCACTGATCGTGTACGATGACCTGTCTAAACAGGCCGTTGCTTACCGTCAGGTTTCCCTGCTGCTCCGTCGTCCACCAGGACGTGAAGCTTTCCCGGGCGACGTATTTTACCTCCACTCCCGTCTGCTGGAGCGCGCATCCCGCGTTAACGCTGAGTACGTTGAGAAGTTCACCAATGGTGAAGTTAAAGGTAAAACCGGCTCCCTGACTGCGCTGCCGATTATCGAAACTCAGGCGGGTGACGTTTCTGCGTTCGTTCCGACTAACGTAATTTCCATTACCGATGGTCAGATCTTCCTCGAAACCAACCTGTTCAACTCCGGTATTCGTCCTGCGGTTAACCCAGGGATCTCCGTATCCCGTGTGGGTGGTGCTGCTCAGACTAAGATCATCAAGAAACTGTCCGGTGGTATTCGTACCGCTCTGGCACAGTATCGTGAACTGGCTGCGTTCTCTCAGTTCGCTTCCGATCTGGATGAAGCGACCCGTAAGCAGTTAAGCCATGGTCAGAAAGTGACCGAGCTGCTGAAACAGAAACAGTATGCCCCAATGTCTGTTGCACAACAGGGCCTGGTGCTGTTCGCGGCTGAACGCGGTTACCTCGAAGATGTGGAACTGGCGAAAATCGGTAGCTTCGAAGCCGCATTGCTGGCTTACGTTGACCGTGATCACGCTCCGCTGATGCAAGAGATTAACCAGTCCGGTGGCTATAACGACGAAATCGAAGGCAAGCTGAAAGCTATCCTCGATTCCTTCAAAGCAACCCAGTCCTGGTAACGTCCGGCGGCTTGTCTTAGGGCAGGCCGCAAGGCATTGAGGAGAAGCTCATGGCCGGCGCAAAAGAGATACGTAGTAAGATCGCAAGCGTCCAGAACACGCAAAAGATCACTAAAGCGATGGAAATGGTCGCCGCTTCCAAAATGCGTAAATCGCAGGAGCGCATGGCGGCCAGCCGTCCTTATGCAGATACCATGCGCAAAGTGATTGGTCACCTTGCGAACGGTAATCTGGAATACAAACATCCTTACCTGGAAGAACGCGACGTTAAACGCGTGGGCTACCTGGTGGTGTCTACCGACCGTGGTCTGTGCGGTGGCTTGAACATTAACCTGTTCAAAAAGCTGCTGGCTGAAATGAAAGTCTGGTCCGACAAAGGCGTTCAGAGCGATATCGCGATGATCGGCTCCAAGGGTGTTTCTTTCTTTAATTCAGTGGGTGGCAACATTGTCGCTCAGGTGACCGGCATGGGTGATAACCCGTCCCTGTCCGAACTGATCGGCCCGGTTAAAGTGATGTTGCAGGCCTATGATGAAGGCCGTCTGGACAGACTGTATGTGGTCAGCAACAAATTTATTAATACGATGTCTCAGGTTCCGACCCTCACTCAGCTGCTGCCATTGCCGGCATCAGAAGATGAAGAGTTAAAACATAAAGCCTGGGATTACCTGTATGAACCTGATCCGAAACCGCTGCTGGATACCCTGCTGCGTCGTTACGTTGAATCTCAGGTTTATCAGGGCGTAGTAGAAAACCTGGCCAGCGAGCAGGCCGCACGTATGGTGGCGATGAAAGCCGCGACCGACAATGGCGGCAGCCTGATTAAAGAGCTGCAGTTGGTATACAACAAAGCTCGTCAGGCCAGCATTACTCAGGAACTCACCGAAATCGTCGGTGGTGCATCCGCGGTATAACCAGGTTAATTCGTAGAGGATTCAAGATGGCTACTGGAAAAATTGTCCAGGTAATCGGCGCCGTGGTTGACGTCGAATTCCCTCAGGATGCCGTACCGCGCGTGTACGATGCTCTTGAGGTTCAGAATGGTAATGAGAGCCTGGTGCTGGAAGTTCAGCAGCAGCTCGGTGGTGGTATCGTGCGTACTATCGCCATGGGTTCTTCCGACGGTCTGCGTCGTGGTCTGGAAGTTAAAGACCTCGAGCATCCGATCGAAGTCCCGGTTGGTAAAGCAACGCTGGGTCGTATCATGAACGTGCTCGGTCAGCCGATCGACATGAAAGGCGACATCGGCGAAGAAGAGCGTTGGGCGATTCACCGCGAAGCGCCTTCCTATGAAGAGCTGTCAAGCTCTCAGGAACTGCTGGAAACCGGTATCAAAGTAATGGATCTGATCTGCCCGTTTGCAAAAGGCGGTAAAGTCGGTCTGTTCGGTGGTGCGGGTGTGGGTAAAACCGTAAACATGATGGAGCTGATCCGTAACATCGCGATCGAGCACTCCGGTTACTCCGTGTTTGCTGGTGTGGGTGAGCGTACTCGTGAGGGTAACGACTTCTACCACGAAATGACCGACTCCAACGTTCTGGATAAAGTATCCCTGGTTTACGGCCAGATGAACGAACCACCAGGAAACCGTCTGCGTGTGGCACTGACCGGCCTGACTATGGCTGAGAAGTTCCGTGACGAAGGTCGTGACGTACTGCTGTTCGTTGATAACATCTACCGTTACACCCTGGCCGGTACTGAAGTATCTGCACTGCTGGGCCGTATGCCATCAGCGGTAGGTTATCAGCCGACTCTGGCGGAAGAGATGGGCGTTCTGCAGGAACGTATCACTTCTACCAAAACCGGTTCTATCACCTCCGTTCAGGCGGTATACGTACCTGCGGATGACTTGACTGACCCATCTCCAGCCACCACCTTTGCTCACTTAGATGCAACCGTGGTACTGAGCCGTCAGATCGCGTCTCTGGGTATCTACCCGGCCGTTGACCCGCTGGACTCTACCAGCCGTCAGCTGGATCCACTGGTTGTTGGTCAGGAACACTACGACACCGCGCGTGGCGTTCAGTCCATCCTGCAGCGTTACCAGGAACTGAAAGACATCATCGCGATCCTGGGTATGGACGAACTGTCTGAAGAAGACAAACTGGTGGTAGCACGTGCGCGTAAGATCCAGCGCTTCCTGTCCCAGCCGTTCTTCGTTGCAGAAGTCTTTACCGGTTCTCCGGGTAAATTCGTATCGCTGAAAGATACCATCCGTGGCTTTAAAGGCATCATGGAAGGCGAATACGATCACCTGCCAGAGCAGGCGTTCTATATGGTTGGCACCATCGATGAAGCTGTCGAGAAAGCCAAAAAACTTTAACGCCTTAATCGGAGGGTGATATGGCAATGACTTACCACCTGGACGTCGTCAGCGCAGAGCAACAAATGTTCTCTGGTCTGGTCGAGAAAATCCAGGTAACGGGCAGTGAAGGTGAACTGGGTATTTTCCCAGGGCACGCCCCGCTGCTCACCGCCATTAAGCCTGGTATGATCCGCATCGTAAAACAGTTCGGTCATGAAGAGTTTATCTATCTGTCCGGCGGCATTCTTGAAGTGCAGCCTGGTAGTGTGACCGTTCTTGCTGATACCGCTATTCGTGGACAGGATCTCGACGAAGCACGAGCTCTGGAAGCGAAGCGTAAAGCAGAAGAGCACATTAAGAGCTCTCATGGCGACGTGGATTACGCACAGGCCTCAGCTGAGCTGGCTAAAGCGATCGCGAAACTTCGCGTTATCGAGTTAACCAAAAAAGCGATGTAACACCGGCTTGAAAAGCACAAAAGCCAGTCTGGATTCCAGACTGGCTTTTTTTATGGCTGCGTTTCAGATTTTATGGAACTGAAAAGGTGTTTTAATATTTTGTGATTTTCGTCACAAAAATATTGATCGGTTAAAAATTGAGGAGTAGACTTCTTTTTGTGATGTGTGTCACATAATTAACTCCAGCAAAATTGGGATACCAACATGAAACTGATCAATAAAGTCATCGCTCTCTTCAGCAACATGAACGTCTCTTTCGGTACGTTCAACCTGTAATCTGCTGTATGCCGAGTGGCGCCACGCTTACCGTTGTGTGATAAGCGAAGCGCCATCTGGCAGCTCTTCCCCGTTGTTATTCACGCTCTTCCCGTCCGCGATAAAATAGTTCGTCTCATCTATATTCCCGACCACAGCATCATCATAGCGACCGGGCTGCGTGCGTATGGATTTATTCCCGCTGAACACACCTTGCGTTGAAGCGTTGCCATACGGGCTCGGACGAAAGATAAAGTTAAAGCGTTGATTGTCCACCGCCACATTGTTCGTCACCACCAGCTTGCCGGGATTGAAGTTGTCGGTAAATCCATCCAGATGATTCCCTTCCGCTTTGCTGTTACTCACCTCATGCGCCACCGGCTGCCCTTCTCCACCCAGTTTAAAGCCGTTGCTGGTGTTATTGCGGGCGATTGAATTCTCGATCACCACAACGCCGTTTGCGCCATCTTCTATCTTATTAAACAGATCAAAACCGTCGTCGATGTTGTCGTGCGAATAGCAATTTTCCAGACGATTGCCCTCCCCGACACGCATCTTCACTGCAAAACCATCGGCATTGATTTTGCCGGGATCTTCATTGGCGTAGGATTCAGAGTTAATCACCCGGTTATTGCTTGCCCACAGCGCGCGGCCCACGTTATCCGGGGACGATATTTGAATGCCCGTATCGTCGTTACGGTATGCGGTGACATTTTCAATCAGGTTATGGCTGCCCTGTATGCGCAGGCTTTTGTCGGTAATATCCACGCCCTTGATATCCCAGTAGCTGGCATCCACCAGCAGACCGTGAATCACGGCCTTGCCGTCTGCCTGCAATATTTTGCGCCGATCGGCGTTGCCGCTGGCAGACAGTGGAATTTCGCTGCGCGGATAATCCCCGGCTTTAAGGACGATAGTCCCGCCCGGTGCGAGCAGGTCAATTGCTGTGGCTAAATCCAGCGGCGAGGCGAGCGTGCCTTTTCCGTCGGCTTTTCCATCAGGCGCGGCGTGAATTGTCATTTCTGTAAATTCATTCACTTTATCAACGGTAAATTGCTGCTGAATCGCCTCGCCCTGCGCGGGGGTAAAGCTCAGGTTAAAGGTATTATTTTCTGTCAGCGTGGTTGGCAAGGAATACATTTCCCCGGCTTTGACTGCTTTATCATTACCGATCACCACTTCGTTCTGGCGCACACTAAACACGCCATCGTTATTCGCTCGGGCCTGAACAAGGTACTTATCAGAGGTGCTTTTGCTGGCGGAAGTTAGCTGTACGACAACCGGTAGCGCTTTTGCCTGCCAGGGTTTCGAGGCCGAAGTTTCTGCGACCGAGGTGGTCAGCGAGGCGTCCGTTACGGTGATTTTGGCATTACGCGAGGCGAAAAATCCGACGTAATAGTGGTCTTTATCCTGCACCGAGATCAAGTCCGCACGCGGTACGCTTTGGCTGATCCACTCGTCACTTCCTACGGGAGACCAGGCGGTGATAAAGCCGTCGTTGGTGCGTTGCAGCTTCAGGCGAAATTCCGGCGTTTTGCCCAGGTCGATCTCTTCTTTATAGCTCTGCTTTTTGATTGCCGCGCCCGCGTTACCCCAGGGTTGGGAAATCCCTTCGCGGGTGACCGCCTGCATTTTGACTCGCTGATGGTCCTTTTTATCCTGCGTCATAATGGCATTCATTACCAGGTTTGAGGCCGCTGGAAACTCTTCATAACCCTCTTTTAGCGGCTGCTGGCGCGGCACGCCAATGACATCGCGTACCAGAAGTCCGGCCCCTTCCTGCGCGGCGGGTTTTGCGCCATTCTCCGGGCCAAACTGCTCAACTTTGACGGTGGCCAACAATTCGAAATTCTCGCGAGTCGGCAGTTCGGTATAGAAAAAGGTTAACCCGTCGTGAGAATTGGCGATCTTGCCGCCACGACTTTCAATGGTGATGGGTTTTGAGAGATCGGCCATGTCCTGCGGCGTCAGCTTTTTGCCGTCAATGGTGACGTCGTTGACGCCTATTTTTTCCGGCAACACGTTAGACGAAAAGTTAAGATCGGTTGATTGCCCAAAGGCAATCGCTTTCCAGACGTGCTGCCCGGCAGCAGAAACAGCAAAGGAGCTACACATCATTAGGGCCAGAGGTATTTTATAATTCATCTTATTCTCCTGATTGATAATTGAGCGCCATTATCATCAAGATGAAACAGTGTTTCTTTTTTAGGTGTCACAATATTGAATAATTAAAACGCTGTTTTGCTTTGTGCGGATCTTTATTCTTGAGGCGAAAAAATCGCTAACCTGTTGTGAACCCTTGCGACTAGCCTTAAGAAAGCTATTTTCCAGAGAAAAAGTGATTTACTCTGACCGCAAAACTATCCTCAAATAGCGAATATCGCCGGATGTTGAACGTTTTACCAGCGTTCCATTTTATGACGCAAAATATGTAGAATTTTCAACGTCAAAGGGTTTTACTTCTCACTCAAATTACAGTCAGGACGCGTATGTTGAATAATACGATGAGCGTGGTCATCCTTGCCGCTGGCAAAGGTACGCGCATGTATTCCGATCTTCCTAAGGTGCTACACACGCTGGCAGGAAAGCCAATGGTGCAGCATGTCATTGATGCTGCTGGGGAACTTGGCGCAAGCAAGGTCCATCTGGTGTATGGCCACGGCGGAGATTTGCTCAAGCAAACCCTGCGTGATGACAAACTCAACTGGGTCCTTCAGGCAGAACAGCTGGGAACGGGCCATGCGATGCAGCAGGCCGCGCCGTTCTTTGCGGATGACGAAGACATTCTGATGCTCTACGGCGATGTCCCGCTGATCGCGGTAGAAACGCTGACTCGCCTGCGTGAAGCCAAACCGCAGGGTGGAATCGGCTTACTGACCGTAAAACTCGACGATCCCACCGGCTATGGCCGCATCACGCGTGAAAACGGCAAAGTGACCGGCATCGTTGAGCACAAAGATGCCTCAGACGAACAGCGTCAGATTCAGGAAATCAATACGGGTATCCTGATCGCCAACGGCGCGGACATGAAGCGTTGGCTGGCAAAACTGAACAATAACAATGCACAGGGTGAATACTACATCACCGATATCATTGCCCTGG
Source organism: Lelliottia jeotgali (assembly GCF_016771845.1). Lineage (NCBI taxonomy): Bacteria > Pseudomonadati > Pseudomonadota > Gammaproteobacteria > Enterobacterales > Enterobacteriaceae > Lelliottia > Lelliottia jeotgali. Next base: position 89,764 of record NZ_JAENMQ010000014.1, on the reverse strand, counting down.
CGCACCACGAAGGGAATGAGATTGTCGCTGTTCATCCCGAGCGTCTGAGCGAAGTTGAGGGCGTGAACAACCGCTTGCAACTTTCCCGTCTGGAACGTGTTTATCAGGCCGAGCAGGCCGAAAAACTGCTGCTGGCGGGCGTGATGCTTCGCGATCCGGCGCGTTTTGACCTGCGCGGGACGCTGGAACATGGGCGCGATGTCGAAATTGACACTAACGTTATTATTGAAGGTCAGGTCACGCTTGGGAATCGCGTCAAAATCGGCACTGGCTGTGTTATCAAAAACAGCGTCATTGGCGATGACTGCGAGATTAGTCCATACAGCGTAGTAGAAGATGCGCACCTGGAAGCGGCCTGCACCATCGGTCCGTTCGCGCGTCTGCGTCCAGGCGCTGAGTTGCTGGAAGGCGCGCACGTTGGCAACTTTGTTGAAATGAAAAAAGCGCGTCTGGGTAAAGGCTCCAAAGCGGGCCATCTGAGCTATCTGGGCGATGCGGAAATCGGCGACAACGTGAATATCGGTGCGGGTACGATCACCTGTAACTACGATGGCGCGAACAAGTTTAAAACCATCATCGGTGACGATGTGTTTGTCGGTTCCGATACCCAGCTGGTGGCTCCGGTGACGATCGGTAAAGGCGTGACCATCGCTGCCGGAACGACCGTGACGCGCGATGTGGCGGATAATGAGCTGGTGCTCAGCCGCGTACCGCAGGTGCACAAGCAAGGCTGGCAGCGCCCGGTGAAGAAAAAGTAACAACAAGGCGGGTGGCGCTTCGCTTACCCGCCCTACAATTTTGTCTGTCGGCGTCGCCGATGGATGTGGGGTGAGGGGATAACATAATCCCCCGCCCAAAGGCAGTACCTAAAAATATAACCCCACTCTCTACAAGGCTCGGGGCGCCCTAAAAAGGCATACTCAAAGGATTTCGCGTTGTGACAAGGCGGCAAACGTGAGAGTCCATGGGAGCTTACTTAAGTAAGTGACCATGGCGAGCACGTGCAGCCAACGCAGTCACAGCGTGAAGGACGAAGAGTAATACAGGTCAGCGACAACGCATGGCATAACGCCATTCTCAGGAAATCTAACTATGTGTGGAATTGTTGGCGCAGTTGCGCAGCGTGATATTGCTGAAATCCTTCTCGAAGGTTTACGTCGTCTGGAATACCGTGGCTACGACTCAGCCGGTCTGGCAGTCGTTGATGCAGAAGGTCATATGACTCGTCTGCGTCGTCTCGGTAAAGTGCAAATGCTGGCGCAAGCCGCGGAAGAAACGCCTCTGCACGGCGGAACCGGCATCGCGCACACCCGCTGGGCGACGCACGGCGAACCTTCAGAAGGCAACGCGCACCCGCATGTGTCTGAACACATTGTGGTGGTGCATAACGGCATTATCGAAAACCACGAACCGCTGCGCGAAGAGTTGAAAGCGCGTGGCTATACCTTTGTCTCTGAAACTGACACCGAAGTTATCGCGCACCTGGTTCACTGGGAGCTTGAGCAGGGCGGTACGCTGCGCGAAGCCGTGTTGCGCGCCATTCCTCAGCTGCGTGGCGCGTACGGTACGGTAATCATGGATTCTCGCGATCCAAGCACCCTGCTGGCGGCACGTTCCGGCAGCCCGATGGTTATCGGCATGGGTATGGGCGAGAACTTCATTGCTTCCGATCAGCTGGCTCTGCTGCCGGTGACGCGTCGCTTTATTTTCCTCGAAGAGGGTGACATCGCGGAAGTGACCCGTCGCAGCGTGACGGTGTTTGATAATTCCGGCGCGCTGGTCAAGCGTCAGGAGATCGAATCGAATCTGCAGTACGATGCGGGCGACAAAGGCGCGTACCGTCATTACATGCAGAAAGAGATCTACGAGCAGCCGAACGCGATAAAGAACACATTGACCGGGCGTATTAACCACGGTGAGGTGGACCTGAGCGAGCTGGGTGCCAACGCCAACGAAATGCTGGCGAACGTCGAGCATATCCAGATCGTGGCCTGCGGCACCTCTTACAACTCGGGTATGGTTTCGCGCTATTGGTTTGAAGCGCTGGCGGGCGTGCCGTGCGATGTCGAAATCGCCTCGGAATTCCGCTACCGCAAATCTGCTGTGCGCCGTAACAGCCTGATGATCACCCTTTCCCAGTCCGGCGAAACGGCGGATACCCTGGCGGCGCTGCGTCTGTCAAAAGAGCTGGGCTATCTCGGTTCTCTGGCGATCTGCAACGTCCCAGGCTCTTCGCTGGTGCGTGAATCCGATCTGGCGCTGATGACCAAAGCGGGCACCGAAATCGGCGTAGCATCGACCAAAGCGTTCACCACTCAGCTGACCGTGCTGTTGATGCTGGTGGCGAAACTGGCGCGTCTGAAAGGCCAGGATGCCTCTATTGAGCACGATATCGTTCACGGGCTGCAGGCGCTGCCGAGCCGTATCGAGCAGATGCTGTCCCAGGACAAACGCATCGAAGCCCTGGCTGAAGATTTCTCTGACAAACACCACGCCCTGTTCCTTGGCCGTGGCGATCAGTATCCTATTGCGCTGGAAGGTGCACTGAAGCTGAAAGAGATCTCTTACATCCATGCGGAAGCCTACGCTGCTGGCGAGCTGAAACACGGCCCGCTGGCGCTGATTGATGCCGATATGCCGGTGATTGTTGTGGCGCCTAACAACGAACTGCTGGAAAAACTGAAATCGAACATCGAAGAAGTGCGTGCCCGTGGCGGCCAGCTGTACGTCTTCGCCGATCAGGATGCCGGGTTTGTCAGCAACGACAACATGCACATCATCGAGATGCCGCACGTCGAAGAAGTTATTGCCCCAATCTTCTACACCGTTCCGCTGCAGCTGCTGGCGTATCACGTCGCGCTGATCAAAGGAACCGACGTCGATCAGCCACGTAACCTGGCGAAATCCGTTACCGTAGAATAATCCCTTCAGGCTCCACTTTCGGGTGGAGCTTTTTTCACCCCCTCCCGTTTTTTTTATTTATGACAATCTGTCATCTTCAGCTACTTTTTTAGTGTCATAGAAATAAAATTTTTCTGAAATCGCACTGTCATATAGTCGGCTAACACGATGATTGTTAATGATAATTTTGCCAATTCTTAAATCAAACTTTCAGTGTCATAAAACTGTCATAATTCGTACATTTATCTGTCACCTGTTTGTCCTACTTTGCTCATCGTAGCCACTCAAACAATGATTTACGAAATCTTGCAGGAGACATTATGAAAGTTATGCGTACCACTGTCGCAACTGTTGTCGCCGCGACCTTATCTCTGAGCGCTTTCTCTGTATTCGCAGAAGCAAGCCTGACTGGCGCTGGTGCAACATTCCCTGCGCCGGTGTATGCCAAATGGGCTGATACTTACCAGAAAGAAACCGGTAACAAGGTTAACTATCAGGGTATCGGCTCCTCCGGTGGCGTGAAACAAATTACCGCGAACACCGTCGATTTCGGCGCATCAGACGCTCCATTGTCTGATGACAAACTGGCGCAGGAAGGTCTGTTCCAGTTCCCAACCGTTATCGGTGGTGTTGTGCTGGCCGTGAATATCCCTGGCCTGAAATCTGGCGAACTGGTGCTGGATGGCAAAACCCTGGGTGATATCTATCTCGGCAAAATCAAAAAATGGGATGACGAAGCCATCACCAAACTGAACCCAGGTGTCAAACTGCCTTCGCAGAACATCGCCGTGGTTCGTCGCGCTGACGGTTCCGGTACCTCCTTCGTCTTCACCAGCTACCTGGCGAAAGTGAACGAAGAGTGGAAATCCAAAATCGGTTCGGGCTCTACCGTGAACTGGCCGACTGGTCTGGGCGGTAAAGGTAACGACGGTATCGCCGCGTTCGTACAGCGTCTGCCTGGCTCAATCGGCTACGTAGAGTACGCTTACGCTAAGCAGAACAACCTGGCTTACACCAAGCTGATCTCTGCCGATGGCAAACCGGTTAGCCCGACTGAAGAGAACTTTGCGAATGCTGCTAAAGGCGCAGACTGGAGCAAAACCTTCGCACAGGATCTGACTAACCAGAAAGGTGACGGCGCGTGGCCAATCACGTCTACCACCTTCATCCTGGTCCACAAAGATCAGAAGAAACCTGAGCAGGGCGCTGAAGTGCTGAAGTTCTTTGACTGGGCGTACAAAAACGGCGGCAAACAGGCTAATGACCTGGATTACGCCAGCCTGCCGGACAGCGTGGTTGAGCAGATTCGTGCTGCATGGAAAACCAACGTCAAAGACAGCAGCGGTAAAGCGCTGTACTAACAGGATATATTTAACGAAGATGGCGGGTGGCGCTACACTTACCCGCCCTACGGTTTAATCTGTAGGCCCGGTAAGCGTAAGCGCCACCGGGCATAATCGTAAAACGTCTCAAAATAGAAGAGTGATTTATGGCTGCAACCAAGCCTGCTTTTAGCCCTCCGGGGAAACATGGTGACAAAATTTTCAGCGCGCTGGTAAGACTGGCTGCGCTGATTGTGCTATTGCTGCTGGGCGGCATTATCGTGTCACTGATATTCTCCTCCTGGCCGAGCATCCAGAAATTCGGTTTTGCCTTCCTGTGGACCAAAGAGTGGGACGCGCCAAACGACATCTACGGTGCGCTGGTGCCGATCTACGGCACGCTGATGACCTCGTTCATCGCCCTGCTGATCGCGGTTCCGGTAAGCTTTGGTATCGCCCTGTTCCTGACAGAGCTGGCACCAAACTGGCTGAAGCGCCCTCTGGGTATCGCGATTGAACTGCTGGCGGCGATCCCGAGTATCGTTTACGGCATGTGGGGCTTATTCATCTTTGCGCCACTGTTTGCGACTTACTTCCAGGAACCGGTGGGGAACATTCTTTCCAATATCCCGTTTGTGGGCGCGCTGTTCTCCGGCCCGGCGTTCGGGATTGGTATCCTGGCCGCAGGCGTTATCCTCGCTATCATGATTATTCCGTACATTGCGGCGGTTATGCGCGATGTGTTCGAACAAACTCCGGTGATGATGAAAGAGTCGGCCTACGGCATCGGCTGCACCACCTGGGAAGTTATCTGGCGTATCGTTCTGCCGTTCACCAAAAATGGTGTGATTGGCGGTGTAATGCTCGGCTTAGGTCGCGCGCTGGGTGAAACTATGGCCGTGACCTTTATCATCGGTAACACTTACCAGCTCGACAGCGTCTCGCTGTACATGCCTGGCAACAGCATCACCTCTGCGCTGGCGAATGAGTTCGCTGAAGCGGAATCGGGGCTGCACGTGGCGGCGCTGATGGAGCTGGGTCTGATCCTGTTTGTTATCACCTTCATTGTTCTGGCGATCTCTAAGTTTATGATTATGCGCCTCGCAAAAAGTGAGGGGGCACGCTAATGACAACGCTCGAAATGCAGTCCACCGCTCAACTGGCTGAATCTCGCCGCAAAATGCAGGCGCGTCGCCGTATGAAAAACCGTCTGGCGCTGACGCTGTCGATGGCGACTATGGCGTTTGGTCTGTTCTGGCTGGTGTGGATCTTGTTCTCTACCGTAACGCGCGGTATCGATGGTATGTCGATTGCGCTGTTCACCGAAATGACTCCGCCGCCGAATACCGCTGGTGGTGGTCTTGCGAACGCCCTGGCGGGTAGCGGATTACTGATCCTGTGGGCGACCGCTGTCGGTACGCCGCTCGGCATCATGGCGGGGATTTATCTGGCGGAATATGGCCGTAAATCCTGGGTCGCAGAAGTGATTCGTTTCATCAACGATATCCTGCTTTCTGCGCCGTCTATCGTGGTCGGTTTGTTCGTTTACACCATCGTGGTCGCACAGATGGAACACTTCTCCGGCTGGGCGGGCGTGATTGCGCTGGCGCTGCTGCAGGTGCCTATCGTGATTCGTACCACCGAGAACATGCTGAAACTGGTGCCGGACAGCCTGCGTGAAGCGGCTTATGCGCTGGGGACACCGAAATGGAAGATGATTTCGGCGATCACCCTGAAAGCGTCGGTGTCGGGGATCATGACCGGTATCCTGCTGGCGATTGCTCGTATCGCGGGTGAAACCGCGCCGCTGCTGTTCACCGCGCTCTCCAACCAGTTCTGGAGCACGGACATGATGCAGCCGATCGCTAACCTGCCGGTCACCATCTTTAAATTTGCGATGAGCCCGTTCGCGGAGTGGCAGCAGCTGGCCTGGGCCGGGGTGCTGATTATTACCCTTTGCGTACTGTTGCTGAACATTCTGGCGCGCGTCATTTTCGCGAAGCAGAAACACGGTTAATTTTGACGGCGCGGCACTACGCGGCGCCGAATGAGGAAATGAGTCAATGAGTATGGTTGATACTGCACCGGGTAAGATTAAGGTTCGTGATTTGAACTTCTACTACGGTAAATTCCATGCCCTGAAAAACATCAACCTGGATATCGCCAAAAACCAGGTCACGGCATTTATCGGTCCATCAGGCTGTGGGAAATCCACCCTGCTGCGCACCTTTAACAAGATGTTTGAACTGTATCCTGAGCAGCGCGCGGAAGGCGAAATTCTGCTGGATGGCGACAATATTCTGACCAATACCCAGGACATCGCCCTGCTGCGTGCCAAAGTGGGGATGGTGTTCCAGAAACCGACGCCGTTCCCGATGTCGATCTACGACAACATCGCCTTTGGCGTGCGTCTGTTCGAAAAGCTCTCGCGTGCTGATATGGATGAGCGCGTGCAGTGGGCCTTGACCAAGGCCGCATTATGGAACGAAACCAAAGATAAACTGCACCAGAGCGGATACTCTCTCTCCGGTGGTCAGCAGCAGCGTCTGTGCATTGCGCGCGGTATCGCCATTCGCCCGGAAGTGTTGCTGCTGGATGAGCCGTGCTCGGCCCTCGACCCGATCTCCACCGGTCGTATCGAAGAGCTGATCACCGAGCTGAAACAGGATTACACCGTGGTGATCGTGACTCACAACATGCAGCAGGCAGCGCGTTGTTCCGACCATACGGCGTTTATGTACCTGGGCGAGTTGATTGAGTTTAGTGACACAGATGCTCTGTTCACCAGGCCCGCGAAGAAACAAACCGAAGATTATATTACTGGCCGCTACGGTTGATTTGGAGTGAATCATGGACAATCTCAATCTTAACAAACACATTTCCGGCCAGTTCAACGCAGAGCTGGAAAGTATCCGCACCCAGGTGATGACGATGGGTGGCATGGTCGAGCAGCAGCTTTCTGATGCGATCACCGCCATGCACAACCAGGACAGCGAGCTGGCGAAGCGCGTTGTCGAAGGTGACAAAAACGTCAACATGATGGAAGTGGCGATCGACGAAGCCTGCGTGCGCATCATCGCGAAACGTCAGCCGACGGCGAGCGACCTGCGTCTGGTGATGGCGATCATCAAAACCATCGCTGAGCTGGAACGTATTGGCGACGTGGCGGATAAAATCTGCCGCACCGCGCTTGAGAAATTCTCCCACCAGCACCAGCCGCTGCTGGTCAGCCTGGAATCCCTGGGCCGTCATACGGTGCAGATGCTGCATGATGTGCTGGATGCGTTCGCGCGTATGGATCTGGATGAAGCGGTACGTATTTACCGTGAAGACAAGAAGGTCGACCAGGAATATGAAGGCATCGTGCGTCAGCTGATGACGTACATGATGGAAGATCCACGCACCATTCCAAGCGTGCTGACCGCGCTGTTCTGCGCGCGTTCTATCGAGCGTATCGGCGACCGCTGCCAGAATATTTGTGAATACATCTTCTACTTCGTGAAAGGACAAGATTTCCGTCACGTGGGCGGGGATGAGCTGGATAAGCTGCTGGCGGGTAAAGACCCGAAAGAGTGATCTTATTGGCGGGTGGCGCTTCGCTTACCCGCCCTACGGGACTTGTAGGCCGGATAAGCGCTAGCGCCATCCGGCTTTTTTCATTAACGCGTAATATCCCACCCGCGCGCCTTCCACAGCTCCGGCAACTGCGCCAGATCGGTAAAGGTCGTCACTTTCGGATGGTTGATCGGCTTGTTATGTGGATCGGCGCAGAAGTAAAACACCTCCATCCCCGCATCAATCCCTGACTGCGCGCCTGCGCTGGAATCATCCACCAGAATGCAGTTCTCAACGTTCACGTTCATCGCTTTTGCGGCGTGGAACATCAGGGCCGGATCAGGCTTCCAGCGCTGGATATCGTAGCCGCTGAACAGTTTTTCCGGGAAATGGTGCAACATTTCAAGCTTGCCGAGGGAGTGCTGCATTTTGCTGACCGGGCCGTTAGACACCACACACATCGGCACCGTCATTGCATTGAGCAGCGCATTCGCTCCGGCAATCACTTCCAGTTCCGAGTCGAAAAGGCGTGCGACCTCGGCGCGGTAAACCGGTTCTAAGTCGGCTTTCGCCAGACTGACGCCGTGCTCAGCGTTGATAATGTCGATGATCTCGTACAATTTGACGCCCTTGAAGCGTTTAAATGTCTCTTCGAGATCGAGCGTAATGCCAAATTCCTGGAACATGCTGACATACGCGCGGGAACAAATGACCTCACTGTCGACCAGCGTACCGTCGCAGTCGAAAAATACCGCTTCAATTCCGGACATGCCTTTCCCTTTTAACAAGTTTAACGTTTACGTAATGCAGTTTTGCGAGACGCAATCGTTGCCGTATAAGCAAAATCAATGAAAAAAAGTATCTCGCAAACGCGCCTATTGTCGCATTTTGGTATAGGATAGCGACGGATTTTTCCCTCCTTGTTCGGAAACTGATGATGAGCCAACAACACACTACCCAGACATCTGGTCAGGGTCTGCTTGAGCGCGTGTTTAAACTGCGCGAGCACGGCACAACGGCACGCACCGAAGTGATCGCCGGTTTTACCACCTTCCTGACGATGGTTTATATCGTTTTTGTTAACCCGCAAATTCTGGGCGTTGCTGGCATGGATACCAGCGCCGTCTTCGTGACCACCTGTCTGATCGCCGCTCTCGGCAGCATCCTGATGGGCGTGTTCGCCAACCTTCCGGTTGCTCTGGCACCGGCAATGGGTCTGAACGCCTTCTTCGCCTTCGTGGTTGTGCAGGCGATGGGCCTGCCGTGGCAAGTGGGAATGGGCGCTATCTTCTGGGGCGCTGTCGGCCTGCTGCTGCTGACCATTTTCCGCGTGCGTTACTGGATGATTGCCAATATCCCGGTGAGCCTGCGCGTGGGTATCACCAGCGGTATCGGTCTGTTCATCGGCATGATGGGGCTGAAAAACGCCGGTGTCATCGTCCCTAACCAGGATACCCTGGTGAGCATCGGCAACCTGACCTCTCACAGCGTACTGCTGGGCGTGCTGGGCTTCTTTATCATTGCGATTCTGGCCTCGCGTAATATCCACGCTGCAGTTCTGGTGTCTATTATTGTGACCACCCTGTTGGGCTGGATGCTGGGCGACGTGCATTACAACGGCATTGTCTCTGCACCACCGAGTGTGACCACCGTGATTGGCCATGTTGATCTGGCTGGCTCCTTTAACCTCGGCCTGGCGGGTGTGATTTTCTCCTTCATGCTGGTAAACCTGTTCGACTCCTCAGGTACCCTTATCGGCGTGACCGATAAAGCCGGTCTGGCGGATGAGAAAGGTAAATTCCCGCGCATGAAGCAGGCGCTGTATGTGGACAGCATCTCGTCGGTAGCGGGTTCTTTCATCGGCACCTCTTCTGTTACGGCGTACATCGAGTCCTCTTCCGGCGTCTCCGTCGGTGGCCGTACCGGCCTGACTGCTGTCGTCGTTGGCCTGCTGTTCTTGCTGGTGATTTTCCTCTCTCCGCTGGCGGGGATGGTTCCACCGTACGCCGCCGCAGGCGCGCTGATCTACGTCGGCGTGCTGATGACGTCGAGCCTGTCGCGTGTGAAGTGGGAAGATTTAACTGAAGCAGTTCCGGCGTTTGTGACTGCCGTGATGATGCCGTTTAGCTTCTCGATCACCGAAGGTATCGCCCTGGGCTTTATCTCCTACTGTGTGATGAAAATCGGTACCGGTCGTTTCCGCGAACTGAGCCCATGCGTTATCGTGGTGGCGCTGCTGTTCGTGCTGAAGATTGTGTTTATCGACGCACACTAAGGTGCGGTTTGTGGTGTCAGGTGGCGCTTCGCTTACCTGACCTACAGAAGAGTGTAGGCCCGGTAAGCGTTAGCGCCACCGGGCTTTTTATTTGGCTTTAACTCGCTGAATATACTCGCCAAACGCGGTCAACTGACCGGTCAGATGATCCAGCGTGCTTTGATCTACCACTTCACCCGTCTGCGTATCAACTTTGTTCTGAATCACGCCGCCCATAAACTCCGGCTTGTTCATCACCATCGCATCCAGGAACACCAGAATCTGACGCAGATGATACTGGCAGCGTGCGCCACCAATTGCGCCCATCGAACTTGTCTGAATTAGCACCGGCTTGCCGGAAAGTGGCTGCTCCGGCAAGCGGGAAAGCCAATCGATCGCATTCTTCAGCCCACCCGGTACCGAGTAGTTATATTCAGGCGTGACAATCACGACGCCATCGGCCTGACGAATCTGCTCTGCAAGCGCTTCCACGCTTTGCGGAAAACCCTCTTCCTGCTGAACATCGGCGTCGTACAGCGGAATATCACCGATTGATGGCAGCGCGGAGACAACCATTCCAGCGGGGGCCAGTTTTGGCAGCGTGCGGGCAACCATCCCGTTAAATGAACCTTTGCGCAGGCTTCCCAGTAACGTAACAACTTTCAACGTATCAGACATGATTACTCCTTTTTCATCATGATGGCCCATGAGCGGGTCAGTTAAAGGTAAGAGCTTTTTCTGCCGGTAAACTGGTTAATCTCATCAGACGTGCGGCGGGTTCGTTAGCACGCGCGGGAACATCAGGAAGGCTACGCCATCCGTCGCGGCTGTCAAATTCCCAGATTTTCAGGCGCTCGATTGCTGGGGTGACGGCAATTGACCAAATAAGCACGTCTTCGGCGTCGCTGAGCGCTTCAACGCGCGCCGCTTTGGTCGCCCGCAGGCGGCCTGAGCCGGGTAATAGCTGTAACAGTCTGGCATCGTCCACCGCGCAGCCTGAGAGCTTTTGAATACTTTGACGTAGGGTAATGAGCTGAGCTTTAGCTTCGTTGGGATCGTTTTGATTACGCACCCACAGATTTTCATTGCTCGATAACGGATAAGCGTCGTGGGCGTTGGGTCCGTGGAAGCCGCGAGTGGCGCGCTGGAGTTCCATATCCAGTCCGCAATCGCCTTCGGTTGTGAGTGCCACGCCAACGATATTCCCCGTATAGGCGATGGAAAAACGCGGCAGTTCAGGATCGGCAAAAACCGGGCGGCCTTCGGGCTGGGTGATCATCTCCGGAAGCTCGCTCGTGCCGTACAGCATGAATAACAGCTCAGCGAGTAACGCCCGTGAAGCCAGAAATCGCGAGCGTCGGTGCTCCGGGAGCTTGTGTGCTTCTTCGTGACAGGATGAGGAGAGTCTGACTGACACCAGGCGTCCTTCGGTCAGAAGTCCTCTTGCAAAATGCGTTGCCATTTTTCGCTCCATGATAATGGTCAGTGACAGGTTAAACGGTTACATGATTATCGCTTAACTTCGCATCTGTTTTAATCGGTAAATCCCGTTATGAGAAGCCTGGGGACCGAACTTTACATTTTTAGAGGGAAAAATCGGATCTCTGACGCAGAGAATCGCAGTACAATGCCTTAATCGTCTCTTTCAGCCAGATAATTTTCGGGTTGTGGCTGTTCCGTTTATGCCAGATCAGCGTAAAGGGAACATTGAGTTTTTCGGCGAGCGCTTCGTCGATCGGTATCGGACGACTGACCAGCTTGCGCTGGTGGAGCTGATTATAGTGATGGCAATAGTGAGGCGCGGTGGCGATATAGTTATGGCCAGGCTGCGCCGCCATAAACATCGACTGCTCAAAGCCTGGCAGGCTCAGGGCAATGTTGCGCTCGCGGCCCATCTCTCTCAGCACCTCGTCCAGCGCCCATGTGTCGCTGCGTTCCCAGAAGATGCTGATGTGGGGATAGCGCAAAAAGGTGTCGAGATTCCACTCTTCCTGGAGCGCCGGATGATCCTCGCGCAGATAGACGCAAGGTCTGTCGCTGAACAGGATTTCGTGGTCGATAAACCACGGCAGAAGCTTTAGCAATTCGCGCGAGCGCGGATGCGTTTCACGCCCGGTAAAGCCGAGATCGACCTCGCCGCGTGTAATGGCATCCAGCGAGTCGTAATCCCAGTGCCGCATCCGCACGGTCGCCTGCGGATAGCGCTGATTCACCTGCTCAAGCAGGGCATTAAAACGGATCAGCATTAGCGGTGTTTCCGCTGCCATTTCGAATTTCAGTCCGCTCGGCGAATCGTGATGGGGCTTGTCGAGGATCTGATTGCCGATTTGCATCCAGTCCGTCAGATCTTGCTCAAGGCTCACCGTCAGCGGTGTCGGCAGCAGGCCCAGCGGCGTTTTCACAAACAGCGGATCGTCAAACCAGTCGCGCAGTTTCGCCAGCGATTTACTCACCGCTGACGGCGTGACGTTCATGCGTTTTGCGGCTTTGGTGACGCTGCGTTCCTGCAGCAACAGCTGCAGGCACAGTAACAGGTTAAGGTCGAGGCTGCTGATGGGCTTCTTCATAGTGCGCTGCGGGCTGTATCGCCATGATTAACAGGATGCAGACCATGCTACAGCCAATCAGTATCCCGATCAGCATATTCAGCGCATTAAGACCGATCACCGCCGCCAGCCAAATCCACAGAGACGAGCCGCATACCTGAGCAATGCCTAGCGCCGAGCTGGCGACACCGGCGCGCAGTGAGAACGGCCCCAGGGCCTGGCTCATCGCCACGCCAAAACCTACCGAGAATCCCGCGCAAATCAGGGTGATACCCGCCAGCATTATGGCGTGCGAACTCGCTGTCGCCAGCACTACGCCAGCAATCAGGAACAGGATTTGCGAGGTCATCATTAGCGTGTGCTGGCTGAAAACGTTCAGGGCAAACGGCGTTGAGAACGACACCGCCATGCTCACCATTGCGGTCAACGCCATCACCGTAGAGTACTCCCCGCGATCAAAACCCATGGTTTCCATCAATAAGACTGGGGAAACGTTTACATAGGTAAGAATGACGACCACGCTCAGTGTGGTAATCAGCAGACGGCTGATAAAAAAGCGGTTCAGGAGCTTTTCTGTTGGCTGAATTGTCGCGGTATTGCCTGCATTATGCGAGCCAGGATGTGTCTCTTTCAGCACGGTGATGGAAAGGATAAAGACCAACAGGCCCATCGCCGCCATCGTCCAGAACAGGCTCTGCCACGGCAGTTTGAGCATAATCAGATAACCGATCACCGGAGCCAGCACCGGGATGATACAAGTGATGCCGTTGAGCATGGAGAGCACTTTTGCGCGGCGCTGAGCGCTGAGGGTATCGCGCAGAATGGCAAACGCCACCACGTAACAGCCACCCGCGCCAATCCCCTGGATGAAGCGTCCTGTCAGGAACAGCGTACTGTCCTGCGCCATAGAACACAGCACAGAGGCCAGGGCGAAGATCACTGCACCGGTAATCGCCACCGGCTGTCTTCCGGCTTTGTCAGCCACTTTACCGGCAAACACCATCGACGATGCCATACCCGCCAGATAAGCGGAAAACGCAATGTGTAGCTGTGCTTCGCTGGCATTCAGATCGCGCGCGATGTGCGGCAAACCAACCAGATACATATCAATGCCCGATGGATAAAGCAGAACCAGTGCAAAACTACAGAACAGAAAACGCGCCATAAACCCCCCATGAATGCAGGCTGGAAGCATAGAGGGAGAATGGGGAAGAAGCGAGTTGCCATTTGGACAATAGTGATTTCCTGTGAGGAAATCACTATTCGGTAGAAGCGGAGTTATTTCCCGATACAGAAGCTTGAGAAAATGCGGCCCAGCAAATCGTCGGAGGTAAATTCGCCGGTGATTTCGCTCAGGCTTTGCTGCGCCAGACGCAGTTCCTCCGCCAGTAATTCACCGGCCCAGGCACCAAGCAGCTGCGCTTTGCCCTGATCGAGGTGATTCGCGGCCTGTTCCAGCGCCTGCAGATGGCGACGGCGTGCCAGGAAGCCGCCTTCCATGCTCGTATCAAAGCCCATGCTCTGTTTGAGATGGTTACGCAGGTCATCCACGCCTTCGCCGGTACGTGCCGACAGACGGATGAGTGAGTGACCGTTCACATCGCTCAGGCCCAGCGTTTCGCCTGTTTTATCGGCTTTGTTACGCACCACAGTGATCGGCAGTTTAGCGGGCAGACGGGCGATAAAGTCCGGCCAGATTTCTGCGGGATCGACCGCGTCGGTGGTGGTGCCGTCGACCATAAACAGCACGCGGTCGGCTTGCTCGATCTCCTGCCACGCGCGTTCGATACCGATGCGTTCGACTTCGTCGCTGGCGTCGCGTAGACCGGCGGTGTCGATGATGTGCAGCGGCATTCCGTCGATGTGAATGTGTTCACGCAGCACGTCGCGGGTGGTCCCGGCGATATCGGTCACGATCGCCGCTTCGCGGCCTGCGAGGGCGTTCAGCAGACTCGATTTCCCGGCGTTTGGACGACCGGCGATAACTACCTTCATCCCTTCGCGCAGCAGGCTACCCTGGCGCGCTTCGGCGCGCACGGCGTCGAGATCGGACATCACGCTGTTGAGCTGCGCTTCGATTTTGCCATCAGAGAGGAAGTCGATCTCTTCATCAGGGAAGTCGATAGCTGCTTCGACGTAGATGCGCAGGTGAGTGAGTGCTTCCACAAGATGATTCACGCGCGCGGAAAATGCACCCTGCAGTGAGTTCAGGGCAGATCGCGCCGCCTGTTCGGAGCTGGCATCGATCAGGTCGGCGATGGCTTCAGCTTGCGCCAGGTCGAGCTTGTCGTTGAGGAATGCACGCTCGGAGAACTCGCCCGGCTTCGCAATGCGCAGCCCCGGCAAGGTTAAAATACGTTTTAACAGCAGATCAAGAATAACCGGGCCGCCGTGGCCCTGTAGTTCAAGCACGTCTTCGCCGGTAAAGGAGTTCGGGCCAGGGAACCAGAGCGCGATGCCCTGATCCAGCGCGGTGCCGTCTGCATCTTTAAACGGCAGATAGTCGGCGTAGCGCGGCTTTGGCAGTTTGCCCAGCACGGCTTCTGCCACCTCGCGCGCCTTGAGGCCGGAGATACGCAGAATGCCTACACCACCGCGTCCCGGTGGGGTTGCCTGGGCGACGATAGTGTCGTTATGGCTCATGGAATGTCTCTTTTTAAAATGTAAAAAGGCGGTCAGATGACCGCCCTTTTTTTACTGTTCCTTCCGCCGGGTGGCGCTTCGCTTACCCGGCTTCAACCGAATCAGGATTTTTTCTTTTCGCGGCTATGCAGGCCACGTTTTTCCAGACCACGGTAGATCAGCTGCTGCTGGATGATGGTCACCAGGTTGCTGACGATATAGTACAGCACCAGACCTGACGGGAACCACAGGAAGAACACGGTGAAGATGACCGGCATGAAGGTCATGATCTTCTGCTGCATCGGGTCGGTCACGGTGGTCGGAGACATCTTCTGAATGAAGAACATCGTCACGCCCATCAGGATCGGCAGGATGTAGTACGGGTCCTGTGCAGACAAGTCATGGATCCACAGAGCGAATGGCGCGTGGCGCAGCTCAACGGAACCCATCAGCATGTAATACAGCGCAAGGAAGATTGGCATCTGAATCAGCAGTGGGAAGCAACCACCCAGTGGGTTCACTTTCTCTGCTTTATACAGGGCCATCATTTCCTGGCTCTGACGCTGTTTATCATCGCCCAGACGCTCACGCATCGCCGCAATTTTTGGCTGCAGCATACGCATCTTCGCCATGGAGGTGTACTGCGCTTTGGTCAGCGGGTACATGATGCCACGAACGATGAAGGTGATAACGATGATAGAGAAGCCCCAGTTACCCAGGAAGCTGTGGATAAACTTCAGCAGCTTGAACAGCGGCTGAGAGATGAACCACAACCAACCGTAATCTACGGTCAGATCCAGGTGCGGTGCCACGGCAGCCATTTTGTCCTGAATTTCAGGACCGACCCACAGGGTGCTGGCTAGCTGAGCGTTTTGACCAGTCTGTACCAGAACCGGCTGGGATTTGTAGCCGATGGCGGCAATGCCATTACCCAGATTCGCGGTATAGAAGTTGTTGGTACCGTTATTATTCGGCACCCACGCTGTTGCGAAATATTGTTGCAACATCGCAACCCAACCGCCTTTAGCACTGACGTTCAGGTTTTCGTTATCCGCGATGGTATCGAATTTGTATTTTTCGTACTTAGCATCTGGCGTGGAGTACGCCGCGCCACGGAAGGTGTGCAGCGCAAAGTTGCTGCTTCCGGTGTCGCGATGCGTCGGCAGATTGATGGACTGCTTCAGCTGGCCAAACGTTGAAACTTCCAGTGGTTTCTCACCGGCGTTCTGTACGTTGTAGCCCACATTCACCGCATACTCACCGCGTTTCAGGGTGAAGGTTTTGGTGAAGGTGTTGCCCGCAGAGTCAGTGTAAGTCATCGGGATCGCGAGTTCGTTCTGGCCATCAGCCAGTACAAAGGTGTCACTCTCGACGTTATACAGTGGGCGAGCGCCATTAGCCGGGTTATCCGGGCCATCACGACCGGTCAGGCCGCTCTGAGCCTGATACAGGAACTCAGGCGTCGTTTCCAGTAACTGGAACGGCTCGTTTGACTTCAGCTCTTTCGGGTAAGTCAGCAGCAGTGCTTGCTCAATATCGCCACCACGGGTGTTGATAGTCAGCTCCAGCACATCGGTTTTCACCGTAATCTGCTTCCCTTGGCCACTGGCCGGTACGCCCTGGTCGGCGGCGCTACCCGCTGCGGTGGTCGTTGTCTGCGTGGTCTGTTGCGGCTGGGGTTGAGGATTTTTATCCTGCTCCCATGCCTGCCAGATCATGAAAGACACGAACAACAAAGCGATGACTAAAAGATTGCGTTGCGAATCCATCGTTAGTGTTCTCTGGTATCAAATGGTCCGGGTGGGACGGGGTCGTCACCACCAGGGTGTAAAGGGTGGCATTTTAATACGCGTTTCACCGTCAACCAACTGCCTTTTATCATTCCAAACCTGCGCAATGCCTCAATTCCGTAGCTGGAACAGGTTGGAGTGAAACGACAATGCGGCCCGAGCAGCGGACTGATCAGGCGCTGATAGACCCGAATACAGGCTATCAGGACCCTTGAGCCAGGCGACAATGGCGGCGCCATAGTTTTTCCAACGCTTCCGAGAGAGCACGGTTATCGAGGTCGGCAACCCCTTTTTTAG
Organism: Lelliottia jeotgali; assembly: GCF_016771845.1. Taxonomy (NCBI): domain Bacteria; kingdom Pseudomonadati; phylum Pseudomonadota; class Gammaproteobacteria; order Enterobacterales; family Enterobacteriaceae; genus Lelliottia; species Lelliottia jeotgali. Next base: position 72,477 of record NZ_JAENMQ010000014.1, on the reverse strand, counting down.
CCACCACCACGAAATCCATTGAAGGCAGTTCATGTTGACGTAAACGGAAGCTTTCACGCGTCAGACGTTTAATCCGATTGCGTTCATGCGCACGCTTAACGTTTTTCTTGGCGACAGTTAGACCGATGCGGGGATGCCCCAGCGAATTTTGGCGGCCGAGGATGGTGATTTGCGGCGTGCCAGCCCGTTGTGGCTGCTGGAAGACGAAAGTGAAATGAGTGGGAGTTAACAAACGTAACTCCCTGGGAAATGCTAGCTTAACCACCAGGGGTTAGCTTTATTACTTGGAAACGGTCAGACGAGAACGGCCTTTAGCACGACGACGTGCCAGAACCTGACGACCATTTTTATTAGCCATACGAGCACGGAAGCCGTGAGAACGGTTGCGCTTCAGTACAGACGGTTGAAAAGTGCGTTTCATGGCGATTTCTACCTAAACTTGAATAAATTCACTGACTTGCGCGTATACCCGAACGATTATCGAACGACTAACGCCTCAGCGAGGGTGATTAAAGAGGCCGGATTGTAATAATTGTACACTCCGGAGTCAATTCTCTTTCCTTATTTCCCGCGTATTTCCGCACGTTTTTGCGTGGAAAATGAGCAGCGTTCTGCGCGGAAGTCGAGCGTCACGCGCAGGGGGGAGGATTATACGACCTCCCAACCAAAGCGCAAGGATCGTCCAGGATCTTCATTAGATCATTTAAGCAAAAAATTGTCTGTGCTCATTAATTTTTCCAATATGCGGGCTAAATCGTGGGGCACTCCCTTCAGGATCGATTACACTTACCCGGTTTCGGATCTTCCTGTGGATAAATCGGGAAGAATCTGTGAGAAACAGAAGATCTCTGACGCAGTTTAGGCTATGATCCGCGGTCCTGATCGGGATCCAAAGGGGTCTGGTCAGATAAAATTGCAGATAGCAATTCGCACGTCACCCTTTGCACAGGGTCTTGTCGACGTGTGCCAACAATCACGAATATTCAGTATCTTTCTTTTATTGTTCGAGTGGAGTCCGCCGTGTCACTTTCGCTTTGGCAGCAGTGTCTTGCCCGATTGCAGGATGAGTTACCAGCCACAGAATTCAGTATGTGGATCCGCCCCTTGCAGGCGGAACTGAGCGATAACACGCTGGCTTTGTATGCGCCAAACCGTTTCGTGCTCGATTGGGTAAGGGATAAATACCTAAATAATATCAATGGATTGCTTAATGATTTCTGCGGAACTGATGCCCCGCAGCTGCGTTTTGAAGTCGGCACGAAGCCGGTCACGCAAACTGTCAGAGAGACGGTAAATGTGGCGGCTCCGGCCCAGATTCATGTCCCGACACCGCGTATTATTCAGCCCGCTCGTTCTGGCTGGGACAACGTTCCGGCTCCGGCTGAACCGACCTATCGCTCTAACGTAAACGTCAAACACACCTTCGATAACTTCGTTGAAGGTAAATCAAACCAGCTGGCACGTGCTGCGGCCCGCCAGGTGGCAGATAACCCAGGTGGAGCCTACAATCCGCTGTTTCTGTATGGCGGCACCGGTCTGGGTAAAACTCACCTGTTGCACGCGGTGGGTAACGGTATTGTGGCACGCAAGCCCAATGCGAAAGTGGTGTATATGCACTCCGAGCGCTTCGTTCAGGACATGGTAAAAGCCCTGCAAAACAACGCGATCGAAGAGTTTAAACGCTACTACCGTTCCGTTGATGCGCTGCTGATCGATGACATCCAGTTCTTTGCTAATAAAGAACGATCCCAGGAAGAATTTTTCCACACCTTCAACGCCCTTCTGGAAGGTAATCAACAGATCATTTTGACCTCGGATCGTTACCCGAAAGAGATCAATGGTGTTGAGGATCGTTTGAAATCTCGCTTCGGCTGGGGTCTGACCGTAGCGATCGAGCCGCCGGAGCTGGAAACCCGCGTCGCGATCCTGATGAAGAAAGCCGATGAGAACGACATTCGCCTGCCGGGTGAAGTGGCGTTCTTTATCGCCAAGCGTCTACGCTCAAACGTGCGTGAACTCGAAGGTGCACTGAACCGTGTGATTGCCAACGCCAACTTTACTGGCCGGGCGATTACCATCGATTTTGTGCGTGAAGCGCTGCGCGATTTGCTGGCGCTGCAGGAAAAATTGGTCACGATCGACAATATTCAGAAGACCGTGGCTGAGTACTACAAAATCAAAGTGGCTGATTTGTTGTCTAAACGTCGTTCCCGCTCAGTAGCGAGGCCGCGTCAGATGGCGATGGCGCTGGCGAAGGAATTAACCAACCACAGTCTGCCGGAAATCGGTGATGCGTTTGGTGGCCGTGACCATACGACCGTGCTGCACGCTTGTCGTAAGATTGAGCAGTTACGTGAAGAAAGCCACGACATAAAAGAAGATTTCTCCAATTTAATCAGAACATTATCATCGTGATGCTATGAAATTTACCGTTGAACGTGAACATTTATTAAAACCGCTGCAACAGGTGAGTGGCCCATTAGGTGGCCGCCCGACACTGCCTATTCTTGGAAACCTGCTGCTTCAGGTCGCTGACGGTACGCTGTCGCTGACCGGAACAGACCTCGAAATGGAAATGGTCGCGCGCGTGACACTTTCGCAACCGCATGATGCGGGGGCAACCACGGTTCCGGCGCGGAAGTTCTTTGATATTTGTCGTGGGCTGCCGGAAGGCGCAGAAATAGCTGTTCAGCTGGAAGGCGACCGTATTCTGGTGCGTTCTGGGCGCAGCCGTTTTTCGCTCTCGACGCTGCCTGCTGCCGACTTCCCGAACCTGGACGACTGGCAGAGTGAAGTCGAATTCACCCTGCCGCAGGCGACGATGAAACGTCTGATTGAAGCGACCCAGTTTTCGATGGCGCATCAGGACGTTCGCTACTACTTAAACGGCATGCTGTTCGAAACCGAAGGTGAAGAGCTGCGTACCGTGGCGACAGACGGCCACCGTCTGGCAGTCTGTTCCATGCCGATTGGCGTGACGCTGCCAAACCATTCGGTGATCGTACCGCGTAAAGGCGTGATTGAATTGATGCGAATGCTCGACGGTGGTGAAAACCCGCTGCGCGTGCAGATCGGCAGCAACAACATTCGCGCTCACGTGGGTGATTTTATCTTCACCTCGAAGCTGGTTGATGGCCGTTTCCCGGATTATCGTCGCGTATTGCCGAAGAACCCGGACAAAACGCTGGAAGCGGGCTGCGACATTCTCAAGCAGGCATTTGCCCGTGCAGCGATCCTCTCTAACGAGAAGTTCCGTGGCGTGCGTCTGTACGTGAGTGAAAATCAGATCAAAATCACCGCCAATAACCCGGAGCAGGAAGAGGCAGAAGAAATTCTGGACGTCACCTACGCCGGTACCGAAATGGAAATCGGCTTTAACGTTAGCTACGTGCTGGATGTGCTTAATGCACTGAAATGCGAAAACGTACGCATTCTGCTGACCGATTCCGTTTCCAGCGTACAGATTGAAGATGCTGCCAGCCAAAGCGCGGCTTATGTTGTCATGCCAATGAGACTGTAATGTCGCTCACCCGCTTGCTGATCCGCGACTTTCGCAATATTGAAAGCGCGGATCTCGCTCTCTCCCCCGGCTTTAATTTCCTGGTTGGCGCTAACGGCAGCGGCAAAACCAGCGTGCTGGAAGCCATCTACACGCTCGGCCACGGCCGCGCGTTTCGTAGCCTGCAGATTGGTCGCGTTATCCGCCACGAACAAGATGCTTTTGTCCTGCACGGTCGGCTTCAGGGCAACGAACGTGAAACCTCGATTGGCTTGACGAAAGACAAGCTGGGCGACAGCAAAGTGCGCATCGACGGCACCGACGGCCATAAAGTGGCTGAACTGGCGCTGCTGATGCCGATGCAGCTGATTACGCCGGAGGGGTTTACGCTGCTCAACGGCGGCCCCAAATACCGCAGAGCCTTCCTCGACTGGGGATGCTTTCACAACGAAGCGGGCTTCTTTACCGCCTGGAGCAACCTGAAACGGCTGCTCAAACAGCGCAACGCCGCGCTGCGTCAGGTGACTCGCTATGCCCAGTTGCGTCCGTGGGATATGGAATTGATTCCGCTTGCGGAACAAATCAGCCGCTGGCGTGCCGAATACAGCGCCGGTATCGCCGCAGATATGGCGGATACCTGCAAACAGTTTTTGCCTGAGTTTTCTCTTACCTTCTCTTTTCAGCGCGGCTGGGAGAAAGAGACAGAGTATGCCGACGTGCTGGAGAGAAGCTTCGAGCGCGATCGCATGTTGACCTACACCGCGCACGGCCCGCACAAAGCGGATTTCCGCATTCGTGCCGACGGTGCGCCGGTGGAAGATACTCTGTCGCGCGGGCAGCTTAAGCTGCTGATGTGCGCCCTGCGCCTGGCACAGGGTGAATTTTTAACTCGCGAGAGTGGGCGACGTTGCCTGTATCTACTAGATGATTTTGCCTCGGAACTCGACGACGCGCGGCGCGCGCTGCTTGCCAGCCGCTTAAAAGCCACGCAGTCGCAGGTTTTCGTCAGCGCCATTAGCGCTGAGCACGTGATGGACATGTCGGACAAAAATTCGAAGATGTTCACCGTGGAAAAGGGTAAAATAACGGATTAACCCAAGTTTAAATGAGCGAGAAACGTTGATGTCGAATTCTTATGACTCCTCCAGTATCAAAGTCCTGAAAGGGCTGGATGCGGTGCGTAAGCGCCCAGGTATGTATATCGGCGATACCGATGACGGCACCGGTCTGCACCACATGGTATTCGAGGTCGTGGATAACGCTATTGACGAAGCGCTCGCGGGTCACTGTAAAGATATTATCGTCACCATCCACGGCGATAACTCCGTTTCCGTACAGGATGATGGCCGTGGTATTCCGACCGGCATTCACCCGGAAGAGGGTGTCTCCGCTGCGGAAGTGATCATGACCGTCCTGCACGCAGGCGGTAAATTCGATGATAACTCTTATAAAGTGTCCGGCGGCCTGCACGGCGTAGGTGTTTCTGTGGTGAACGCCCTGTCGCAGAAGCTGGAGCTGGTCATCTATCGCGAAGGCAAAATTCATAACCAGATTTACACTCACGGCGTGCCTCAGGCCCCGCTGGCTGTGACTGGCGAAACTGAAAAGACCGGGACCACCGTGCGTTTCTGGCCGAGCCACGAAACGTTCTCTAACGTGGTTGAATTCGAATACGACATTCTGGCGAAACGCCTGCGCGAGCTGTCGTTCCTGAACTCTGGTGTCTCCATCCGCCTGCGCGACAAGCGCGACGGTAAAGAAGATCATTTCCACTACGAAGGTGGCATCAAAGCGTTTGTTGAGTACCTCAACAAAAACAAAACCCCGATCCACCCGAATATCTTCTACTTCTCCACCGAAAAAGACGGTATCGGTGTTGAAGTCGCGCTGCAATGGAACGATGGTTTCCAGGAAAACATCTACTGCTTCACCAACAACATTCCACAGCGTGATGGTGGTACCCACCTGGTCGGCTTCCGTACGGCGATGACCCGTACCCTGAACGCCTACATGGATAAAGAAGGCTACAGCAAAAAAGCGAAAGTCAGCGCCACCGGTGACGATGCCCGTGAAGGCCTGATTGCTGTGGTTTCCGTTAAAGTACCGGACCCGAAATTCTCCTCTCAGACCAAAGACAAACTGGTCTCTTCCGAGGTGAAAACAGCAGTTGAGCAGCAGATGAACGAACTGCTGAGCGAATACCTGTTGGAAAACCCGTCAGACGCGAAAATCGTCGTCGGCAAAATTATCGATGCGGCACGTGCTCGCGAAGCGGCGCGTAAAGCCCGTGAAATGACCCGTCGTAAAGGTGCTTTGGATCTGGCTGGTCTGCCAGGCAAACTGGCGGACTGTCAGGAACGCGATCCGGCTCGCTCTGAACTGTACCTTGTGGAAGGGGACTCTGCGGGCGGATCTGCCAAGCAGGGCCGTAACCGTAAGAACCAGGCGATTCTGCCACTGAAAGGTAAAATCCTTAACGTTGAGAAAGCGCGCTTCGACAAGATGCTCTCTTCTCAGGAAGTGGCGACGCTTATCACCGCGCTCGGTTGCGGTATCGGTCGCGACGAGTACAACCCGGACAAACTGCGCTATCACAGCATCATCATCATGACCGATGCGGACGTCGATGGTTCACACATCCGTACCCTGCTGCTGACCTTCTTCTACCGTCAGATGCCAGAAATCGTTGAACGCGGCCATATCTACATTGCACAGCCACCGCTGTACAAAGTGAAGAAAGGCAAGCAGGAACAGTACATTAAAGACGACGAAGCGATGGATCAGTACCAGATTTCTATCGCTCTGGATGGCGCGACCCTGCATGCCAATGCCCACGCTCCGGCTGTGGCGGGTGAGCCACTGGAAAAACTGGTCTCTGAGTACAACGCAACGCAGAAAATGATTGGCCGTATGGAGCGTCGCTTCCCGCGCACGCTGCTGAAAGAGCTGGTTTATCAGCCGACGCTGGCTGAAGCCGATCTGAGCGATGAGCAGACTGTAACCCGTTGGGTGAACGCACTGGTGACCGAGCTGAACGAAAGCGAGCAGCACGGCAGCATGTGGCAGTTCGACGTTCGCGAGAACGCTGAGCAGCATCTGTTTGAGCCGATTATCCGTGTGCGTACTCACGGCGTAGACACCGACTATCCGCTGGATCACGAGTTTGTGACCGGCGGTGAATACCGTCGTCTATGCACCCTGGGCGAGAAACTGCGCGGTCTGATCGAAGAAGACGCGTTCATCGAACGTGGCGAACGCCGTCAGCCAGTTGCCAGCTTCGAGCAGGCGCTGGACTGGCTGGTGAAAGAGTCCCGTCGTGGCCTCTCCATTCAGCGTTATAAAGGTCTGGGCGAAATGAACCCGGATCAGCTGTGGGAAACGACGATGGACCCGGAAAGCCGCCGTATGCTGCGCGTCACCGTGAAAGATGCGATTGCTGCTGACCAGCTGTTCACGACCCTGATGGGCGACGCCGTTGAACCGCGCCGCGCCTTCATCGAAGAGAACGCATTGAAAGCAGCGAATATCGACATTTAATTCCTGGTGTCGTCTGTGTTCCCCGGTGGCGCTAAGCTTACCGGGGCTACAGAACCCGTAGGCCCGGTAAGCTTAGCGCCACCGGGCTTTTCTTTGCCTGCAAAAGAGGAATCCCCCTCTTAACCCCATCCCCCTTTATCCACGACTCTTTTACTGTTTTCTGTGCTAAATCGCGTTAGCATGAGGACAGACTCATTTAAATCGGGGATCTCATGGCCATCAAACTCATTGCAATCGATATGGACGGCACGCTGCTGCTGCCAGACCACACTATCTCTCCTGCCGTTAAGAACGCGATTGCCGCCGCTCGCGCCAAAGGCGTGAACGTCGTGCTGACCACGGGTCGTCCGTATGCCGGAGTTCACAGCTACCTGAAAGAGCTGCACATGGAACAGCCGGGCGATTACTGCATCACCTACAACGGTGCGCTAGTGCAGAACGCCAGCGACGGCAGCACGGTCGCGCAAACAGCGTTGAGCTATGACGATTACCTGTATCTCGAAAAACTGTCCCGCGAAGTGGGTTCTCACTTCCACGCGCTCGATCGCAACACGCTTTACACCGCCAACCGCGATATCAGCTACTACACGGTGCATGAATCCTTCGTGGCGACCATTCCGCTGGTGTTCTGCGAGCCGGAAAACATGGACCCGGCGACGCAGTTCCTGAAAGTGATGATGATTGATGAGCCCGCGATTCTGGACCAGGCTATTGCCCGCATTCCGGCTGAAGTGAAAGAGAAATACACCGTGCTGAAAAGCGCGCCGTACTTCCTCGAAATCCTCGATAAACGCGTCAATAAAGGCACCGGCGTAAAATCGCTGGCCGATACGCTGGGTATCAAGCCGGAAGAGGTAATGACCTTAGGCGATCAGGAAAATGACATCGCGATGATCGAATACGCAGGCATGGGTGTGGCGATGGAAAACGCGATCCCGTCCGTGAAAGAGGTGGCTAACTTCGTCACCAAATCGAACCTTGAAGATGGCGTGGCGTACGCGATCGAGAAGTTTGTGCTGAATTAATCACTGCTCATCCATCAGCCCCGGTTATCCACCGGGGCTTTTTTTTGTCTGTCGATCGTTGGGTTGTTCTTTTTGTGATCTGGATTGTAGTACAACACAATATGATTGTACTACGATGTGCTCATGGAATTGACGAATGGCTTCACGTTTGTACTGCAAAAGTGAGGCGAAACTCAGCGGTCGCGGTAAAGTAGTGATGGATAAAACGAAATCAGGACTCTCCATGACTCTCAATAAAACCGACCGCATCGTCATCACGCTGGGCAATCAGATTGTCAGCGGAAAATACGTACCGGGTTCGCCGCTGCCCGCCGAGGCAGAGCTGTGCGAGGAGTTTGAAACCTCGCGCAACATCATCCGCGAAGTGTTTCGCTCGCTGATGGCGAAACGGCTGATCGAAATGAAGCGTTATCGCGGGGCTTTTGTGGCACCGCGTAACCAGTGGAACTATCTGGATACTGACGTTCTGCAATGGGTGCTGGAAAACGACTACGACCCGCGCCTCATCGGGGCGATGAGCGAGGTGCGTAACCTGGTGGAACCGGCCATTGCCCGCTGGGCAGCGGAAAGAGCGACATCGGGTGACCTGGCGCAGATTGAAGCGGCGCTCAACGACATGATCGCCAACAACCAGGATCGGGACGCCTTTAACGAAGCGGATATTCGCTACCACGAGGCGGTGCTGGAGTCGGTACATAACCCAGTTTTACAGCAGCTTAGCGTGGCAATCAGCTCGCTACAGCGCGCAGTATTTGAACGAACCTGGATGGGTGATGAGGCCAACATGCCCCAGACGCTCCAGGAACATAAAGCGCTGTTCGATGCGATACGGCATCAGGACAGCAATGCGGCAGAGCAGGCGGCGCTCCACATGATCGCCAGCTCGACACGAAGGTTAAAGGAAATCACATGACATCTCGCTACATCGCAATCGACTGGGGATCGACCAATCTGCGCGCCTGGCTGTATGAAGGCGACAGATGCCTGGAGAGCAGACAGTCCGAAGCAGGCGTCACGCGCCTGAACGGTAAATCCCCGCAGGCGGTGTTAGCAGAAGTCACAGAAAACTGGCGCGAAGGCGCCACCCCGGTGGTGATGGCAGGAATGGTCGGCAGTAACGTGGGCTGGAAAATGGCTCCGTACTTGCCGGTTCCTGCTCATTTCGACGCCATTGGTCAGCAGTTAACGTCCGTTGGCGACAATATCTGGATTATTCCAGGGCTGTGTGTCTCCCGCGACGATAACCACAACGTGATGCGTGGCGAAGAGACACAGCTGCTTGGCGCGCGCACCCTTTCTCCTTCTTCTGTCTATGTCATGCCCGGAACGCACTGCAAATGGGTGCAGGCCGACACGCAGCAAATCCACGACTTTCGTACCGTGATGACGGGTGAATTGCACCACCTGCTGCTGCGTCATTCTCTGGTGGGCGCGGGCCTGCCAGAACAGGAATCGTCTCCTGAGGCCTTTGCTGCCGGGCTGACGCGCGGTCTCGCCTCGCCTGCCGTTCTGCCACAACTTTTTGAAGTTCGCGCTTCACACGTGCTGGGAAATCTCCCGCGTGAACAGGTCAGCGAATTTCTCTCCGGTCTGCTGATTGGCGCTGAAGTCGCCACCCTGGGCGAAAAGTTCGCCGGGCAGCAGGCCATCACCCTTGTCGCGGGTTCATCCTTAGCCGCTCGCTACCAACAGGCGTTCCGCGCTTTTGGTCGTGAAGCAGCAGTGATTGAAGGCGACGTGGCATTTCAGGCAGGTATAAGGAGCATCGCTCATGCAGTGGCAAACTAAACTCCCTCTCATCGCGATTTTGCGCGGCATCACGCCGGATGAAGCCCTCGCGCACGTCGGCGCGGTCATCGACGCTGGTTTTGACGCGGTGGAAATCCCGCTCAATTCGCCGCAGTGGGAAAAAAGCATCCCGGCGGTCGTCGACGCGTTTGGCGATCAAGCGCTGATTGGCGCAGGCACGGTCTTAAAACCAGAGCAAGTTGATCAGCTCGCCAAAATGGGCTGCAAACTGATCGTCACGCCCAATATTCAGCCGGACGTTATCCGCCGTGCGGTGAGCTACGGCATGACCGTTTGCCCAGGCTGCGCGACGGCGACAGAAGCTTTTACCGCGCTGGATGCAGGCGCTCAGGCGCTGAAAATTTTCCCGTCGTCGGCCTTCGGCCCTGACTATATCAAAGCCTTAAAAGCGGTACTTCCTGGGGACGTTCCGGTCTTTGCCGTGGGGGGCGTAACGCCAGAAAACATGGTGCAGTGGCTCAATGCCGGTTGCGCCGGAGCGGGTCTGGGCAGCGATCTCTATCGCGCCGGGCAGTCCGTTGAGCGAACCGCCGAGCAGGCCGCCGCCTTTGTTAAAGCGTACCGGGAGGCGGTGAAATGAAAATTACCAATATCACGACCTACCGCTTACCTCCGCGCTGGATGTTTTTGAAAATCGAGACCGACGAAGGCATCGTTGGCTGGGGCGAGCCGGTGATTGAAGGTCGCGCGCGTACCGTAGAAGCGGCAGTCCATGAGCTGAAAGAGTTTCTCATTGGTCAGGACCCGGCACGTATCAACGATCTGTGGCAGGTGATGTATCGCGGCAGTTTCTATCGCGGCGGCCCGATCCTGATGAGTGCCATCGCCGGTATCGACCAGGCGCTGTGGGATATCAAAGGCAAAGTGCTGAATGCACCGGTGTGGCAGCTGATGGGCGGCCTGGTGCGCGACAAAATCAAAGCCTACAGCTGGGTCGGGGGTGACCGTCCGGCTGAGGTGATCGACGGCATCAAAACCCTGCGCAAAATCGGCTTTGATACCTTCAAGCTTAACGGCTGCGAAGAAATGGGGGTGATTGATAACTCCCGTGCGGTGGATAACGCCGTGAATACCGTGGCGCAAATCCGCGAAGCCTTCGGCAATGAGATTGAGTTTGGCCTCGATTTCCACGGTCGCGTGAGTGCGCCGATGGCGAAAGTGCTGATTAAAGAGCTGGAGCCGTACCGCCCGCTGTTTATTGAAGAGCCGGTGCTGGCGGAGCAGGCGGAGTACTATCCGAAGCTGGCGGCACAAACTCATATTCCAATCGCGGCGGGTGAACGCATGTTCTCGCGCTTCGAATTCAAACGCGTGCTGGAAGCGGGCGGCCTGGCGATTCTGCAGCCGGATCTGTCCCACGCCGGGGGCATCACCGAATGCTACAAAATCGCCGGTATGGCTGAAGCCTACGACGTGGCGCTGGCACCGCACTGTCCGCTCGGACCGATTGCGCTGGCCGCCTGTCTGCATATCGACTTTGTTTCACGCAACGCGGTGTTGCAGGAGCAGAGCATGGGCATTCACTACAACAAGGGCGCAGAACTGCTCGACTTTGTGAAGAACAAAGAAGACTTCAACATGGAAGGCGGCCACTTCAAACCGCTGATGAAGCCGGGCCTGGGCGTTGAAATCGACGAAGCCAAAGTCATCGAAATGAGCAAACAGGCTCCGGACTGGCGCAACCCGCTGTGGCGATACGAGGACGGTTCTGTCGCCGAGTGGTAATTCGCCGGATGGCGCTGCGCTTATCCGGCCTACGGTTTAAGACCTTGTAGGCCCGGTAAGCGCAGCGCCACCGGGCAAAAAATCGTAAACAAAAAACATAACCCTCTGTAACTTACAGGGCATGGTGACGTGTATCGCTATGCCCAAAATCTGGAGACAGATTAATGGATATTTCTGTGACTACCGCAAAAACAGGCCGTCGTCGTTACCTGACGCTGCTGATGATTTTTATTACTGTGGTGATTTGCTACGTTGACCGCGCCAACCTGGCCGTGGCCTCCGCGCATATTCAGAAAGAGTTTGGCATTTCGAAAACGGAGATGGGCTACATCTTCTCGGCGTTTGCCTGGATGTACACGATTTGCCAGATCCCCGGCGGACGCGTGCTGGACCGCCTGGGCTCCCGCACCACCTATTTCATTGCCATTTTCGGCTGGTCCGTCGCGACCCTGCTCCAGGGTTTTGCCACCGGTCTGCTGTCGCTGATTGGTCTGCGCGCCATTACCGGTGTCTTCGAAGCGCCCGCTTTCCCGACCAATAACCGCATGGTCACCAGCTGGTTCCCGGAGCAAGAACGTGCCTCGGCGGTGGGGTTCTACACCTCCGGGCAGTTCGTCGGCCTGGCGTTCCTGACACCGCTGCTGATCTGGATCCAGGAGATGTTGAGCTGGCACTGGGTATTTATTATCACCGGTGGGATCGGCATTATCTGGGCGCTGATCTGGCATAAAGTTTATCAGGCTCCGCGCAAAACCAAGGGTATCACTCAGGCGGAACTGGATTACATCGAGCAGGGCGGTGGGCTGGTGGACGGCGATGCGCAGGTCGAAAACAAGGTACGCGCGCCGCTGACCAAAGCCGACTGGAAGCTGGTTTTCCACCGCAAGCTGGTGGGCGTTTACCTGGGTCAGTTCGCTATTGCCTCCACGCTGTGGTTCTTCCTGACCTGGTTCCCGAACTATCTGACCCAGGAAAAAGGCATCACCGCGCTGAAAGCCGGTTTCATGACCACGGTGCCGTTCCTGGCGGCGTTCGTCGGCGTGCTGCTCTCGGGCTGGATTGCCGACAGATTAGTGCGCAAAGGTTTCTCAATTGGTTTCTCGCGTAAGCTGCCGATCATCTTTGGCCTGCTGATCTCCACCTGCATCATGGGTGCAAACTACACCAATGACCCGGTGTGGATCACGGTGCTGATGGCAGTTGCCTTCTTCGGTAACGGTTTTGCGTCGATCACCTGGTCGCTGGTTTCTTCGCTGGCACCGATGCGCCTGATTGGCCTGACCGGGGGCGTGTTTAACTTTGCCGGCGGTTTAGGCGGCATCACCGTTCCGCTGGTGATTGGTTATCTGGCTCAGGCACACGGATTTGCGCCTGCTCTGACTTACATCTCCGTTATCACCCTGATTGGCGCGCTCTCTTACATCCTGCTGGTCGGCGATGTTAAACGTGTAGGCTAATTCTTCACGATGCTTTACCCTGATGCGATAACCGCGCATCAGGGTCTCCTCATGAAACAAATCACCTTCGCTCCCCGCAATCATCAGCTTACGAACATCAACACCTGGACACCTGACAGCCACTGGCTGGTGTTTGACGTGCGTCCGTCCGGCGCATCTTTTACCGGTGAAACTATCGAACGGGTTAACGTGAAAACGGGCGAAACCGAGGTGATCTATCGCGCCGGAAATGGTGCGCACATCGGCGTGGTGACCGTTCATCCCTCGGATGACCAATACGTCTTTATTCATGGCCCGGAAAACCCGGATGCGAGCTGGAAGTATGACTTTCACCACCGTCGCGGTGCGATCGTCCAACACGGCGAGGTGACGAATCTGGATGCGATGGATATCACCGCGCCTTATACCCCTGGTGCATTGCGTGGCGGCACTCACGTTCACGTCTTTAGCCCTGACGGGACGTTCGTCAGCTTTACCTATAACGATCACGTTCTGCACGAGCGCGATGCAGCGCTGGATTTGCGTAACGTCGGCGTCGCCGCGCCGTTCGGCCCGGTCACACCGCAGGGCAATCATCCGCGTGAATATGCAGGTGCATTCTGGAGCGTACTGATTAGCCGTACGACGCCAACGCCAAAGCCAGGCAGTGATGAGATCAATCGCGCTTATGAAGAGGGCTGGGTGGGGAATAACCGGCTGGCCTTTATCGGCGACACTTTGTCTGAACGCGGCGAAAAAGTGCCGGAACTGTTTATCGTTGATTTGCCTAAAGATGAGGCTGGCTGGAAACGCGCAGGCGACGCGCCGCTGGAAGGCACAGCGGAAACCTTGCCCGCGCCGCCTGCTGGCGTTATGCAGCGCCGTTTAACCTTTACTCACGGCAATCGTTATCCAGGCCTGGTGAGCGTGCCGCGCCACTGGGTGCGAAGCAATTCTCAGGGCAGCGAAATCGCGTTTCTGATGCGCGATGAAAACGGCATTGTTCAGCTGTGGCTGATCGCGCCTGAAGGCGGTGAGACGCGCCAGCTAACGCACAACCAGAGCGATATTCAGTCGGCGTTTAACTGGCATCCGTCGGGCGATGCGCTCGGATTTGTGCTGGATAATCGCGTTGCCTGCTGCGATGCGCGAAGCGGAGAGGTAACGTTTCTGACGTCCGATCACGGCAATCCGCCATCAGGCGATGCGGTTGTGTTCTCACCGGACGGGCATTGGGTTGCGTGGATGGAAGAGATCGCCGGTTTCCGTCAGCTTTGGGTGACAGAAACCGGGATGTAATCAGGGGGCAGGCATTGCGGCGGGCGGGATAACAGAATTGGTCGCCATATTCTGCTTCTCGCTTTTTTCCACGCGTGAACGCACCGAGCTATCGGTGCGGAACAGATCCCAGGGGACTAATAGCGTATCCAGTACGGCCGTAAACGGCAGGTCCAGAATCGCCAGGGATTTGGTGCCCCAGTTCGTATCATCATCCGAAATCATATTCGCGCTGGCGCGCGTGCCCGGATATGTTCCTTCTTTACCGCCGGTGTGAGACATCACGCTCGAACACCCGCAAAGTAAAACCACTATGCTGCACGCGGTCAGCTTTATCAGAACATTTTTCATCATCTGTTAATCAATGTTAATGGCGCGACATAACTGCAATATCGTTTTATATCGGGCCATGTGCGAAAAGAATAGTTGGAAAGCGCCGCACTGTGGCAGCCATCGCAATTTAACCCTTTGTGCTGTAGTCCCAGTCTATGCGAGTGTCAGCAAAGTGCAAAAAAATCTCGCATTTAAGCTCTTGAAAAGACCGAAAGCAGACCCATTTTATGTTTGTAGCCGAAGAACGAACACGCCTGATGGGTGTTTGGTGGCTCAATGGCCTGTCCATAGTGGAAGGCAAATATTACTCGCTGATTTCAGGAGCTTTGATCTATGCGTAATTTCGATTTTTCCCCGCTGTACCGTTCAGCCATTGGTTTCGATCGCCTGTTCAACCATATAGAAAATAACCAAAGCCAGGGTAACGGTTACCCTCCATACAACGTTGAGCTGGTAGACGAAAACCACTACCGCATCGCAATTGCCGTCGCCGGTTTCGCCGAAAGCGAACTGGAAATCACCGCGCAGGACAACCTGCTGGTGGTGAAAGGGGCGCATACCGCAGAGCAGAAAGAGCGTACCTACCTTTATCAGGGTATCGCGGAGCGCAACTTCGAGCGCAAATTCCAGTTAGCCGAGAACATCCACGTTCACGGTGCGAACCTGGTTAACGGCCTGCTGTTTATCGATCTGGAACGCGTGATTCCAGAAGAGAAAAAACCGCGCCGTATCGAAATCAACTAATTAAGCGGGTCGCTTATGCGGCCCATCCAGAACTTGCTTGCCGTAATGGGAGCAGATGCGAATCCATCAGGATTTGCAGGAACAACTGCGCACAAAATAACTGCGCTTAACTCGCTTCTTAGAAGGAGAATAACCATGCGTAACTACGACTTATCCCCTCTGCTGCGTCAGTGGATTGGCTTTGACAAACTGGCTAACGCTCTGCAAAGCACCGCTGAACAACAAAGTTTTCCGCCGTACAACATCGAAAAAAGCGATGACAACCACTATCGCATCACGCTGGCGCTGGCCGGGTTCCGTCAGGAAGATCTCGATATCCAGCTCGAAGGTACGCGCCTTACTGTAAAAGGCACGCCAGAAAAACCGCAAACCGAGACACAGTGGCTGCATCAGGGCCTGGTCACTCAGCCATTTAGCCTGAGCTTTACCCTGGCCGACCATATGGAAGTTTCCGGTGCGACCTTTACCAACGGGCTGTTGCATATCGATCTGACGCGTAACGTTCCGGAAGCGCTGGCCCCGCAGAAAATCGCGATCAGCGAGCGTCCGGCGTTGAATAGCTAATACGTTGTGTTGCTCTTCTCCCTCTCCCTGTGGGAGAGGGCCGGGGTGAGGGCACCAGACCGCACCTCCCCTGGGCCCGCGCAAGCGGGCAAAACAAACGACTCAGCCCCGCTTCGGCGGGGCTTTTTTGTGCGCCATCACCCATACATTCCCCGCAACCTCTGCGAGAATCCACTCAATCACTAAGGATATGCGCAGGGAAAAGGTCATGAGTGATATCGCGTTAACGGTTAGCGTGTTGGCCCTGGTTGCGGTGGTTGGGCTGTGGATTGGCAATATTAAAATCCGCGGTGTCGGATTTGGCATTGGCGGGGTGCTGTTTGGCGGCATTTTTGTCGGCCATTTCGCCGATCAGCTTGGGTTGACGCTCAGCGCGGAAATGCTGCACTTCATTCAGGAATTCGGCCTGATCCTCTTCGTCTACACCATCGGCATTCAGGTTGGCCCTGGGTTTTTCGCCTCCCTTCGTGTCTCCGGCCTGCGCCTGAATCTCTTTGCCCTCGGCATTGTAGTAATGGGCGGTCTCGTCACCGCCATTTTGCACAAACTCTTCGAAATTCCGCTTCCGGTGGTACTGGGGATTTTCTCCGGCGCAGTCACCAACACGCCAGCGCTGGGCGCCGGGCAGCAAATCCTGCGCGATCTGGGCATTGCCCCTGGCGCGGTGGATCAGATGGGGATGAGCTACGCGATGGCCTACCCGTTCGGAATTTGCGGCATTCTGCTGACCATGTGGCTGGTGCGCGTGCTGTTTCGCATCAATGTCGATGACGAGGCGAAAAAGCATGAATCCACGATTACCAACGGCCACATGCTGATAAAAACTATCAACATTCGCGTCGAAAACCCCAATCTCAACCATATGGCGATTCAGGATGTGCCGATCCTGAACAGCGTTAATATCATCTGCTCGCGCCTGAAACGCGACGAGATGCTGATGGTACCGTCGCCTGGCACGGTGATTCAGCTCGGCGATTTACTGCATCTGGTGGGGCAGCCCGGCGATCTGCACAGCGCTCAGCTGGTGATCGGTCAGGAGGTCGACACTTCGCTCTCGACGCGCGGAACCGACATGCGCGTCGAGCGCGTGGTGGTCACCAACGAGCAGGTGTTAGGCAAAAAAATCCGCGATCTGCAGGTAAAAGAGCGCTATGACGTGGTGATATCACGCCTCAATCGCGCGGGCATCGAACTGGTCGCCAGCCCGGATGCCAGCCTGCAGTTCGGCGATATCCTCAATCTGGTGGGTCGCCCGTCCTCCATCGATGCCGTCGCCGATATGGTCGGCAACGCGCAGCAAAAATTGCAGCAGGTGCAGATGCTGCCGGTGTTTATCGGTATCGGGCTGGGGGTACTGCTTGGCTCGATTCCGCTGTATGTGCCCGGCTTCCCGGTAGCGTTGAAACTCGGTCTGGCGGGCGGTCCGCTGATTATGGCGCTGATTCTGGGGCGTATCGGCTGCATCGGGAAACTGTACTGGTTCATGCCGCCGAGCGCGAATCTGGCCCTCCGCGAGCTGGGGATTGTGCTGTTTCTGTCGGTGGTGGGGCTAAAATCCGGCGGCGATTTTATCCACACCCTGACGCAGGGCGAGGGAATCAGCTGGATTGGCTACGGGATTGTCATCACGGCGGTTCCGCTGTTGACGGTCGGGATACTGGCGCGGATGTTCGCGAAGATGAACTACCTGACCCTCTGCGGGATGCTGGCCGGGTCGATGACCGATCCACCCGCGCTGGCCTTTGCCAATAACCTGCACGCCACCAGCGGCGCGGCGGCGCTCTCTTATGCCACCGTCTATCCGCTGGTGATGTTCCTGCGCATCATCACCCCGCAGCTACTGGCTGTGCTGTTCTGGGGGATAGGCTAAAAGTTCGTCCGGGTGGATGCGCCGCAGATGGTAGTCCACCTGATAATCACTGGTGTTTCGGAACATCACCGAATAATTAAGGAACTCGCCGCTGTCGTTGTAGGAAAGGGAGGTTATGCGCAGCAGCGGCGTCTGTTCCGGTAAGTTCATCAAACTCGCCATCTGGCGGTCCGCCAGCACCGGCGTCAGGCTCTCGTAATTCCCGCTGATGGTGATCCCGCACTCCTTCTCGATGTAGTCAAACTTCGACCCCTCAAGATGCGCCAGCGACAGGTTGCGAAACAGCTTCACGGGCATAAAGCTGTCCTCCAGCATCAGCGGCTTTCCTTCAACGTAACGCACCCGGCGCGAAAAGTAGATCCGCTCATCAATCTGGATGCGCAGCTGGCTGGCGATAGCGGGCGGGGCAGGCATCACTTCAAACTGCAACACCTTGCTCTGGACCTCTTTTCCCTGCTGGCGCAGCACCTCCACCAGCCCGGTCAGATTGGTGGTTTCGTGGTGCACGTCTTTGCGCGCCACAAAGGTGCCGCTGCCGTGACGGCGCACCACCAGCCCCCAGCCGACCAGCAAATCGATGGCCTTGCGAACGGTCATTCGCGCCACGCCAAACTCCTGCGCCAGCGCTTTTTCGCCGGGCAGCGGGCTACCGACGTTGTAATCAGACGAATTGAGCCGCAGACGTAATCTGTCGGCTATGGATTTGTAGATCACCTGTAGACCTCTCTGCACTGATTCATGCGGGCATCGCGTCTTAACATGTCCATATTTTGAACTGAAAGTAGACCTCAGTGAGCAAATTAAAACCATGAATGCGATCACGGAACGCAGCGGGACGCGGTGTTAGCCGATGAGTAACTTCTTATCCTCAGTTCAGGCCAGCACAAAACCAATAAGGCCAAACCCCCTACAGGTTGTTACATGAGGATTTAAAGATGCTCAGTCAAATACAACGTTTTGGCGGCGCCATGTTTACCCCGGTGCTGTTGTTCCCTTTCGCGGGCATGGTGGTCGGAATCGCCATCATGCTGCGCAATCCGCTTTTTGTGGGCG
Source organism: Lelliottia jeotgali (assembly GCF_016771845.1). Lineage (NCBI taxonomy): Bacteria > Pseudomonadati > Pseudomonadota > Gammaproteobacteria > Enterobacterales > Enterobacteriaceae > Lelliottia > Lelliottia jeotgali. The sequence continues at coordinate 53,604 of NZ_JAENMQ010000014.1, read as the reverse complement.
AAGCCTTAACCGCACCCGATCATCTGTTCGCGCAAATCGTCCACATTATTGAAGAGGGCGGCTGGGCGGTCTTTCGTAATATGCCGCTGATTTTCGCCGTCGGTTTACCGATTGGTCTGGCAAAACAGGCGCAGGGCCGAGCCTGTCTGGCGGTGCTGATTAGCTTCCTGACCTGGAACTACTTTATTAACGCGATGGGCATGACCTGGGGTCAGTTCTTTGGCGTGAACTTCATGGCTGAACCGACGGCGGGCAGCGGGCTGGCGATGATTGCCGGGATCAAAACCCTCGACACCAGCATCATCGGTGCGATTGTGATTTCCGGGCTGGTGACGGCCATCCACAACCGCTATTTCGATAAACAGCTGCCGGTCTTCCTGGGCATCTTCCAGGGCACCTCGTTCGTGGTGATCATCGCCTTCTTCGTGATGATTCCGTGCGCCTGGCTGACCCTGCTCGGCTGGCCAAAAGTGCAGATGGGCATCGAGTCGTTGCAGGCATTTTTACGCTCTGCCGGGGCGCTGGGCGTATGGGTTTATACCTTCCTGGAACGCATTCTGATCCCAACCGGCCTGCATCACTTCGTCTACGGTCCGTTTATTTTCGGCCCGGCGGCGGTGGAAGGCGGCATCCAGGTTTACTGGGCGCAGCATTTACAAGAGTTCAGCCAGAGCACCCTGCCGCTGAAAACCCTGTTCCCGGAAGGCGGTTTTGCCCTGCACGGTAACTCGAAAGTGTTCGGCTCCGTCGGGATTGCGCTGGCGCTGTGGTATACCGCGTCGCCGGAAAACCGCGTCAAAGTGGCGGGCCTGCTCATCCCGGCCACCCTCACCGCGATGCTGGTGGGGATCACCGAACCGCTGGAGTTCACTTTCCTGTTTATCTCCCCGCTGCTGTTCGCCGTTCACGCGGTGCTGGCGGCAACGATGGCGACCGTGATGTACATCTTCGGCGTGGTCGGCAACATGGGCGGCGGTCTGCTCGACCAGTTCCTGCCGCAAAACTGGATCCCGATGTTCCACAACCATGCCTCGATGATGTTCACCCAGATTGGCATCGGTGTGTGCTTCACCGGACTTTACTTCCTGGTCTTTAAGACGCTGATCGAACGCTTCAACCTGAAAACGCCAGGTCGCGAAGAGAGTGAAATCAAACTCTACAGCAAAGCCGATTACCAGGCCGCGCGCGGGCAAACCACCGTCGCCGCCAATACCAGCTCGGGCCAGGCGGCAGGCTATCTACAGGCGCTCGGTGGGGCAGGCAATATCGAAAGCATCAACAACTGCGCCACCCGACTGCGTATCGCTCTGATCGACATGAGCAAAACGCAAAGTGACGACGTTTTCAAAGCCCTTGGCGCCCACGGCGTGGTGCGTCGCGGCAACGGGATTCAGGTGATTGTCGGGCTGCACGTACCACAGGTGCGCGACCAGCTTGAATCCCTGATGAACACTCCTTCTTTGACCCCATCATCTACCCTGACAGAGGCTGTATCATGAAAAAATTCTCAGTTGTTATCGCAGGCGGCGGCAGTACTTTCACTCCGGGTATCGTCCTGATGTTACTGGCGAATCGCGATCGCTTCCCGCTGCGCGCTCTCAAGTTCTATGACAATGACGGTGCACGTCAGGAAACCATCGCCGAGGCGTGCAAAATCATCCTTCAGGAGCAGGCCCCGGACATCGACTTCAGCTACACCACTGACCCTAAAGCGGCGTTTACGGACGTGGATTTTGTGATGGCGCATATTCGCGTCGGTAAATACCCGATGCGTGAGAAGGATGAAAAAATCCCACTGCGTCACGGCGTACTGGGCCAGGAAACCTGCGGACCAGGCGGGATCTCCTACGGCATGCGCTCTATTGGCGGCGTGCTGGAGCTGGTGGATTACATGGAGAAATACTCTCCGAACGCGTGGATGCTCAACTACTCCAACCCGGCGGCGATCGTTGCTGAAGCCACCCGTCGTCTGCGACCGCAGGCCAAAATCCTCAACATCTGCGATATGCCGATCGGCATTGAAGGACGGATGGCGCAGATTGTTGGCCTGAAAGATCGCAAAGAGATGCGCGTGCGCTACTACGGCCTGAATCACTTCGGCTGGTGGACGTCGATTGAAGATCTGAACGGGAACGATTTGATGCCGAAACTACGCGAATACGTAGCGAAACACGGCTATGTGCCGCCTTCTGATGATGTACACACTGAAGCCAGCTGGAACGACACCTTCGCGAAGGCAAAAGATGTGCAGGCGCTCGACCCGGACACTATGCCGAACACCTACCTGAAATATTACTTCTTCCCGGATTACGTGGTGGCGCACTCCAACCCGGAACGCACTCGCGCCAACGAAGTGATGGATCACCGCGAGAAGCATGTTTTCAGCTCCTGTCGTGCGATCATCGAAGCCGGGAAATCCTCCGCCGGAGAGCTGGAGATCGACGAACATGCGTCGTACATCGTCGATCTGGCGACCGCCATCGCCTTCAACACACAGGAGCGGATGCTGCTGATTGTGCCAAACAACGGCGCTATCCATAACTTCGATTCTGATGCGATGGTCGAAATCCCGTGCCTGGTCGGCAAAAACGGCCCTGAACCACTGACCGTTGGCGACATTCCGCACTTCCAGAAAGGGCTGATGGGCCAGCAGGTTGCGGTGGAAAAACTGGTGGTCGACGCATGGGAAGAGCGCTCCTACACCAAACTCTGGCAGGCGATTACGCTGTCTAAAACCGTGCCGAGCGCTTCGGTGGCCAAAGCCATCCTCGACGATCTGATTGAGGCCAACAAAGACTACTGGCCTGAATTGCATTAATCCCGCCGACCGGCATCCCAGATGCCGGTCAATTTACGCTATGCTGAAGCCTGCTTGCGGAATGACAAGGAGCCTTCATGAAAATTTCCCAGCTGGGCGAAGCGCCGGACTATCGGTTTTCTCTCGCCAATGAACGCACATTTCTGGCATGGATTCGCACCGCGCTGGGCTTTCTCGCCGCGGGCGTCGGGCTGGACCAACTCGCGCCGGATTTTGCCACTCCCCTGATTCGCGAAGTGCTGGCGCTGCTGCTGTGTCTGTTCGCCGGTGTGCTGGCGATCTACGGTTATCTTCGCTGGCTGCGCAATGAAAAAGCGATGCGCCTCAAGCAGGATTTACCCTATACGCGCGGGCTGCTGGCGATCAGCGTGATTTTACTTACGGTAGCCGGCGTGGTGATGGTGCTGGTGTTCTATGGCGGATAGTCGCAAAGCGCGGCGTGAAGCCGACCCCGGCCTGCAGCCTGAACGCACGTCGCTGGCCTGGCTGCGCACGCTGCTCGGCTACGGGGCGCTGATCGCCCTGGCGATTAAACACAACTGGCACCGCACCGGCCTGCCGTTCTGGATTTCGCTGGTGGTGCTGGCGCTGGTGGCGACCATTCTCTGGCGCTACACCCGCAGCCGCAATTTAATGGACGTGAATCGCAATGATTTCGTGCAGCCGAAAGCGGTGCGTGACAAATTCTTGATCTCTCTCGCAGTACTCTCCCTCGCATTACTGTTTGCTGTAACGCACCTACAGCAAATTCTGAATTTTTAGGGTCGTCAATGACAGGATGCCACGAAAGTATCCGTGTGGTTGCGGTGGATAGCTGCAACGCGCGTGAGCCAGGGAGGGTTTATCAGGCGTTACGTCAGAGCGGAAGTAAAAACCTCCATTTTTTACCCCAGACCGCGGGTGAAAAGCCGGTTATGCCTGAGATTTGGGGCCAGTTTTTAACGCAAATTTTTGCGATGTGGGTTCGGGAAGATATCGGGCAGATTTCAGTTCGCCTCTTTGACGACACGCTGAATGGCTGGTGCGGGAAAGAGATGTGCCAGAAGAAAGCGCTGGTGAAATGCCAGACTTGCCCTGGCCGCCGCCTGTGCACGGCGGCCAATGACGATGAGTTGTGTCAGGGCTATCTGGCTTTCTATGACTACAGCGCACCCTTTATGAAAGTGATGCGCGATTTGATGAAGCACAACCGCCCAGCGGAAGAGCTAATGGTTCTTTTACGGCAGAAGTGACGCGCGGCCCTTCGCCAGATATTTCGCCATCTCCTCTTCCGGCACCATTCCGCCGCCGGTTGCCCAGACGAGGTGGGTCGCATTGGTGGAAACAGGCACGCGCACCGGCCCGGCCATGCCCGCCAGCGCCGACGGCTCAAGACGGATGCCCTCCTCCTGCGCCAGCCAGCCCAGCATGTCGTACATGCTCTGATCGGACAGGGTATAGAACCCGTCCAGCAGGCGTTCCATCGCGCGGCCGACAAACCCAGACGCACGCCCTACCGCCAGACCGTCCGCCGCCGTGACGTTATCGATCCCCAGATCCTGCACCGCAATCTCATCGTGCAAACCGGTATATACCCCCAGCAACATGCACGGTGAATGGGTCGGCTCGGCGAAGAAACAGTGAACGTTATCGCCAAAGGCCAGTTTCAAGCCAAACGCCACGCCGCCAGGACCACCGCCCACGCCGCACGGGAGATAGACATACAGCGGATGATCCGCATCCACCACGCGGCCCTGCTCGGCAAACTGCGCTTTCAGGCGCTCACCTGCCACGGCATAACCTAAAAACAGGGTGCGGGAGTTTTCGTCATCGATAAAGAAGCAGTTCGGATCGCTCTCGGCGGCTTTGCGCCCTTGCTCCACCGCCACGCCGTAATCCTGCTCGTACTCCACCACTTCCACGCCGTGGCTGCGCAGTTTCGCTTTTTTCCACTCGCGGGCATCGGCCGACATATGCACCGTTACCTTAAAGCCAACGCGGGCGCTCATGATGCCAATCGACATCCCGAGGTTGCCCGTTGAGCCAACGGCGATGCTGTACTGGCTGAAAAAGTCCTTGAAGCGCGGCTCCAGCAGAACGCTGTAATCGTCGGTGAGCGACAGCAGCCCCGCTTCCAGCGCCAGTTTTTCGGCGTGGGTCAGCACTTCATAGATCCCGCCGCGCGCTTTGATGGAGCCAGAAATTGGCAGATGGCTGTCTTTTTTCAGCAGCAATGTGCCGTTAATCGGCGTCGTAAATTCCTTCGCCAGTCGGCTCTGCATGGCAGGAATAGCCACCACGTCGGATTCAATAATGCCGTTTTTAGCGGCGGTTTCCGGGAACGCTTTCGCCAGGTAAGGCGCAAAACGCGCCAGGCGAGCGTGGGCATCCTTCACATCCGCCTGCGTCAGCCCGACGTACGGCAACCCTTCGGCAAGCGAGGTGGTGCGCGGGTTAAACCAGGTGGTCTCTTTCAGCGCCATCAGATCCTCTACCAGAGGAAATTGGGCGGTTAAGGTGGTGATGTTTGCGTTTTCCATAGTACGTCTCTTCGCGCTTAGATAATGAAAGAAAGCAGGAACGTGCAGCCAAGTGCAAGTACCGAGGCGATAAATGTCGCCGTTGTATAGTATTTGAAAGTCTCATTCAGGGTCGCGCCGCAGTATTGCTTCACTAGCCAGAACAGAGAATCCGTCACGATCGTGCAGCCAATAGCGCCGGAACCGATGGCAATGGCGATAATCTCCGGGCTAACGTTGGGATAGAGCGGCAGCATCGGGGCCACAATCGCCGTCGCCCCCATCATCGCCACGGTGGCGGAACCGACCGCCGCATGCAGAATCAACGCCACTAGCCACGCCAGCAGAATCGGGTGCATGTGCATATTCGATAAAATCAGCGCCAGGGTATCGGCCAGCCCGCTGGTTTTGAGGATGGCGTTAAACGCCCCGCCCGCACCGATGATCAGCAGGATGTTGGCAATTGAACCAAAGCCGGTTTCCGTGTGCTTCAGTAGGGCGCTCATGCCGATATGCTGGCGAATCCCGAGCAGGTAATAGGCCACAAACACGGCGATAAACATGGCGGTGATCGGGTTGCCGATAAATTCCAGCAGCGTGTACAGCGAGCCAGTTTTGGCCATGTTCAGCTCGGCGATGGTTTTTACCAGCATCAGGCCAATCGGCAGTAGAACGGTAAACAGCGTGGCACCCAGCGTCGGCAGCGTGTGTTCTTCGCGCACTTTCAGGTCAGAAAATTCCGCCGGAACCGGCTTGAACGGCAGGCGATCGCCGAGCAGTTTCAGGAACAGCGGGCCACCCACTAGGGATGCCATCAGCCCGACCATCAGACCGTAAACAATCACCGTGCCCACGTCCGCGCCCAGTTTGTTGGTCACAAACAGCGCCGCCGGGTGCGGAGGCACCACGCAGTGCACCGCCATCAACGCGGTACACAGCGGGATCGCCAGTTTAAGCAGCGAGGTTTGGGTCTTTTTGGCAATCGAAAACGCCAGCGGGATCAGCAACACCACGCCCACTTCGACAAACAGCGTGATACCGCAGATCAGCCCAACCAGCACCATAATCACGTCGACGGAGAGCCAGCGGCAGCGCTGGAGCGTCAGGCCGATGCGCTCCGCCGCGCCGGACACTTCCATCATTTTGCCGAGAATGGTGCCCAGGCCAATCACCGCTGCGAGGAATCCTAGCGTGCCGCCGATGCCGCTCTCAATGGCGTTGACCATATCCAGCGGGCTCATACCCATCATCGCGCCGACAAAAAAGCTCGCCAGCAGCAGCGCCAGAAACGGGTGAAACTTCAGTTTTACGATGGTTAATACAATCAACACGATGCTTGCCAGCAGCGTCGCCACAACCCACATCTGAGATCCCATATCTCACCTCACCCTTAAGTTATCTGCGGCTATTGGACGAAAAAACGGCATCGGCTGACAAACGATATAAATTGCCGTTCAGGTGAGCCAGATTGGATCAAGTGAGTGACGTCGTTCTAAAAAGCGCACTTATTACGGGGTTGGTTCACATAAATTCATCCAGAAGCGGTATTCTGGGCGCAGTGAAATGAGTCTGGAGAGAGAAAAAAGTCGCCATGAACGATGAGAACGAGGTCGGAAATCGCCTGCTGAACGGCTGGCAGCTGTCGAAAATGTACACCTTTGAAGTGGCAGCCCGGCACGAGTCCTTCGCGCTGGCGGCGGAAGAGTTGTCGCTCAGCCCGAGCGCCGTCAGCCATCGCATCAACCTGCTGGAAGAAGAGCTGGGCATTCAGCTGTTCGTCCGCTCGCACCGCAAGGTGGAACTGACGACGGAGGGAAAGCGCGTGTTCTGGACGCTGAAATCGTCGCTGGATACCCTGAATCAGGAGATCCTCGACATCAAAAATCAGGCGCTCTCCGGCACGCTGACCGTCTATTCGCGCCCGTCTATCGCCCAATGCTGGCTGGTTCCCATGCTCGGGGACTTCACCCGCCGCTATCCGTCGATCTCCCTGACCATTCTGACAGGCAACGATTATCCGAATATGCAGCGAACGGGTATCGATCTGGCGCTCTATTTCGACGATACACCGCCAACTCAGCTTTCCCATCATTTTCTGATGGACGAGGCGATCCTGCCGGTCTGCACCCCGGAATACGCGCGCGAGCATGAGCTGATAAAAAACCCCGATAATCTCCGTCATTGCACGTTGTTGCATGACCGACAGGCGTGGAGCAATGACTCTGGTACCGACGAATGGTTTGGCTGGGCGCAGCACTTTGCGGTGAATCTGCCGCCATCGTCGGGTATTGGTTTCGATCGTTCGGATTTAGCGGTTATCGCGGCAATGAATCACGTTGGCGTGGCGATGGGGCGTAAACGGCTGGTGCAAAAACGCCTTGAGCGTGGGGAATTGATCGCGCCGTTCGGCGATAAAACCCTGAAATGCCATCAGCACTACTACGTCTCGACCCTCTCCGGCAGGCAGTGGCCCAAAATTGATGCCTTTATCGCCTGGCTAAAAAGTCAGGTGGGATGAAGAATTATTACGCTTCGCCTCTACACCAAACGGCGAAAAGCGTGCTAAATACAGCCTATTGCTTTCGATTTTTCGCAAGGTTAACCGTGTTAAAGCCTTTGATCGCCGCTGCGCTGATTTTCTCCTCTGGCTGGGTGTTTGCCGCTGAGCCTCCGCTGACGGCTGCGCGCTACGCGCAGCAGCTCGGCGTGGGTATCGACGTCGACTGGGCGCGCACCGAGCGCGGCATTCGTGAGTTCGACCCGCTGGAAGTGCGTGATTTTAAGGCCAAGGGCTTTACCCATGTGCGGATTCGCGTGGCCGGTGAGCCTACCGAAGCGCGGCTGATTCACCTGCGCAAACTGGTGGAAGCCTGCGACCAGTACGGCGTGATCCCGGTCATTGCCTATCAGGCGGATGAGTACAAAAACGACCCGAAAGCGGATAACGAAAAAGAGGTGGTGAACTGGTGGATTGCTGTGGCGCACTACTTTGAGAAAAGCTCGCCGCTGCTCGGGTTTGACCTGATCTACGAGCCGGCGGACAAGCTGAATCACAACATCGCGTCCCTCAACCGCGTCTACGATAAAACGATCAAAGCGATTCACGCCATCGATGCCGATCGCATGATTTTTGTCGCCCCGCGCCTGCGCGCGGCACCGGAAGATCTTACCAGCCTCAAACTGCCTGCCCACAGCCAAAATTATGTGTTGGCCGAATGGCACATCTTCCCGTGGGGACCGCTCAAGAACAACGGTAAATACCCCTGGACGTCAGGCACCGCCGCCGAGAAATCGGCGATTCGCAGCCGGATCAATACCGCCCTGCGCTGGCAGCAAAAAACCGGACACGTGAGCTGGGTTGGCGGCTGGGGCGTGGGAGAATCCAGCCGCGTGACGCCGACGGCACCGCAGATGGCATTCGCCAGTTTTATGGCCTGCGAGCTGCAAAAAGCCAAAATCCCGTACGCGATTAACGCAGATTTCCAGTTTTACGACGGGGAAGAAGGGGCGTGGCGAGCGGGGCCAGAGCCGTTGCTACAGGCCATGCTCACCCCGGTATGTGAAAAGCCCGACGAGAAGCCGGGCCATCATGTGATTAAATCGTCTGCTCGTGATGCGGCTCACGCGACGCCAGCGGCAGCCAGCACAGCAAAATCAGTAGCCCCATCAGTGTCATCAGCAGGCCAAGGCTAGCCTGACCGGTTTGCGGCATCATGGCGGAGAGCCAGGCCAGCGCGCCGGAACCGATGTTTTGCAGCCCACCGACCAGTGCGCCCGCAGTGCCTGCGAGGAACGGGAATGGCTCCATCGCGCCGCTGGTCGCCAGCGGGAAGAGCATCCCCGCGCCGAAGAAGAACAGTGCAGCCGGGATCAGCAGCGTCCAGACGGTCATCACGCCGAGCAGCCCCGGTACCCACATCATCACGCCAGCCAGCAGGCAGCTCATCACCGACTGCCACATCAGGGTGGAAAAACGTTTGTTTGGGCGACCGGCAAACCACGCGCCGAAGAACGCCGCCGGGATAGGCAGAATAAACAGAATACTCACCACCATGCTGCTCAGCCCCAGGCCCGCGCCGAGTAACACGCCAGAACAGGCTTCAAACACCGCAATCCCCGCCAGACCGCCAATCAGCATCAGCAGATAACAGGTGAATGCCCCGTTGCCGAACAGCGTTTTGTAGTTGGCGATAAGCTTCGTGCGCGGTGCGCCGGTCGGGCGCGTTTCCGGCATCCAGCGCGCCATGCTGAAGGTGACGATAATGCACAGCACCAGCAGGAAAGCGTAACAGGCGCGCCACGACCAGATGCTGTCCAGCACGCCGCCAATCAGCGGAGCCAGCAGCGGGCTGACCAGAATACCCATATTCAGCAGGCTGTTGGCATGGCGAAGCTGCGAGCCTTCGTACAAATCGCGCGGCAACGTTCGCGCCATCACCCCGCCGACGCCGGTCCCCATGCCCTGCAAGGCGCTGGCAGCAATCAGAATTGTCAGGTTGTGGGTGGTCATCGCAATCACCGTGGCGATCATGAAAATCGTCATACCGACCAGGATCACCGGGCGGCGTCCGACGCGGTCAGAGAGCGGACCGTAGAAAAGCTGCGAGACGCCGTAAGTCAGCAAATAGGCGGCCATCACGCTCTGCACCGCGCCTTCGCGGACGCTGAGCTCCTTCGCCATGTCTGCAATCGCCGGGATATAAATGGTCTGCGCCATCTGACCGACGGCCACCAGTAACACCAGCATCAACAGTAAATTAACGTTCCTTTGCTTTTTCATGTCGCTGAATACTTTTGCAAAAAGAGATAAATAAAGAATAAGTGACTGCGCATTACCATAAATGCGCGAGGAATCTACCACAAAGAGATGACAAATTAAGCATCTCTGAGGTGAATGGTTGAACGAAAACAGGCAGGATTTGTAAACGATCTCGGCAACTTATGTTGCCACTGTGCAGATGTTAAAGAGGGGCGGTTGCCCGCCCCTCTCTGGTGCGACTTGAACCCGATTTACCGCAGGTATTTCAGGACAGCATCAAGCAGTTGCAGTACTGCAACAATGAGTTTCAGGATAAGAATGATCGTATCCACGACGCCCATACGCGCCTCCTTCTGGCAGAAGGAGCACGATGCTGGCGTACCTCTCCGCCGCCTGTTGCCAGCACCTTTGTTGACGTAACACAGTGTGCTCATTTGGGGGTTAAGGCACTGACGGCACCACCCGTTTCAGCCAGGACTTCGTTGCGCCGGTTTACTGTTTGCGGCCCCCGTAACTCACTGCGAACAAAATCAGTATAGATAAATACTGGATGCATGAACAGTATTTTGTCGACAAATTCGGCGGGGTGACCCATACTCTGAATCATCAAAAAAAGTACCTAAAATTGCGCCTTCGTAGCCGATCGCGTATACTTCTTGCGTTGACGTAACACAGTGTGTTCGCGGAAACCAACCGCAAACCCTGAAAAAAAACCTCGCTCCGGCGGGGTTTTTTGTTTTCATCACTCGACAAACGAAACGTGATCCCTGACGCAAATTCAGGTGGATGAAAATATTTCCATTGTCAGGATCTGAAACCTGTGTTTGTATAAATTCTATCAATGATTCTAAACACAGGTCCTCAATGACAACTTCCATGATGGCGTCGACCCTACTAAAAACTGCGCAACCTGCCGCAGTGGTCGTCGTACGTGTGGTGGTGGTCGTCGGCAACGCGCCGTAGGGACTGGATCAACACACGAATCCAAAACCCCGCCGGCGCAAACCGGCGGGGTTTTTAGTTTAAGCCTCCCGGAAAGTCGGCTCAGAACAAAAGGACTGGAGCATGGCAAGTTCGGGCACAACATCTGGCAAGACGCGTTTTACCGGCGCGCAATTAATCGTTCATTTACTGGAACGTCAGGGTATTACCATTGTTTCGGGTATTCCAGGCGGTACGGTACTGCCGCTGTATGACGCGTTAAGTCAAAGCACGCAGATCCGCCACGTTCTGGCGCGCCACGAGCAGGGGGCAGGATTTATCGCCCAGGGCATGGCGCGAACTCAGGGCAAACCCGCTGTCTGTATGGCCTGTAGCGGACCGGGCGCTACCAACCTGGTCACCGCGATTGCCGACGCACGCCTCGACTCCATTCCGCTGATTTGCATTACCGGCCAGGTTCCTTCGTCGATGATCGGCACCGATGCGTTTCAGGAAGTCGACACCTACGGCATCTCTATCCCCATCACCAAGCACAACTATTTAGTTCGCGATATCGCCGAGTTACCTCAGGTGATCGCCGATGCGTTCCGCATTGCGCAATCCGGTCGTCCAGGCCCGGTGTGGATAGACATTCCTAAGGATGTGCAAACCGCTGAAATCGACATCGAGACATTCCCGGAGCCGGGTGACCGCGCTCCCGCACCAGCATTCAGCGCCCAAAGCGTGCAAGATGCCGCCGCGATGATCAACGCAGCGATTCGCCCGGTGCTCTATCTGGGCGGCGGGGCGATTAACGCCTCTGAACAGGTGCGTGAGTTTGCCGAAAAAGCGAATCTGCCGACCACAATGACCTTGATGGCGCTGGGTATGCTGCCGAAAGCACACCCGCTCTCATTGGGCATGCTGGGGATGCACGGCGCGCGCAGCACCAACTTTATTCTGCAAGAGTCTGATTTACTGATCGTTCTTGGCGCACGTTTTGATGACCGGGCGATTGGCAAAACCGAGCAGTTCTGCCCGAACGCGAAAATCATCCACGTCGATATCGACCGCGCCGAGCTGGGCAAAATCAAACAGCCGCACGTGGCAATTCAGGGCGACGTGGGCGAAGTGCTGGCCCAGTTGATCCCGCAAACCCACGCTACCGACAACGCCGAATGGCGCTCCCTGGTTTCTCAACTGCAACAGGAGTTCCCGAGCGCCATCCCAACCGAAGGTGACCCGCTGAGCCATTACGGCCTGATTAACGCCGTCGCCTCCTGCGTGGATGACAGCGCCATTATCACCACCGATGTTGGCCAGCATCAGATGTGGACCGCCCAGGCCTATCCGCTGAACCGTCCGCGCCAGTGGCTGACCTCCGGCGGCCTGGGGACGATGGGCTTCGGCCTGCCTGCTGCCGTGGGTGCGGCGCTGGCGAACCCGGATCGCAAGGTGATTTGCTTCTCCGGTGACGGCAGCCTGATGATGAATATTCAGGAGATGGCGACGGCGGCGGAAAACCAGCTCGACGTGAAAATCATCCTGATGAATAACGAAGCGCTGGGCTTGGTGCATCAGCAGCAGAGCCTGTTCTACAAGCAGGGCGTGTTCGCCGCGACCTATCCGGGGATGATCAACTTTATGCAGATTGCCGCCGGTTTTGGCCTGCATATCTGCGATCTGAACGCCGAAGAGGACGCGCAGGCCGCCCTGCAGGCGGCGATTTCCCGTCCTGGCCCGGCGCTGATTCACGTGCGTATCGACCCTGAACAAAAAGTGTATCCAATGGTCCCGCCGGGTGCGGCCAATACTGAGATGGTGGGAGAATAAGCCATGCAAAAACAATACGATAACGTCATTCTCGAACTCACCGTCCGCAACCACCCTGGCGTCATGACCCACGTCTGTGGCCTGTTCGCACGCCGCGCGTTCAACGTCGAAGGCATTCTGTGTCTGCCGATTCAGGGCAGCGATCAGAGCCGCATCTGGCTACTGGTGAACGACGACCAGCGCCTCGAGCAGATGATGGCGCAAATCGACAAACTGGAAGACGTTACCAAAGTGGTGCGCAACCAGTCCGATCCGACCATGTTTAATAAAATTGCGGTGTTTTTTGAGTAAATCGCTCAAGGCTTGAACGGCAACGCGCTTATCGTTAAGGTAAGCGGCTTTGCCGTAAAGCACTGCGCTGGACATTGCCGTTGTCGGCCTGACAAGCGCAGTGCCATCAGGCGTTTCAGGCATCAGGACACCCACATGACCACCATCGCCCTTATCGACGACCATCTTATCGTCCGCTCCGGTTTTGCCCAGTTGCTGAGCCTGGAGGCGGACTTTCAGGTCGTGGCTGAATTCGGTTCAGGCCGCGAGGCGCTGGCCGGACTGCCGGGGCGCGGGGTGCAGGTGTGCATTTGCGATATCTCGATGCCGGACCTCTCCGGGCTTGAGCTGCTCAGCCAGCTGCCGAAAGGGATGGCGACGATCATGCTCTCGGTGCACGACAGCCCGGCGCTGGTCGAACAGGCGCTCAACGCCGGGGCGCGCGGGTTTCTCTCCAAACGCTGCAGTCCGGACGAACTCATTTCCGCCGTGCGCACCGTTGCCACGGGCGGGTGCTATCTCACCCCCGATATCGCTATCAAGCTCGCCGCCGGACGCCAGGACCCGCTAACCAAACGCGAACGACAGGTGGCGGAAAAACTGGCGCAGGGGATGGCGGTAAAAGAGATCGCCGTCGAGCTGGGCCTGTCACCGAAAACCGTTCACGTCCATCGCGCCAATCTTATGGAAAAACTCGGCGTCAGCAATGACGTCGAGCTGGCCCGCCGCATGTTTGACGGTTGGCAATGAGTCCTTACTTCTCGCGGCTGGTCTCCGTCGTCGCCAGCTTTTTTATCTTCTCCGCCGCCTGGTTTTGCCTGTGGAGCATCAGCCTGCATCTGGTCGAGCGCCCGGAGCTGGCGGTGCTGCTGTTTCCGTTTGGCCTGCGTCTGGGGCTGATGCTGCAATGTCCGCGCGGCTACTGGCCCGTTTTGCTCGGCGCCGAGTGGATCATGCTGGTGTGGCTGGCGCAGGAAGTGGCGCTGGCGCATCTCCCATTATTGATGATCGGGGGCGTGCTAACGCTGCTCCCGGTGGCGCTGATTTCCCGCTATCGCCATCAGCGCGACTGGCGCACGCTGCTGCGTCAGGGCGGGGCGCTGATCGCCGCTGCGCTGTTGCAGTCTCTGCCGTGGATCGGCAAACCCGACACTCTCACGGCCCTGCTGCTGACCCTCACCGGCGGGCTGACGCTGGCCCCGACCTGCCTGGTTATCTGGCACTATCTCACCAGCACCGTCTGGCAACCGCTCGGCCCGGCGCTGGTCTCCCAGCCGGTGAACTGGCGCGCGCGGCACCTCATCTGGTATCTGCTGCTGTTCGTGGTCAGCCTGTGGTTACAGCTGGGCCTGCCGGCGGAACTCTCCCGCTTTACGCCGTTCTGCCTGGCGCTGCCGATTATCGCCCTGGCCTGGCACTACGGCTGGCAGGGGGCGCTGATCGCCACCCTGATGAACGCCATTGCGCTGATTGCCAGCCAGACGTGGCATGATCATCCCGTCGATTTACTCCTCTCGCTGCTGGCGCAAAGCCTGACCGGGCTGCTGCTGGGTGCGGGGATCCAGCGTCTGCGCGAGCTGAACCAGTCCCTGCAAAACGAGCTGGCCCGCAACCGCCGTCTGGCGGAGCGTTTACTGGAAACCGAAGAGAGCGTGCGCCAGGAAGTGGCGCGCGAACTGCACGACGATATCGGCCAAACCATCACCGCCATTCGCACTCAGGCGGGGATTGTTCAGCGGCTGGCCCCGGAAAATATCGGCGTCCGCCAGGGCGGGGCGCATATCGAACAGCTCTCGCTCGGCGTGTATGATTCCGTGCGTCGTCTGCTGGGTCGACTGCGCCCGCGCCAGCTGGACGATCTCTCCCTTGAGCAGGCGGTGCGTTCTCTGATGCGCGAGATGGAGCTGGAAGGAAGGGGCATCGTCAGCCACATTGACTGGGCGATCGACGAATCGGGGCTGAGCGAAAGCCAGCGCGTGACGCTGTTCCGCGTCTGCCAGGAAGGGCTGAACAATATCGTCAAACACGCCAGCGCCAGCGCGGTCACGCTTCAGGGCTGGCAGCAGGACGACCGCCTGATGCTGGTTCTTGAAGATGACGGCTGCGGCCTGCCACCCGGCTCCGGCCAGCAGGGTTTTGGCCTGGCGGGAATGCGTGAGCGCGTCACAGCGCTCGGCGGAACGCTGACGATCTCCTGCACCCACGGCACTCGCGTCAGCGTGAATTTGCCGCTGCGTTACTCGTAAGGACCGACGATGTTTACCTTTCTGAAAACGCCCGCCAGCGCCGCACCGATTGGCGACAAATGCGAGATCGATGCGCGCTACCGCTACTGGCGACGCCATATCCTGACCACCATCTGGCTGGGTTACGCCCTGTTCTACTTCACCCGTAAAAGTTTCAACGCCGCCGCGCCGGAAATTCTCGCCAGCGGTGTAATGACGCGCACAGACATCGGCCTGCTGGCGACGCTGTTTTACATCACCTACGGCCTGTCGAAATTTTTCTCCGGGATCGTCAGCGACCGCTCCAACGCCCGGTATTTCATGGGATTAGGGCTGATCACCACCGGGGTGGTGAATATCCTGTTTGGTTTTTCCACCTCGCTGTGGGCCTTCGCTCTGCTGTGGGCGCTGAACGCCTTTTTCCAGGGCTGGGGCGCGCCCGTCTGCGCGCGTCTGCTCACCGCCTGGTACTCCCGCAACGAGCGCGGCGGTTGGTGGGCGATCTGGAACACCGCCCATAACGTCGGCGGGGCGCTGATCCCTATCGTGGTGGGTGCGGCAGCGCTGCACTACGGCTGGCGCGCCGGGATGATGATTGCCGGAACGCTGGCGATTTTCGCCGGGCTGTTCCTGTGCTGGCGCCTGCGCGACCGGCCTGAAACCGTCGGCCTGCCGCCGGTTGGCGACTGGCGTCATGACGAGATGGAGATCGCCCAGCAGCAGGAGGGGGCGGGCCTGACGCGCAAGGAGATCCTCACCAAATACGTGCTCCTGAACCCGTATATCTGGCTGCTTTCTCTGTGCTACGTGCTGGTCTACGTGGTGCGCGCGGCGATCAACGACTGGGGCAATCTGTACATGTCCGAGACGCTGGGCGTCGATTTGGTGACCGCCAACTCGGCGGTGACGATGTTTGAGCTGGGCGGATTTATCGGCGCGCTGGTGGCGGGCTGGGGATCGGACAAACTGTTTAACGGCAACCGCGGCCCGATGAACCTGATTTTTGCCGCCGGGATTTTACTCTCCGTCGGCTCGCTGTGGCTGATGCCATTCGCCAGCTACGTGATGCAGGCGGCGTGCTTTTTCACCACCGGATTCTTCGTCTTCGGCCCGCAAATGCTGATCGGCATGGCGGCGGCGGAGTGTTCGCACAAAGAGGCCGCGGGTGCGGCGACCGGGTTTGTCGGTCTGTTTGCCTATCTCGGCGCGTCCCTTTCCGGCTGGCCGCTGGCGCGAGTGATCGACATCTGGCACTGGAGCGGTTTTTTCGCAGTGATCGCCATCGCGGCGGGGATTTCTGCCCTGCTGTTGCTGCCGTTTTTGAACGCTCAGGCTCCGCGCGAGACTCACGAAGCGTGATACGCCTCACCTTTTTGCCCCGAGTGGGGCAAAACTAGGAAATTTTCTCGGTTTCGCCTGGACGCTGTCTCAGGCCAACGCGACTGCTGATTTTTACAATGCCTGCCATTCGCAGGTATTCATATCAGGAGTTTTTGATGCTGGCCTTTCTCAACCAGGTGCGCAAGCCGACCCTGGATCTGCCGCTCGAGATGCGGCGCAAAATGTGGTTCAAGCCGTTCATGCAGTCCTACCTGGTGGTCTTCATCGGCTACCTGACCATGTACCTGATCCGCAAAAACTTCAACATCGCCCAGAACGACATGATCTCCACCTACGGGCTGAGCATGACGCAGCTGGGGATGATTGGCCTCGGTTTCTCGATCACTTACGGTGTCGGCAAAACCCTGGTTTCCTACTACGCCGACGGTAAAAACACCAAGCAGTTCCTGCCGTTTATGCTGATCCTCTCCGCCATCTGTATGCTCGGCTTTAGCGCCAGCATGGGCGCGGGCTCCGTCAGCCTGTTTATGATGATCGCTTTCTACGCCCTGAGCGGCTTCTTCCAGAGTACCGGCGGGTCGTGCAGCTACTCGACGATCACCAAATGGACGCCGCGCCGCAAGCGCGGAACCTACCTCGGTATGTGGAACATTTCCCACAACCTCGGCGGGGCGGGTGCGGCAGGCGTGGCGCTGTTCGGCGCCAACTTCCTGTTCGACGGTCACGTGATCGGTATGTTTATCTTCCCGTCGATTATCGCCCTGATTGTCGGCTTTATCGGCCTGCGCTACGGCAGCGACTCCCCGGAATCCTACGGTCTGGGCAAAGCGGAAGAGCTGTTTGGCGAAGAGCTGAGCGAAGAGGATAAAGAGGCCGAAGACGAGTCTATGACCAAATGGCAGATCTTCGTTGAGTACGTGCTGAAAAACAAAGTCATCTGGCTGCTGTGCTTCTCCAATATCTTCCTGTACGTGGTGCGTATCGGTATCGACCAGTGGTCCACCGTGTATGCCTTCCAGGAGCTGAAACTCTCCAAAGAGGTGGCGATTCAGGGCTTTACCCTGTTTGAAGTGGGTGCACTTGTCGGCACGCTGCTGTGGGGCTGGCTCTCGGATCTGGCGAATGGACGTCGTGCGCTTGTTGCCTGCGTAGCGCTGGCGCTGATCATCGCTACTCTGGGTGTCTATCAGCACGCCAGCAATCAGTACATTTACCTCGCGTCCCTGTTCGCACTTGGTTTCCTGGTGTTTGGCCCACAGCTGCTGATCGGTGTTGCGGCGGTTGGATTTGTGCCAAAAAAAGCGATCGGCGCTGCCGATGGAATTAAAGGCACCTTCGCCTATCTGATCGGCGACAGCTTCGCCAAACTGGGTCTCGGGATGATCGCCGACGGCACGCCAGTCTTCGGCCTGACCGGCTGGGCGGGCACCTTCGCCGCGCTGGACGCCGCCGCTATCGCCTGCATCTGCCTGATGGCGATGGTCGCAGTGATGGAAGAGCGCAAAATTCGCCGCGAAAAACGAATTCAGAAATTGAAAGCTGCTTGATTGATTGTGCAGGTAACTTTTTGCCCGGCTTAGAGCCGGGCTTTTTTATGTCTGGCGCTGCTCTCAACATTTATTGAATAGGGGCGCTGAACCATCGCATATTTATTTTAATGGCAATGTCATGATAGTTCCCATAACATATTGAGGAAAATCTTATTGATTTAACTTAAGTTGCATTATTTCGCCATTTCTGGGGCAAAACTCTAATGTCGTTGCGTGACAATATCAATCCTACTGGCATGTTCATTCTTGCGAACATGGTATTTGCGTTTCTTTTCAACTCTGCTTTTGGCTATGGTCTGGCTACGACATACAGTGTATTCACTTTTATTTTAATGCTGACATTAAAAAATAAAATTGTATATTCCGTCGTCTGCATGTCTGGGGCTGTTATCGCGTTCCTGTATTGTCCTGTCGGTTTAACGTTTGGCCCTCCAGACCTGAATGCCATGACCTCAATGGCCTACACCGACAAAGCTGAAACGTTAGAGTTTATGCTGTCAATTTCAGTGTGGAAGTGGTTGATTGCATTGTCTGTTTTGCTTTCTTCCTTGTCATGTTGTCTGCTGAAATCAAAAACCTCATTCGTGTTGCCACGTATCCTTTCTCTGGTCAGTATTATGTGCTTCTTTAGCACTCCGATTAAGGCTGCCTATCAAGAAAATAAATATTCACTGCTTGATTCACATTACCCTCCTATCCGATTCGTGAATGATGCTCGCAACGCCTATAACCAAGTAAATGCGGATAAAAAATTTTATGAACAGAATGTGAAAACCCCCGATGACTGGATAAATAACATCCATGGCAATAGCTATGAAACTGTAGTTATTATTATCGGGGAAAGCGTTCGTCGTGATTTTATGTCAGCTTATGGTTTCCCTGTAAATAATTCCACGTTTATAAAATCAACCCCCGGAATCATTTTTACTGACTATATTTCAAGCGGTCCAGCAACAGTACTGTCTTTAACTCATTCGTTGTACCGATTTAAAGACGGGAAAATTGAATACAATAACAGCATTGTCAGATTGCTCGACAAAAGCGGTTATCACACCAGCTGGATTTCCAATCAAGGAGTGTTTGGCAGCTCAGACAGTCCTGTTTCGCTCGCAGGAAAGCAGGCTGATGAATACCATTTTATTAAGAATGGTTCTTCAAACAAGTTTCTCTACAGCCCGGATGAGAAGATCCTGCCTCTGGTGTCAGATGCCCTACACCGCAAAGGGAAAAAAGCGATATTTATCCACCTGATGGGCTCGCATCCCGTCGCCTGTGTACGCACCAACGGCCAGTACGAGACGTTCTTCCGCTCGAAAGAAGAATCTTGCTATGTCCAAAGCATCAAGAATACCGACGCGTTGCTTAGCCGTGTTTATGCGATGCTCGGCCAAAACTCCAACAGTTGGGCAATGATGTATTTTGCCGATCATGGGCTGATGGTCGTCGATAAGGGGGCAAGCGAGGAGCGTCTGCAGCACGCGGATAAGTATCAAAATAATTATGATGTCCCGCTTTTCGTGACAACCTCAAGTATGAAAGAGAGTCAGAAAATTACCGCGCCGCGCTCAGGTTTCGATCTCATTCCCCTTGTTACGCAGATGGTGGGTATCACAGAACCTTCTATTGATATTAAGTGCAACCTGTACTCGAATGAGGCATGTAGCAATGACCGCATGGTCTTGAAGAAAGACGGTACCCTCGTACCCTATAACTCATTAGCCAGGGAAGAAACTCTCTATTAGTCGGCTATTTTACGGCTGAGTTTATCGTGTAGTCTGCTGTCAGCCCCGCGCGTTTCCCGATATCATGAGCGGCTTACATTAAGGAGAGCGCATGGTCTGGATAATGCTGGCCACCCTGGTTGTGGTGTTTGTTGTCGGGTTTCGCATTCTGACGTCCGATTCGCGCCGCGCGATCAAACGTCTCAGCGAACGCCTGGGGATTACGCCGGTTCCGCTGGAATCGATGATTGACCAGTTTGGCAAAACCGCAGGCAATGAGTTTATCCGCTATCTGGAACGCCCGGACGAGGCTCATCTGCAAAACGCCGCACAGGTGTTGCTGATCTGGCAGGTCTGCATCGTCGATGGCAGCGAAGAGAACATGCACACCTGGCACCGGATTTTGCGCAAAGCACGTCTGGCAGCGCCCATTACCGACGCGCAAATCCGCCTGACGCTGGGTTTTATGCGTGAGATGGAGCCGGACCCGCAGGAGTTCAACGCCTTCCAGCTGCGCTATAACCAGCTGTTCCTGCCGGAAGGGGGCGTGTTCTTTTTACACTGAGTTATTTCGCTGCGGCTTGCTGCCCGGTGGCGCTGCGCTTACCGGGCCTACCGATCCCGTAGGCCGGTGCAAGCGCAGCGCCACCGGGCACAAAAACCCACAAAAGTTGTCAAAACGTTAAATCCGTCACAGTTATGATGATAAACTGCGCGACTTTCCCTCACGTTTTTATCCTCAGGTGACGCCATGACAGAACAGATCCACTCCACGCCCACGACTCACACCAGTGAGGTGCTGCGACCAAACTGGTCGGCAGTTTTCGCCGTGGCGTTTTGCGTCGCCTGCCTGATTACCGTGGAGTTTCTGCCAGTGAGTCTGCTGACGCCAATGGCCCAGGATCTGAGGATTTCCGAAGGCGTGGCGGGCCAGTCCGTCACCGTCACGGCGTTTGTCGCCATGTTCTCCAGCCTGTTTATCACCCAGATTATCGGGACCATTGACCGCCGCAAGGTAGTGATTCTGTTCGCCGTGCTGCTCACCCTTTCCTGCGTACTGGTCTCTTTTGCCAATAACTTTACCCTGTTACTGCTGGGCCGCGCCTGTCTGGGTCTGGGGCTGGGCGGATTCTGGGCGATGTCGGCCTCGCTGACTATGCGTCTGGTGCCTGCGCGCAAAGTGCCGAAAGCGCTGTCGGTGATCTTTGGAGCGGTGTCGATTGCGCTGGTGATCGCCGCGCCGCTGGGCAGTTTTTTGGGCGGGATTATCGGCTGGCGCAACGTTTTCAATGGCGCAGCGATCATGGGCATTCTGTGTATTTTCTGGGTGTGGAAAGCGCTGCCGTCCCTGCCGGGGGAAGCGGCGCATCATAAACAGAACATGTTTAGCCTGCTCAAACGCCCCGGCGTAATGGCGGGGATGACCGCCATCTTTATGGCGTTTGCGGGTCAGTTTGCCTTCTTCACGTACATCCGCCCGGTGTTTATGACTATGGCCGGTTTTGACGTGGATGGCCTGACGTTGGTGCTGCTGAGTTTCGGGATTGCCAGTTTTGTCGGCACATCGCTCTCGGCGCAGTTCCTGAAACGTTCGCTCAAGATTGCGCTCGCGGGTGCACCGCTGGTGCTGGCCGTAAGTGCCGCTGTGTTGATTTTCTGGGGCAGCGATAAGTGGGTGGCGTCGACGATTGCGATTATCTGGGGCTTTGCGTTTGCGCTGGTGCCAGTAGGCTGGTCAACGTGGATCACCCGCTCTCTGGCCGATCAGGCGGAAAAAGCGGGGTCCATTCAAGTGGCGGTGATTCAGCTGGCGAACACCTGCGGGGCGGCGATCGGTGGCTACGCGCTGGATAATCTGGGGCTGCTGTCGCCGCTGGTCTTATCCGGCACGCTGATGCTGTTGACTGCCTTGCTGGTGGCGGGGAAAGTGAAGTCTCAGTGAGACTGTTCGTTGATTGATAAATAACCACCCGCACCTTATACTTGTACCGTAAGTTGTACAGGAGGATTTATGCAGGTTGTGACTTTTACTGAAGCCCGTAGTCGACTCAAAGATGTGCTTGATGACGTGAATGAAAATGTGGAAACCACCATTATCAGCCGCCGTAACGGTGGTGATGCGGTGGTGATGTCCCTTCAGCACTACAACTCGATGATGGAAACCATCCATCTGATGAGTTCCCCGGCCAATGCCAGACGGCTGATGGATTCCATCGCTCAGGCAAACAGCGGTAAAACCAGCGAGAGAGATCTGATTGATGAGTAGGATGCTCACATGGACGGATAACGGCTGGGACGATTATCTGTGGTGGCAGGAGCAAGACAAGAAGACGCTTCGCAGAATCAACAAATTGATTGATGATGCGAAGCGTCAACCGTTTACCGGGCTTGGTAAACCTGAACCCTTGCGCGGGAACCTGTCGGGCTACTGGTCCCGGCGTATCAACGATACTGACCGCCTGGTTTATGGCGTCACGGACATTGCTCTGACTATTCTGATGTGCCGCTATCACTATCAGCCCTGATAGCTTCTTCTGCGTGAATCCATCGAAATCAGTACTACCGACGAGACAATCAGCAGTGTCCCCAGCCAGTCCGGCAGGGTAAACGCCACGCCCAGCAGCAGCACCGACAGCAAAGCGCTGCTCAGTGGTTCGGCGCAGCTTAGAATGCTCGCCTTCGGCCCGCCAATCATCTGCGCGCCCTTCAGATACAAGCTGAATGTCAGTGCGGTGCCAATCACCACCAGATAGAAGAAGGCCAGCAGCAGGCTGCCGTCGATCACGAAGGTGGTGCCGCGCCCGGCGTAGAAGGGCGTCAGCATCAGTCCTGCAATCAACATACTCCAGCCGACAATCGGCAGCGTGCCGTAGCGGGCGATCAGCGTCGACGGATAGGTGGTGTAAAACGCAGCGGCGAAGGCCGAGGCGATACCAAAGAACAGCGCCTCCGGAGAGATCGACAGCGACGTCGGATCGCCGTGGGTCACCAGTAAAAATGTGCCGATAAGCGACGTCAAAATCGCTGCGAGAACAAACATCCCAGGCCGTTTTTTCCGCGCCAGCGCAAACCAGGCCACGATAATGGTCGGGGAGAGAAACTGCAGGACCGTCGCGGTGGCGGCGTTGGATTTTTCAATCGTCAGCAGGAAGGTGAGTTGCACTGTGAGCGCGCCCACCAGCGAGAAAATTAGCAGGCTGATGGCATCTTTGCGATGTTTGATGACCGAGAAAATCTTGTCGCCGTGAACGAAAGAGAGCGTCAGTAAAATTACGCCGGTAAACAGCAGACGAATCATGGTCAGATAAGGCGAGGAAATCTGACTCTTCTCCATGATGTACTGCGCGCAAACGCCTGAACTGCCCCATAACACGGCGGCGATCAGGACATTCAGCATCCCTCTTTTTGTGGAACCCATGTTCTCCCCTGCATGCTCGTTTTTTTTCTAGCATATCATGGGAGCATTGCCCGGCGGCGCTGCGCTTGCACGGGCCTACGAAAATAGTAGGCCGGGTAAGCGCAGCGCCACCCGGCAAATGACAGCACGGTTTTAGAACCAGGCTTCCCACATCGCTCCAACGTTGAAATCGTCGAGCGTCTGGTCGTCGGTGCCATTCACGCGTGCAGTACGTTGGTTATCCACTTTGCCGCCGGTCACGTAGAAGCGCAGCATCGGACGGAATTCCGGGCCCATCGCGATAGACATGTTCTGCGACAGGGTCAGCTTCCAACCTTTGTTATCGCCGCCGTTGTCATAGTCAACATGCTGCCAGCCCGCTTCCAGCCAGGTCGAGTGAACGTCGTTCCACCAGTGCATAGGACGCACAATCGCGTTGTAGTTTTTGCGGTTGTCGGTGCTGTCGCGGCTGTTGTCATAGTCATGGAAGGCGAGGATGTACTCCACCTGCGTCTGCTGGGTGAACTTATGCAACCCTTCGAAGCTGGCGTAAACCGTGGTCAGATCTTCGGTTTTGTTGAACACGCTGTTGTCTGAGTTATCCGAGTAGCGGGCGATAACTTTGTTCACGCCGCTGTCGTTGGTGTGGCTCAGGACCACGCCGCCCTGCCAGGCATTCAAACGATCATCGCTTTCGATGGCTTTCGAATCGAAGCCGTAGTTGGCGTAGATTTCCAGATCCAGCGGACCAACTTTCATGCCGTGGATTTTAGAGGTCGCCGCGTAGTTGCCCTTATCGCCGGTGCCGGAGCCGCCGGTACAGGAGATGCGCGACGGGTTAGAGCCGTCGTTTTCCACTTCTGGGTTACAGGATTCAACCGCCGCGACGGTCGCCACATCAAACTGCACGCCGCCGATGTCGAAGTTTTTCACCCCCGCACCCTGGCCGTCGTGGTTCATCCAGAAGTAGTCGTTGATGCCCTGCTGTGGACGCTGGTGGAAGTCGCGTCCGGCCCAGAAATAGGCGTTCGGGTTGGATGACATAATGTTGGTCACCCCGGCGTAGGCTTTTTTCAGGTTAACTTCGTCGCCCCAGTGGTCGATCATTACGTTGACGTCCCAGATGGCGCCGTTCTCGCCCTTGAAAGCTTTGGAGAGCTGGAATTCCCCGCCGTTGCCTTCGTTACCCAGACGGCCAATTGCCGAGCCGCCGTTATAGGACCCATCGACCGCGACGTATTTCTGATCGGCGGCCTGGAAGTGCGCACCGTAGCGGGCATAACCGGTAAATTTAATGCCAAACGGAATGGCCAGATCCGGAGACTGCGCGGCGCTCTGTGGTTCGGTGACCACATCCACTTTTTTCGCCACCGCGGCGTCCATTTTTGCCTGACGATCTGCCAGGGCTTTATCCACCGCTTTGGCCACAATGGCGTCAATTTGCTCCTGCGTAAAATCTTGTGCGAGGACAGAAATTGGGCAAAGCGCGGCGACGACCGCCATTGTTAATGGAAGTTTTTTAATCATGTTCATGGTTATCTCAATAGTTATTTAAATTTTATTCAGACAATAACCACCCAGCTCCGATCTGACAGAATATGTCGCTATCATCAGAACAAGTTGATTTATATTTTTAGTGGTACAGAGGGTTTACTTTAACGTAATAATATCTCCCTTAATTATCTCTGGTAGAGATGAATAATCTCTTCGGACAATTCACGGGCTAACAGTGAATTCATTAAATGATCCTGGGCGTGCACCATAATTAAGGTCATCGGCTGGCGGGCTTCGCCCGCGTCCTGTTCGATGAGTTTAGTTTGCATATGGTGCGCCTGGCGCGCGTAGCCATCGGCTTCGCGCAGCAGGCTTTTGGCTTCGTCGAAGTTGCCCTGCCGCGCAGCGTGCAGTGCTTCAAAGCACAGACTGCGCGACTGACCGGCGTTGACGATAATTTCCATTACGGCGTCTTCTAATGCAATCATCATTCATTACTCTTTATCAAAGCTGTTATTTAACGAGGTGGCGGCGAACCACTCCCCGCTTTTCTTAATGGTGCGCTGTTGCGTATTTAAATCAAGCTGGATAAATCCGTAGCGGTTTTTATACGCATTACACCATGACCAGTTATCGATAAATGTCCACATATGGTAGCCAAGACAATTTGCGCCTTCGCTAATGCCTTTGTGGACCCATTTAAGGTGCTCGGAAATAAAGTCAATACGGTATTGATCGTTAATTTGGCCGTTTTCAATAAAGCGTTGCTCGTTTTCGACGCCCATGCCGTTTTCAGAAATAAAACAGCGCGGGTTGCCGTAATTTTCTCGCAGATTAACCAGAATATCGTAAATACCCGGCTCGTAGATTTCCCAGCCACGGTACGGATTCATTTTGCGGCCTGGCATTTCATAGTTATCGAAGAACCACTCCGGCATAAACGGCGCCTGAGGATTCACCGCGCTGTCACGACACTTCACGCGACGCGGCTGATAGTAGTTGATGCCCAGCAGGTCGATGGTCCCTTCGGCAATCAGCGCACTGTCTTCGGGCTGACAGGCAGGCAGCTGATCGTAGGCCTTCAGGAGCGCCACCAGATCCGCCGGATACTCCCCGCGCAGAACCGGGTCGAGGAAGCTGCGGTTAAACATCAGGTCTGCATAATGCGCGGCTCTCACATCCAGCGGATTTTGCGAGCGCGGATAGGACGGCGTCAGGTTCAGCACGATGCCTATCTCACCCGCATAATGCCCGGCGCGGAAGGCACGAACTGCCTGTGCATGGGCCAGCACGGTGTGATACGCCACGGTCGCTGCACGACGGAAATCCACCACGTTCGGATAATGGAAGTCATACAAATACCCGCCTTCCACCGGGACGATCGGCTCGTTAAAGGTAAACCAGTGCAGGACGCGATCGCCAAACAGCTCAAAGCAGATCTGCGCGTAGCGGCTGTACGCAGCCACGACGTCACGGTTTTCCCAGCCGCCGATCTCCTGCATCGCCATCGGCATGTCGAAGTGGAACAAGGTGATAAACGGCGTAATACCCTGCTCAAGCAGTTCGTCGAATACCTGATTGTAAAACTCCACCGCCTGCGGATTCACTTCACCGACACCGTCGGGGATCAGGCGCGCCCAGCTAATCGAGGTACGAAAGCTGTTATGGTTCAGCTGTTTCAGCAGCTGAATGTCCGCTTTCCAGTTGTGATAAAAGGTTGAGGTATCCTGCGGCCCCACGCCCTGATGGAAACGGTTTGGCTGATTGGCGAACCAGTGATCCCAGGTGGTCAATCCTTTGCCGCCGCCCAGGCTTTCCCCTTCGGTTTGCAGCGCGGAGCTGGCGCTGCCCCACCAAAAGTGTTCGGGAAATGAATATTTCATAATGCGTCCTCTTTGACGTTATTAACGTACAGCTTCAGCAGAACCGACGGTTGCCTGAGCTTTTTGCTCTTCGGTTTTCATTAACGAGCGCTCATAGGCACGCAGGAACGGCAAATACATGACTGCCGACATCACCATACAAATCACGCACATCACCACCGGGCTGAACGCCCAGTTCGCCGCCCATGACGCGCCAATCGGAGCCGGAGTGGTCCACGGTGTCAGGGAAACCACCTGCGCCAGCCAGCCGAGTCGGGTTGCAGCGTAGGCCAGGCAGGCATTTACCAGCGGCACGAACACAAACGGGATAAACAGCATCGGGTTCATGATGATCGGCGCGCCGAACAGAATGGGTTCGTTGATGTTAAAGAAGCTCGGCACCACGCCCATCTTGCCGATGGTACGCAGATGCGCCACGCGGCTACGCAGCAGCAGGAAGGCCAGCGGTAAGGTTGAGCCAACGCCGCCGATCAGCAGGTAGTGATCCCAAAAACCTTGCAGATAGACGTGTGGGAGCGCTGCGCCAGCGGCCAGCGCCGCCTGGTTTGCCGACAGGTTCGCCATCCAGAACGGGTTCATGATGCCGGTGACAATCAGCGAACCGTGGATGCCTGCGAACCAGAAAATCTGGCACAGCAGCACGGAGAGCAAAATCGCGGGCAGGGAGTCGGAGGCGGAAACCAGCGGCTCCAGCAGGTGCATAATCGCCTGCGGAAGAATCATCCCGGTTTGCGCTTCGATAAACAGGTTCAACGGATGCAGCGTGCCAATCACCACCAGCACCGGAATCAAAATCTCAAAGGAACGCGCCACGCCGGTCGGCACTTCTTTCGGCAGGCGAATGGTGACTTTTTTCTCCTTCAGCCACGCGTAAACGCGGGTGGAGTAGATGGCGGTAATCAGCGCGGTGAAAATCCCCTGGCCCGACAGATATTGGGTGGAGATTTTGCCGTCGGCATAAGGGGCGGCCACCAGCAGAAACGCCATAAACGCCAGCAGGCCGGACATCACCGGATCGAGATTAAACTGGCGGCCCAGGCTCGCACCGATACCCACCGAGATAAAGAAGGTCATCACGCCCATGCTGAGGTTAAACGGCAGCATCAGCTGTTCGCGGTAAGTCTGGGAGAAATCCAGCCAGCCGCGGGCAAAACTGTTGGTGGTATCCGCCGAGAACGGCGGGAAAATGAACACCAGCATGAACGAGCCGATTATCATAAACGGCAGCGCTGCGGTAAACCCGTCACGGATCGCAATCACGTACTTTTGCTGTCCGAGCTTGGCCGCCAGCGGGGTAATGGACTGCTCAATAACGGCAACCATTGATTGATATAACGAACTCATGAGAACACCTTCTTAGTGTGCCGCGTCGATGAGCGACAGAGCATAGTCCAGTACCTTATCACCACGCTGCATCCCGTAATCCATCATGTCGATGGCTTGTACCGGAATGCCCTGCGTAGCAGCCTTGTCTGCCAGTGTCTTTAACATGTATTTCACTTGCGGTCCGAGAAGAACGACCTGGTATTGCGGAAACTGCGTATCAAATTCGGAAACACCGTACGCATCTATCGTCACCGGTAAACCGCGTTCTTCTGCCACTTCAACCATTTTCCTCACCAGCAGGCTGGTGGACATCCCGGCAGAGCAGCACAGCATAATCTTGAACATCGACAACCATCCTCAAAGTGTAAAAAGTTATTGCGGGGATGATTGGATATCATATGGAAACCGGTTTCCATTTATAAAAGACAGAAGTGTGACACTCATCAAGATCCAGTAGTTACGCGGCTAATTATCACGATGTGGGTCACGAAATTTGGCGTTTTGGACATCAAATGGAGTGGAAACGGAAAATCGGTTTCCATAGAAAACGGAAACGGATATACTGCGGATTGGCTATAATGTGAGCCGAAGCGGTAATGGGAATTACAGGGCTGCGTGAGTCCTGTCAGGGGAATATGATGTCTACAATCAACGATGTATCACGTCTGGCCGGGGTGTCCAAAGCCACGGTGTCACGGGTGTTGAGCGGGTCGCGCGGCGTGAAGGAAGCCAGCCGTGAGGCCGTACTGAAAGCGGTGGATGAGCTGAATTATCGGCCCAACGTCATTGCGCAGTCGCTGCTGAGTCAGTCTACGGGGTGTATCGGCGTGATTTGCGCGCAGGATAATATCAACCAGACCACCGGGTATCTTTACGCGCTGGAAAAACAGCTCAGCCAGCATCAAAAACACCTGCTGCTGCGCTTCGCCAATACCAAAAGTGAAGTGCTCAACGCACTCGATGAACTCTCCTGCGGACTCTGCGACGACATCCTGATTATCGGGGCGCGTTTCCCGCTGCATATCGATCAGGAAAACGTCATCCTGGTGGACTGCATGGAGTCCGATAACCCCAACAGCATCCAGTTTGACCACGCCTTTGCTGCCGAAACCGCCTGTAATTATCTCACCAGCCAGGGCCGTCGGCAGATTGCCTTAATTCAGCCGCAAGGCAGCGGATTCGCCGATCAGGTACTGCTTGGCTACAAACACGCGCTGGAGAAAAACTTCCTGCCGTTTAACCGTAATCTGGTGTTTATGGATGCCACCTCGTCATCTGTGGCATTGCAGGAACTACTGAACAATGCGACCACCTTGAATTTCAATGCGTTGCTGGTGGCAGATGAGCAAGAAGCACAGCGCGTGATCCCGCAGTTGCAGGCGTTTAACAAATCGGTGCCGGAAGACATCATGGTCTTTAGTCTCGCCGGATCGCTGCATCTTCCGGGGATTCCGACCATTCCGGCTATCGAATATTCAATGGATGCGATGGCGGCGCGGATTGTGGCGTGGCTGAATGAAAAAACGCAGATGCTCGGTTCTTACGTGTTGCGCGGCGATTTGATTATCCCGGATATGCGCAAACGCTAATAAAAAAGCGTGAAGCTCGCTTCACGCTCAGTAATCTTCCATGCAATCCACTTTACCCACCGCTTCCCAGTAGTTGTCCAGGTTATCGCGCTCCGTCGCCAGTATCGCGTTTTTTATCAGCAATTTATTGGCCTCGGAGGACATGATCATTGCCTGCCACTCTTTGTCGGATTGTTTGCCCTGAGGTGAACACACTTTCTTGATATCTTTCATCACCGACTGGCGGATTTTTTCCGTTTTAACCGGATCCTGTGTCTCCTTCGCGTGGACGAAGGCGGCGAAAAGCAAACAGATAACCAGACAAAAAAGATGAGCAGCTTTCATAGAAACCCCCGGAAAAAAACACGCATTGTCTTTTGAAATATATCGTTACATTCATCAAAGCGATTCAAGCCGAAAGTATGATTCTGAGCAGACACAGGTATGAGACGTTTTAAGCGTAGCTGGAGTTTTTGCCGGACAT
This sequence comes from Lelliottia jeotgali, assembly GCF_016771845.1. Classification (NCBI taxonomy): domain Bacteria; kingdom Pseudomonadati; phylum Pseudomonadota; class Gammaproteobacteria; order Enterobacterales; family Enterobacteriaceae; genus Lelliottia; species Lelliottia jeotgali. The sequence continues at coordinate 23,516 of NZ_JAENMQ010000014.1, read as the reverse complement.
CAGCGCCCGGCAAAAAGATTTATTGAATGCCGCCGCCGAGCGATTGCCACAGCGTGACGCGGTTGTTGAAGTCGGTTTGTTGCAGGGCAATCAGCGACTCCTGCGCCGACCACAGCGACCGCTGCGCGGTGAGTACCGTCAGATAATCACCCGCACCGGCCTGATAGCTGCGCGTGGCCACATCCAGCGTTTTTTGTTCCGCCGCCACGTATTCCCGCTGGGCATCCAGCTGCTCATTGAGCGTTTCCCGACGCGCCAGCGCATCAGCGACATCTTTAAACGCGCTCTGAATGGTTTTTTCGTAGGTGGCGATCAGCCCCTTTTTCTCCGCTTCGGCATAGCGCAGCTGCGCCAGATTGTTACCGCCGCTGAACAGCGGCAGGGTGATCGACGGGGCAAACGACCACACTTTCAGGCCGTGGCTGAACAGGGACGACAGGGAGTCGCTCCCGACTCCGGCGCTGGCGGTCAGGGAAATCGTCGGGAAGAAATTCGCCCGTGCCGCGCCGATACTTGCATTGGCGCTCAGCAGATTGTGCTCGGCTTCCTGAATATCCGGGCGGCGCAACAGTGCGCTGGAGCTAACGCCCGCCGGAATCAGGGTGATGGCGTTGTCGCTCAGGCTCTCCAGCGTGCCGGGTAGTAAATTATCCGGCACCGTGCCGCCCGCCAGCAGATTCAGCGCATTTTTGTCCTGCATCACCAGCGTCTGATAACTCGCCACGCTGGCCCGTGCCTGCTGATACACCGCCATCGCCGCGCTGACGTCCGTTGCCGCTGCCACGCCCACTTCCTGCTGACGTTTGACGATTTTCAGCGAGTTCGCTGCGCTTTCCAGGGTGGATTTCGCCAGCGCAAGATTGCTGTTATCCGCTGCCAGCGTTAGCCACGCGGTGGTCAGCTCGCCGATCATCGTCAGGCGCGTATTCTGGGCGGTGAACTCGCTGGCAAGCCAGGTTTCACGCGCCGCGCGCGACAGGCTTTGATTGCGGCCAAACAGATCCAACTCAAAGCTCGATACCGCGCCGTTGGCCTCGTCGCTGGTGGCGACCCCGCTCGCCAGCGTGCGGCTGCGGGTGTGGCTCAGTTCGGCATCGACCGTCGGGAACAGGGACGAGCGCGTTTCACCATACAGGGCGCGGGCGGCGTCGATATCGGCAATCGCTTTTTGCACGTCGCGGTTGCTGTTAAGCGCCATCGTCACCACTCCTTTCAGCCGGGCGTCGTTCATCACATTCTGCCACTGGCTCACGACCGCGCTGGCTTCGCCGTGGCTGCCCGGCAGCGTCGCCGGGATGGGGGAATCGGGGCGCTGGTAGCTGGGGTCCAGCGAAACACAGCCCGCGCTCATCAGGGCGAATACTAAAACAGAAACACGAAACATGATTACCTCCGGATCGCGTGTTGACCGGAGAACAGACGTTTCACCAGTACAAAAAATAAGGGAACAAAGAAAATTGCCAGCAGCGTGGCGGCAAGGGTTCCGCCGATGATGCCGGTGCCGATCGCGACGCGACTGTTGGCGCCGGCCCCGGTGGCGACCGCCAGCGGCGTCACACCGGCGATAAAGGCCAGCGAGGTCATGATGATCGGGCGCAAGCGGGTCTGGGCGGCGCGCAGGGCGGCGCGTGTAAGGGAGTACCCTTCCGCTACTTTGGCTTCGGCAAACTCAACGATCAGAATGGCGTTTTTCGATGACAGGCCGATGGTGGTCAGGAGTGCTACCTGGAAATAGACGTCGTTGTTTAGGCCGCGCATCGTGGCGGCCAGCGCCGCGCCCAGCACGCCGAGCGGGATAACCATGATCACCGAAATTGGTACCGACCAGCTCTCGTACAGCGCAGCCAGGCACAAGAACACCACCAGAATCGACAGGGCGTACAAGCTCATCGCCTGGCCGCTGGCCAGTTTTTCCTGCAATGACAGACCGCTCCACGCCCAGGTAGTACCCGCCGGGAGTTTATTTGCCAGCTGTTCCATCGTGGTCATCGCGCTGCCTGAACTGGACCCGCTGGCGTTCTCACCCTGAATCTCGTACGCCGCCGAGCCGTTGTAACGCACCAGGCTTTCCGGGCCGTATTCCCAGCGGGTGGTAGCGAAGGCGGAGAACGGCGTCATGCTGTCGTCGCTCCCGCGCACGAACCATTTGTTGAGATCCGACGGCGCGGCGCGGTAATCGCTATCGCCCTGGATGTAGACTTTTTTGACGCGACCGCGATCGATAAAGTCGTTCACGTAAGTTCCGCCCCAGGCGCTGGAGAGGGTGCTGGTGACGTCGCTCAGGGCGAGGCCCAGAGAGACGGCTTTGTTGTTGTCGATATCGACCTGTAGCTGCGGCATTTGCGGCAGATCGTTGGCACGTACCGCCTGCAGGGAGGCGTCTTTATTCGCTTCGCCAATCAGTTGGTTACGCATTGCGAGCAAGGTATCGCGATCCGTATTGCCGGTCGCCATCAGCTCAAAGGTAAAGCCGTTGCTCTGACCGAGGCCGTCGACGGACGGCGGCGTCATGGCGAACACGGTGGCATCGCGAATGCCGCCCAACTCTTTGCTGGCGCGCAGGGCGATCGCCTGGGCGGTGTTTTCGCTGCCCTTACGCTCGGACCAGTTTTTCAGCGACACAAACGCCATCCCGGCGTTCTGGCCGCTGCCGCTGAAGCTAAAGCCTTCGACGGTGAAGATCACGTTGGTGTTGTCTTTCTCTTTGCTGAGGAACCAGTCGGTGACCTGACGGCTCACCTCGGCGGTGCGCACGGCGGTGGCACCGGCGGGCAGGGTGTACTGCACCATGATTTCGCCCTGATCTTCCGTCGGCAGGAAGCTGCCCGGCAGTTTCCACATCGTCAGGGCCATCGCGCCGCACAGGACCGCGAAGATCGCCATCACGCTGCCGGAGCGGCGTAACACCCGCAGGACTTTGTGTTGGTAGCCCTTTTCCGTTTTGCTGTAAAAGCGGTTAAACGCACCGAAAAAGCCTTTCTTTTGCGGCGGCGTGTGGCTCAGTACCGTCCCGCACAGAGCCGGGGTGAGGGTCAGGGCGACGACTACCGAGAGGATCATCGCCGAGATGATGGTCACGGAGAACTGGCGGTAAATCACCCCTGTCGAGCCGCCGAAAAATGCCATCGGCAGGAACACCGCTGACAGTACCAGGGCAATCGCCACCAGTGCGCCGGAGATCTCGCCCATCGATTTTTCGGTCGCTTCGCGGGCGGGCAGCCCTTCGTCGCGCATGATGCGCTCGACGTTTTCCACCACCACGATGGCGTCATCCACCAGCAGGCCGATCGCCAGCACCATCGCGAACAGCGTCAGGGTGTTGATGGAATAGCCGAACAGGGCCAGCACGCCAAAGGTGCCGAGCAGCACCACTGGCACCGCCAGGGCGGGGATCAGCGTGGCACGGACGTTTTGCAGGAACAGATACATCACCACCACCACCAGAATGATGGCTTCGAACAGGGTCTGAATCACATCCTCGACGGAGATTTTGATGAACTCGGTGCTGTCTTTCGGGTAGGCAACGTCATAGCCTTCCGGCATCGCGCGTTTAAATTCAGCGATTTTCTCTTTCACCGCCGTCGCCGTGCTGAGCGCGTTGGCCCCTGGCGAGAGCATCACCGCCACGCCCGCCGCCGGATGGCCGTTCAGTTTGGCTGTTGCCGTGTAATCTTCGCTGCCCATCTCGACGCGCGCGATGTCACTCATGCGCACCACCGAGCCGTTAGACTGGCTCTTGATGATGATATTTTTAAACTGATCGACGGTTTGCAGGCGCGACTGGGCGCGAACGGTGGCCGTCAGCTGCTGCGCATTTGACGACGGCAGCGCGCCAATTTTCCCGGCGGAGACCTGCACATTCTGCGCTTCAATCGCGCTCTGCACGTCGGACGGCATCAGCGAATACGAAGCCAGCTTCGCCGGATCGAGCCAGATGCGCATCGCGTATTCCGCGCCGAACACCTGCAAACTGCCTACGCCTTCGACGCGCGCCAGCGGGTCCTGGACGTTACTCACCAGCCAGTCGGCGATGTCCGAGCTGCTGGCCTTGTCGGTTTTGTCGTACACGCCCATGATCAGCAGGAAGTTGCTCTGGGATTTCACCACCGTAATGCCCGACTGCTGCACTTCGCTCGGCAGGCGCGATTCGGCCTGCTGCACTTTGTTCTGCACCTGCACCTGAGCTGTGTCCGGGTCGGTGCCCTGTTCGAAGGTAACGTTGATGCTCACAGAGCCGTCGGAGCTGCTGGTGGAGGTGAAATAGAGCAGGTTATCCAGGCCGGTCAGCTGCTGTTCGATCACCTGAGTGACGCTGTTTTCCAGCGTCTGGGCGGACGCGCCCGTATAGGTGGCGGAGATTTTGACCGACGGCGGTGCCACGTCCGGATACTGCGCCACCGGCAGAGTGCGGATCGCCAGCATCCCGGCGAGCATAATCAGAATGGCGATCACCCACGCAAACACCGGGCGACGCACGAAGAAACGGGAAAACATCAGGCGTCTCCTCCGTCGGTTTTGACCGCTTCGGCTTTCACTTCCTGACCGGTGGTCACTTTCCCTGAGCCCTCGACGATCAGCTTATCGCCCGCGTTCAGCCCGCTCAGCACCAGCCATTTGTCGCCGTAGGTGTCGCCCGTTTGCAGCGTGCGCTGCTCGACTTTGTTACTGGCGTTCACCACCAGCGCGGTGGCGTTGCCTTTGGCGTCGCGGGTGATGCCCTGCTGCGGCGCCAGAATCGCATCGTCCATGATGCCCTCATCCACTTTGGCGCGAACGAACATGCCGGGCAGGAGCTGCTGTTTTGGATTGGGGAACACCGCGCGCAGGGTCACGGAGCCGGTGGACTCATCCACAGCGACTTCCGTCAGCGCCAGACGGCCCTTTTCACTGTAGGTACTGCCGTCTTCGAGGATCAGTGACGCGCTCAGGGTATCGCTGTTAGTCGACAAAGTTTGCTTGCGTAATCGCAGCAGATCGGCGCTGGAACGGGTGAGATCGACGTACATAGTGTCTAACCCGCGAATGGTCGCCAGCGCCGTATCCTGCTGAGCGGTGACCAGCGCACCCGGGGTGACGGACGATATCCCGATGCGACCGCTAATCGGCGCGGTGATGGTGGTCCAGTTCAGGCTGATACGCGCGCTCTCCAGAGCGGCTTTTTTGGACTCGACGCTGGCTTTGTCCTGCGCACAGGTGGCCTGCGCATCTTCCGCATCCTGACGCGATACGCCGTCGTCCTTCACCAGTTGAGCATAGCGCTGGGCCTTCTGGCAGTCGGCCTGCACCAGCGACTGGGCCTGTTTCAGCGCGGCGGCGGCTTCGTCGTAGCTGGCCTTAAAGCTGGACGGATCGATCTGATACAGCGCCTGTCCGGCTTTGACCGTATCGCCTTCGTTAAACAGCCGTTTTTGAATGATGCCGCCGACTTGCGGACGCACTTCCGCACTCAGCGCAGCGCTGGTGCGCCCGGTTAACTCACTGACCAGCGGAACGGGCTGGCTCATGAGCGTGACGATCCCCACTTCCGGGAGTGGGCCTGCTGGTGCGGATATTTGTGCATTATCACAACCGGTCAGGAGAAATAATGCCGCGATGGAGGTTGTTCTGATTTTCATACTTTTTCCAGGGTGAACGATGCCTGTCCCGTTAATCGCTTAACGAGATGAAATTTTTTTAAGGCACAGGGATGCCGCATCTCCGCGACTCGCGGAAATGAAAAAACGGGAAATGGCTATTTCCCGATGTTTAATTCAGATTTAATTAATTCACAATGAGAAGCATATTGAGTATTTCCCGATAAATTTTCTCTAATTCAGATGCTGACACTTTTTGTGGGGTTAACCGACGATAGATGGAGCCTTCCATCATCACGGCGATAATTTCTACGCAGCAGCGGATGCGTTCTTCGCTCAGGTGCGGGCACTGTTTTTTCAGGTGCTCGCAGGCGTTGGCAAACATGCGCGCGTCAGCTTCGACCAGCATCCCCGCCACCAGCGGGTTGCGGGTGGCTTCGGCAGACATCTCCAGCATCAGCGCGTCGTCGTCTTCGCTCAGGGTCTGGCGCCAGGCGAGGATCTGCGGCATGCGGTCGGTCTGGGTTTTGCCTTCCATCTCCGCGATACGGTAGTCGATGATGCGGCGGATCATCTCTTCGATGATGGCGTCTTTGTTGCTGAAATAGCGGTAGATCTGCCCGACGCTGAGCTTCGCCTCGCTGGCGATTTGCGACATGCTGGCACCGTGAAACCCGCTCGCGCGGAAACAGCGCCGCGCCGCAGTGATAATCTCGTCCTGCCGCTGTTTCTGACGTTCTTCAAGCTTTGTGCTCATCGTTTTCCCGCCGCGCTGAGAGTGAGAATGATCGTTCTCATTTTTGGTTATTATACGTTTCAGGAAGGTATTGGAAAGCGCTTTTTTATTTACATATTGAAAGGATATTTCCACAACGAAATAAAGGAGAGAATAAGGAGTTTTTATGAAGATAAAGCTGTGAGATAGTCAAATTGCGCTGAAAATAAGGAGAACAAAATGCAATTGAGCGTCACTAATAACATCACCGAAGATGATAAAGCAGAGCTTTTGAATGGGCTGAGATCCCATAATCGACAGTTTATTGATTTTTCCACGGTCGGTGGCGATATCGCTGTTTATGCACGTGACGACAATGGCGTGATGACGGGCGGGTTGATCGGCAACCGCAAAGGGGAATGGCTGAACATCGACTATTTGTGGGTGAATAGCGATGTGCGGGGTTGCGGATTGGGCGGCAAGCTGATGAGCGCCGCCGAAGAACAGGCCAGACAACAAGGTTGCCTGCACGCGCTGGTGGATACGTTCAGTTTCCAGGCGCGGCCCTTTTATGAAAAGCAGGGCTATCAGCTGCAAATGACGCTGGAGGATTTTCCCCTCAAAGGTATGCAGCGGCATTATCTGGCGAAAAAACTGTAACCCCTGATGCCCGGTGGCGCTGCGCTTACCGGGCCTACTATAAGATGCGAGCCGCTTTCCTAATTTGAGTCATGATGCTTGTCTTCCTGTCCCTCGATGGCTCATTCTTTGGCCTGGTCAATAAACCCGCAGAGGTGGCAATGGAACGCACAGTAAAAATCTTCAAAAAGGGCCGCCGTCAGGCCGTCAGATTACCCGCAGATTTTGAATTTGATACGGATAGTGTCTACATCCGCAGAGATGAGTATGGGAACGTGGTGCTATCTGTAAAAACTCATCGTGAGTACCACAGAGATATATTTTTAAACCTGTTAAAGCTAACGGATGTCCCGGAATCATTCCTGAGTAAAGAGGAGCGCAATCAAGGGTTCGCAGACAGGGACCCTTTCGAAGGAATGTAGAAATGCGGCATATGCTTGATACTAATATTGTGAGCTATATCGTCAGAAAGCATCCAGATGTGCTTAATAAATATTCATATACGGCGCTCGAAGATATTTGTATTTCCAGCGTCACTGAAGCGGAACTGCTTTACGGCGTGGCCAAAAAGCAAAGCAGTTCATTAACCGCAAAAATACTGGAGTTTCTGAATACGGTTACCGTATGTAACTGGGATCGTGAAGCAGCGGAAAGCTACGGCATACTTCGAGCCTCAATGGAAAAAGAAGGAAAGGTTATGGGGGCGCTCGATCAGCTGCTTGCCGCCCATGTGGTGAGTCGCGGTGCTACGTTTGTCACTAACGATCGCGCCTTCGCTATGGTGCAGGGATTGAACGTGGAAGACTGGACTGCAGAGCAGTAACGCCTGACGCCCGGTGGCGCTGCGCTTACCGGGCCTACAATGTCGTCAGCACGCACATATAACTTTTCCTTCTGGTTGATTCTTTTTCGGTTTTTAGCGTACCGCTTCGTTGTCGATATAGTCGTTTAAACGTTTATCAAAAGGATCTGTCTCGTGAAACTTTCTTTACCTCGATTTGGTGCATTAGTTCTTACGGGTCTGCTGCTGGCGGGCTGTGACCAGGGCGGCAGCGATGCCAAACACATTAAAGTCGGCGTGATTAACGGCGCTGAACAGGATGTGGCGGAAGTCGCCAAAAAAGTGGCGAAAGAGAAATACGGTCTGGATGTCGAACTGGTCGGTTTTAGCGGCTCGCTGCTGCCTAACGATGCGACCAACCACGGCGAACTGGATGCAAATGTGTTCCAGCATCGCCCGTTCCTGGCGGAAGATAACAAAGCGCATGGCTATAAATTAGTGGCGGTCGCTAACACCTTTGTCTTCCCGATGGCCGGTTATTCCCGCAAGGTCAAAGCCGTATCAGAGCTGAAGGATGGCGCAACCATTGCCATACCTAACGACCCGACCAATCTTGGGCGCGCGCTGTTGCTGCTGCAAAAAGAGAAGCTGATTACGCTGACACCGGACGTCGGCCTGCTGCCAACGGCGCTCGACATCACCGCCAACCCGAAAAAACTGAACATCATGGAGCTGGAAGGCGCACAGCTGCCGCGCGTGCTGGACGACCCTAAAGTGGACGTGGCGATTATCAGCACCACCTATTTGCAGCAAACCGGGCTGTCACCGGTGCATGACGGCGTGTTTATCGAAGATAAAAACTCGCCTTACGTGAATATTGTGGTAACGCGCGAAGACAACAAAGACGCTGAAAACGTGAAGGAATTTATTCAGTCGTACCAGTCGCCGGAAGTGGCGAAAGCGGCGGAAAAAATCTTTAACGGCGGGGCGGTGCCGGGCTGGTAAAGTGCGTGGCAAAGCAGGCCTCGGCCTCGAATAAACAAAAAAAAGACGACAGTGAGGTTTGTCGTCTAAAAACGGGGTGCGTGTAAGGACCTTTTGGGCTAAAGGTCTCTCGTTTTGAAAATCAGGTAATCGCCAGCCGCAGCCCCAAATCCTGCGGGTACGGGTCGAAGTAGTTTTGCGTCAGAAGATAGTTGTCAGGATGTTCGGCCAGATAATGCTTGAGCAGCGTGAGCGGGGCGAGGATCGGCAACTGTCCGGCGCGGTAGTTAAGTATCACTTCGCGCAGCTCCAGGCGCTGGCGGGCGTTGAGCTGTTCGCGGAAATAGCCCTGAATGTGCATCAGCACGTTGGTGTGGTTTTTACGTGAGGCGGGCTGCTTCATGATCGCCATCAGCTTGTCGCGGTAGGCGACAAAAAACGCCTCCAGATCCTGCCACTCGTGCATCGACGCCACGAACGGGCCGATTTCGCGGTACGCCGCCTGGTTATGGGCCAGCAGCTGCAGTTTGTAGCGGCTGTGATACGCCAGCAGCGCGCGGCGCGTCAGGCCTTTGGCGCGGATCGCATTCAGCTCGTGCAGGGCAAAAATCCGCGCGATGAAGTTCTCGCGCAGGACCGGGTCGTGCAGCCGACCGTCTTCCTCCACCGGCAGCCACGGGTATTTTTCCTGCATCGCGGCAGTGAACGCCCCGCTTCCCTCCTTCTGGCCGGGATTGCCTACTTCGTCGTAAATCCTCACGCGTTCCATGCCGCAGCTCGGGGATTTGGCGCAGACGATAAAGCCGTCGTAACCGGCGATCCCCGGCAAATAACCCGCAGCGAAATCAGCCATTTTGTCGGTCACATCTTCGTGCGGCGCGAAGGTAAAGCGCACGCGCATGTCGCCGTCGGGCGCTTTCACCAGACGCAGCGCCGGGCGCGGAACGGGCAGGCCAATCGCCATTTCCGGGCAGACAGGTTTGAACGTCACCCACTGCGCCAGGGCATCCATTAAAAAGCCCATCCGTTTATGCCCACCGTCAAATCGCACGGCTGAGCCCGTCAGACATCCGCTAATACCGAGCGTGGGTTTGGTGTTCATGGTGTTGCTCCCTTACTGTCTTTCCGGGTGAAGAAAAGCGTGACGGTGCCGACGTTGAAACCAAACTTCGTCATCGCGGTTTTATTGAAAAGATGTGTGTCGTCCTGCAAATACATCCAGTCGTCGAAGTGCAACAGCCAGGTTTTGCCGTCGGCTTTGACGTTCATGCTGTAGCGCCAGTTGAAGGCGTTTCCTGCCGCCTGGCCGGTCGCCACGCCCTCGATATCTCCCGCACGACCTTCATAGCGATCGGCGCTGACGCGCCGGATGTGCCACACGCGCTGCTGTTTCTCGCCGTCGTCATACACGAACTGCTCGCTCAGGGTCAGGGTGTCGGCCTGCACTTCGCCATTTAACGCCACGTGGAAGCGGCGGATCTGCTTCCCGCTGCGGTCCTGCACCATGCCGAAGGCTTCGGTCTGGCCCTGAAAATAACGGAAGATATCGAGTTTTGGCGTTTTGCCCTGATACTCGCTGATATTTGTGCTGCAGCCCGCCAGCAGCATCAGCGCCGCCAGACTTACCGCCAGAAAACGTTTCATGGTTGCCTCCCGACCAGCAGGTGGAAAAAGAGGATCAGCACCAGCCATCCCATCGCCATCCAGCTCAGGACGATGAAGGCCGGGGCCTGAAAGACGATTGCATCCAGACGCTCGCCGAGAAAATAGGCCACCGGGCCACCTGCGGTACCCATCAGCACCAGCAGCCAGCGCGGCAGAGCGGTGGTGGTGGTGAGCTGGGTCCAGACGCAGGCAAACATCAGCCACAGGGCCATCATCCACAGTGGCAAAATCCCTTCGCCGTTAAAACGCAGGAGCCCGGTTAGCGACCAGAGCGTATCCAGAGAACTCCCCGCAACCGCCAGCAGAATGGCGTACAGTCGCTGGATCGGTTTCAACATCAGGCAGGCCAGCAGCGCCAGCGCGAGCCACACCATCACCCCGCGTTCGCGAAAGAAAACCACCATCGTCCAGTAAAAATCGAACGCGATGGCGAGGACGAAGACCTGCACGTGGCGGTTCATACGCGCTCTGCCATCAGCTGCACCACGCTGATGGTGCGGGCGTTGAACCCCGCTTCGCAGTACCCCAGGTAGTAGAGCCACATGCGACGGAAGCGTTCGTCGAAGCCGAGTTTTTCAATATCCTGCCAGGCGTGGAGGAAGCGCGTGCGCCAGTGCGTCAGGGTGCGCGCGTAGTCCGGGCCCATGTCGAACAGGTTGCGCACCACGAAATCCGTGTGGCGCGTCATGAGATCGCTCATCGCCGTGATGCTCGGCAAAAAGCCGCCGGGGAAGATGTAGCGCTGAATGAAATCGACGCTTTTGCTGTAGCTGCGGTAGCGCTGGTCCTGAATGGTGATCGCCTGAATCGCCATTTTGCCGCCGGGGCGCAGCCGCGCCTGGCAGGTGCGAAAGAATTCCGGCAAGAAGGTTTTGCCGACCGCTTCGATCATCTCCACCGACACCAGCTTGTCGTATTCCCCGGTTAAGTCGCGGTAATCGCAGAGCAAAACCTGAACCTTGTCCTGCAACCCGGCGCGGGCAATTCTTTCCTGCGCCCAGCAAAACTGCTCGTAGGACAGCGTGGTGGTGGTGACCCGACAGCCATAGTGGCGGGCGGCAAATTCGGCCATCGCGCCCCAGCCGGTGCCAATTTCCAGCAGGTGATCGTCCGGCGTCAGCGCCAGCTGTTCGCAGAGTCGCGCCATTTTGGCCTGCTGCGCGGTCGTCAAATCCTGATCGGGCGAGGCAAACAGGGCGCTGGAGTAAAGCAGCTCTTCGTCGAGGAACTGGGCGTAAAAGGTGTTGCCCAGATCGTAATGGGCGGCAATATTTTCCCGCGCCTGCTGGCGGTGGTTGCGCCGCGTCCAGTGGCGTAGCCGTTCGACAGGCCTGCCCAGCAGCCGAAATCCGCTCTCCAGCCGGGCAAGGGTTTTGCCGTTGAGGGCCAGAATGTGCAGTAGTGTGGTGAGCTGAGTTGTCTCCCATTCACCGTCCATCCAGGCTTCGGCGGCGGCAAGACTCCCGCCGGTCAGCAGGCGTCGGTAAAGCGTCGAGGAAAGGACGTCCACCTCGGCGTGCAGGGCCGCACTGGTATCGCCAAAATGGAACGTTTGGTTACCCTCGCGCACGGTCAGCGACCCCTGTTGCAAATCTCCCATCAGGCGGAACAGTAGCCAACGGGCCAGACGTGCGTGGCGCGGGCATTCTGGCTCAAGTGCATAAACAGGATCGGTCATGAGCGTTCACTCCTGCTGGCAGGATGGTTGTGAATAGGCACGCGTTTGAGCCACAGGCGCAGCGCCTGCCAGTAAATCGCGAGGACGGTTTTGAGCGTCATCAGCGGGATGCGCCACAGGAGCGAACGCAGCACGGAGCGGGTCAGGGGCTGACGGGCCAGCATCAGCGTGGCATCAAACACTTTGGTTTCCTGATGCGTTTCAATGTGCATGTGCAAGGTTTTTGCCGGGCAGTTGAAGCGCCAGTGGTAGACCATATCCATCGGATTAAACGGTGAAACGTGGAAGGCTTTCGCCATCGGGCGCGCCTCCTGGCCGTTCACCGCGTAGTAATGCCGCTCGTTCCACGGCGTGTTGCGCACTTCGGCGAGCACCCAGCGCAGTACGTCCTGGCGGTCGAAGCAGTAGTAAAAATTGACCGGATTAAAATGGATGCCGAAATAGCGCAGCTGGGTCAGGAGCATCACCCGCCCGTCGGGGCGTTCGCCGGTCAGCGTCTCCAGCCTGGCGAGAGCCTGCGCTTTGAGCGGCTCGCCCAGCGGATAATCGCGGTCGTAAAACGACGCTGCGGCAAAGCGATTGCGGCGAATACCCACTGATGGCAGGCGTTCCAGTTCGTCGAGATCGAGCCACGCCATAAACAGGCTGTAGCGGAAATGGTGTGGCCGGGGCAGCAGGCGGCGATGACGCAGCACGCCCTGATAGAGGCAACTGTTCATGTTCCCGCCCTCGCGATCCCCGCCACCACGTCGAGCGCGCTGCGCACGCCATCTTCGTGAAAACCGTTGTACCAGTAAGCGCCGCAGAACCAGCTTCGCTGCTGGCCGTTGATCTCGGTGCGACGCGACTGTGCGCGCCAGCTTTTGGGATTAAACAGCGGATGTTCATACACAAATCGCTGCCAGACATCGCGCTCGTTGATGGGGGCATCCGGATTGAGGGTGACGCAGAACAGCGGCGCGCCCTCTGGCAGACTCTGCAAAATATTCATGCTGTAGGTGACGCAGGCGCTGTTTTGTTCCTGGTCGCTCAGGCGGTAGTTCCAGCTTGCCCAGGCGCGCTCGCGTACCGGCAGCCAGCGTCGGTCGCTGTGCAGCACCACCTCGTTACGCTGCCAGCCGATGTCGCCGAGGATCTGTTTTTCCGCAAGGCTTGGGTTATTCAGCAGCGCCAGCGCCTGCCCGGAGTGACAGGCGAAAATGACCTGATCGAAGCTGTGTGTTCCGTCGGCAAGCTCAATGTCCACGCGGTGGGGATGGCGGATCACCTTCTGCACCGGCGCATTCGTGCGCAGCGTCAGGCGATCGCCCAGTTGCGTGACGAGGGCGCGGACATATTCGCGCGATCCACCGGGCACCACGTACCACTGGGGACGATGGGTGATGTCCAGCAGCCCGTGATTCTCAAAAAAGCGTAAAAACAGCGCCAGCGGAAAACGGCGCATCTCCTGCAACGACGAGGACCAGATGGCCGCGCCCATCGGCAGGATGTAGTGCCGGGCGAAGAACGGGCTAAAGTGATGCTGTTCCAGGAACGTTTGCAACGTGTGGTTATTGCTGGAGCCTTCGCGCAGCGCCTGCTTCGCCAGTGTGTTAAAACGCACGATCGATCTGAGCAGCCGCCAGAACGTGGGGCTGACCAGATTACGCCGCTGGGCAAACAGGGTAGAAAGCGTGTGGCCGTTATATTCCAGCCCGCTCACTGGATTGTGGACTGAAAAACTCATCTGCGTTTTCTGTCCGCTGAGGCCTAACTCGCTGAGCAGGCCCATAAAGCGCGGATAGGTGCGGTCGTTATAGACAATAAATCCGGTATCGATAGCAAACTGGCCCGACGGCGTGGTGACATCGACCGTGGCGGTATGGCCGCCGACGGTAGGGGCCGCCTCGAACAGCGTCACCTGATGGTGCCCGGCCAGCCGCCAGGCGCAGGTCAGCCCGGCGATGCCGCTGCCGATGATGGCGATGTTCATGAGCGCACCATCCGGCGCAGCAGCGCGTTCTGCATAAACTGAGGCAGTGACGCCAGCAGGCGCAAAACCAGACTGAATCCGCTGGGGAAGGCGATGTGCGCTCGGCCTTTCGCCACGCCTTGGCGGATGGCGGCCACGGCCTGCTCGACGCTCACTTTCGCGGGCATCGGGAAATCATTTTTGCGCGTCAGGGGCGTGTCGACAAAGCCTGGGGAGACGACCGTCACGGCCACGCCTTTTGGCTCCCAGTCCAGACGCAAACTGTTGGCAAACCACGTCAGCGCCGCTTTGGACGCGCCGTATGCCTCCGCGCGCGGGAAGTGCAGCCAGTGCGCCATCGAGCTGACCAGCACCACGCGGCTGCCGGGCGCGAGTATGTTCTGCAACGCAGCCAGACAATTTATCGGTCCAGTAAAATTGGCGCTCATCACCCGCGCGATCAGATCGACGTCGATCACCCCATGATCGAGATATTCGCAGGTTCCGGCGCACAACACGGCGAGATCCACGCGGCAATCGGCCAGCGCCTCGCGACAGGCCTGCGCGTCGGTCATGTCAAACTGACGCAGAGAGATCAGCGGGCTGTACTGGCGCAGGGCCTCAAGGCGGGCAGCATCCCTGCCGCAGGCAATGACGCGGCAGCCGTCATCCGCCCAGGACTTCGCCAGTCCCTCGCCAATCCCTGAGCTGGCGCCGGTGATGAGGACAGTCATCATGGGCGCACCCTCCTTTTCACACCGCGCACCGCCCAGCCGAGGACGGGCAGGTGTTCGTAAATCATCTCTCCGGCATCGTAATAATCCCGCTGACGTTTCACCGTGCCGTCCTGGATTTCCACCACGGAACAGCCCGGCAGCGCCAGCGTCTCGCCGTCCGTCAAACGCGGATGCGACCAGTGCATGGTCCAGGTGAGGGCGAAACGGTCGCCGTCGATGAACGGCTTATCGATCGAGAAATGACATTTGTCGACGTTGGCCAGCAGATGGGTGAAGTAGCGCTGGATCGCGAACAACCCCTGATGCTCACCGAAGGGATCAATCAGCACCGCTTCAGGGTGATAGAGCGCAGGCAGCGCCGATGGCGGCTGGTTTTCCAGCCCGGCGTAGTAACTCATAAACCGATCGATGACGGCGCTCATTGTTTCACCCTTGCAGTGGACGATCCTGGAAAAAACGTATAATTAAAACTTACACAAACACGCATATTTGTCCAAGTTTGATTCGAGTTATTTTTTATTTATGATTTATTTCAGATGGATAGGTTGAGTGTTTTTGTCCGGTAAAATGCGCTCCCGATAGCGGGGCGGGAGCGCGAGACGGGTCAGCTACCCTTGTAGGTGGAGTAGCCGTACTGGCTCAGCAGGAGTGGGATGTGCAGTTTTTCGTTGGTTTTGGTGACGGTGAACAGCACCGGGACCTCCGGGAAAAACGTGGCCATTTTCTGGCTCTGGAAGTAGTCGCCGGTTTTAAAGGTCACTTTATACACGCCGGGCTGCATATCCTGATCCTCTGGATACAGCGACTTAATGCGCCCGTCGTGGTCAGTTTTGCCGCTCGCTAGCATGGCCCAGTTGCCCTGCTGCTGTTTTTCCAGTGTGACTGTGACATCTGGCGGTGGGGTGCCCGTTTGCTGGTTGAGAATATGCACGCTCAGGGTCCCCATCGGCGCGCTAAAGGCGAAAGGTGCAAAGGCGATGGAGGATAAAAGCAGTAGGCCGGAGATTTTATTCATGTTGTTTTCCTGTTTAGTGGTGAATACAGGAAACGTTAGCATTCTGGCGGCAGGAAAATATTCAATCTTTCGTGATAACTCGCGTAGGGAATATTGATTACAGGGTAATCATTTCCAGAGAAATAACCTGCTGCTGCCACTGCTCGACCTGTTTTTTACGCGCAGCAGTTAATTTACCGGTAGTGACAAGTAGCCATTTCCGATCCGGGAAAATCTCCGGTGCCAGCGTAGCAGGCGGTATAGGGAGCACGTCAATGCGATGACCTTGCCCGGTGCGTTTGAGCGCTTCGAGCCAGATTTCACACGGGTCGTTTAGATGCCAGCCGGTTAACAGATAATTATCGCCCGGTGCGCGTTTATCCCCTTCGAGGCAAAATGAGGTATAGGAAATAATAATTCCATCGAGGATTTCACGCAGAGTCATTATTGCTGGAATATTCGCTGACACCTGACTTCGTAGCGGGCGCAATACTTCGGTGACTAATTCCGGGCGTGGTGATTCACGGCCTGAATCGTATATCAGCTGACGCAGAGATTCGATTTTGCCCTCTTTGAGGCGCTGTAACATGCTCTCTTGCAGAGTGAGCCAGTTATTGGTGCGGCGCGCGCCGGGCCGTGCCAGCAGTGGCTTGACCTGGCTGACGGGAACGCCTTTTTTCACCCAGTCGAGAATTTTCAGCGCTTCCTGCACGTCGGCATCGCTGTAAAGACGATGTCCGCCGTCGGTGCGAAGGGGTTTCAGCAAGCCATAGCGGCGCTGCCACGCCCGCAGCGTGGTGGCGGTGATGCCGCAAAGTCGGGCGAATTCGCCGATGGAGTAAGACATGGGGTACGCCTGCTGATCAAGATGACTCTCAATATACTACGAATTTTGACTGTCAGGAGCACATGTGATTGAACGGTCCCGGCGGGCAGGGGCGCAGGATGGTGTGGATGCGCTCCTCTTTGAACGTATACATGCCGCCGGAGAACGGGTCGACGATGAACCAGCCCGGCACGCCGAAGAAGATGATATTGCCAAAGGTGTACCAGCGGCTGAAGCGGTACTCCAGCGGCATCATCGTCGAGTAGTAACCCTCCTGTTTGAGCGTCAGCGTGTACTCCCGTTTGCCGAAATAGCTGCCGTCCGATTTCTTTAGCACCACGGATTGCGGCGTCTGACCGGTGGCGATCATATTGCCGTCGCGGTCGATAATCGCATAGTACGCAACCGGGTTGCTGTCGATATACACCGTCTCTTCGCTGCTGCCGACAAGGCTGGCACAACCCGTCAACAGCAATGGCAACAGCAGCTGCCAAACCTTTTTCATCATCCTGAACGCTCCCTTTCGTATATCTTTTCAGAGCGGCACAGGTGAGCAGAAAATTAAGGCATATCGTGCATTTTTCGTAGGGCAATGCCGTCCCGTTTGCATAGACTTCCGTTTAGGGTCGAACGGGGGGATGACGAGATGAAATGGCAATCTTTTCGCGGTGATGCACCGGCTGATATGACGATTTATAGCGCATCGTTCCCCGATATTAGCGACCAATGGCCGATGAAAGACGATGTCACGCGAGAGATCAATGCCCTCAATCAGGCCATGAAAGCCAACCCTGAACTGCTGCCCCCCCTGCTCGAAGAGGGCGAAAACGGCCTACCGAGGTTGATCCCGCAGCATCTCCATTCCGACCAGGCATACCGCACGCGGCCTGCAATGGCGGCCTGGCGTGCGCGGCTGGTGCCCTCCGCGCTGGCGCTGTTTGTGGTGCAAAATCCGCTGGAAGAGCGCCTGCCCGAAGGTACGCGGATGGACAGCGAAAGCCGCCAGTGGTTTATCCACGCCAACGATGCCATCGGCGTGCGATCCCGCGCGCAGGTGCTGGGCGCGTTGGTGGACAAATACATCCGCAATGAGATTGAAAGCGACTGGATAAGCCTGGCGAGCGGCGCGGCGATCCCGGTGCTGGAGGCCCTGCGCACCGCGAAGCTGGACGGGCAGAAAGTGCATCTCTCGCTGGTGGACGACGACCCCGTCGCCCTGCGTTGGGCAGAAACGATGGCGGCACAGGAGGGGCTAAACGTCGGGGAACAGCTGACGCTGCTCAAGCGCCATTTGGTGCATACCCTGATCCGCAGCGACGATTTAGTGCTGGAGCTGGGCGAACATCAGGCTGAACTGGTCGACGCGCTGGGAATTTTTGAATATTTCAACGACGTGGACGCGGTGATTTTCCTGCAACGCGCCCTGCGGCTGGTGAAGCCCGGCGGGGCGGTGATTGTGTCGAATATGCTCACAACCAGCCCGCAAATCGACTTCATTCTTCGCTGCATCGGCTGGGCGCACATCTTCCCGCGCTCGTTGCAGCAGTTGCAGGATATCCATCTGGCGGCAGGAATTCCGGTTGAGAATGTGACGGTGATTGTGCCGAAAGATGGGGTGTATGCGGTGATGGAGATTAGGGTTTAATCGGTTTTTTAGCTCGATCGGTCCCCTCTCCCCTTTGGGGAGAGGGTTAGGGTGAGGGGAAAATCCCGCACCAAACCTAATGCACCCCAACCAACGCCCCTTCAATCCCTTTCAACTTCGCCTGAGCCTGTTTTAATTCGTCCAGCAGCCGCTGTTCCTGCTCGCTGTACGCCACCAGAACAATGCACCCGTCCATGACTTTAACCGTCAGCTGTTGCCCGGTTTCAAACCCCGCAGTGCGAAGCCACTTGCCCGAAAGAATGATGTTCGGTGTGGTTTTGTCGAGAACATTTGGACGATATCCCACAATTATCGTGCGCTCGGTTCCGGTTGCGCCGGTGTCTGGGGTAGAATGCGAATCAGCCATAATCAACTCCTTGATAGTTGGTGAGGTTAGCTCTCGTCAGGTATTGCGAGTACTGGACGAGGGCGCTAAAAATTCAGGACGACTTGTTGTGTAGGTACGTACCTGTGTGGTTGAACTTTACTCTTATAGGTACGTACATGACAACTGCCAAACGTGATAAAGACCAGTCAAAGTCCGGAAAAGCACCTACCTTTCAGATGCGCATTACACCTGAGTTGAAGGCTCAGTTTGAAGAAGCTGCAAAAAGGGAGGGGATGAGTTTAGGGAATTGGCTCAAAACGCTAGGTAGAAAAGAGTTGCAAAATTTAGGTATTGAGCTGAAATTGTAATTATTCAGAGTTGAATGATTTTGATATTTATTAAAAGTCGAAAAAATAACACCCACATTTAATACCACTTCGTCTGAGAAAATATTAACTAATGATTTACGTCTCTGTTGATTGAAATATTCATCTGCTCATGAGTTGCAGGAATGAAAGTTGCATTTTATAAATGGTCTTATCGAATCCATAGCCTATATCATCTATCTTAGCAGATAGAATATATATAGAAAACGATCGCTGCTTTGATTCTGAAACACTTCACTACTTTCATTATTTTGGTAATGAGTACAAAAATGAGTAAAGTATTCTTTCAATGCATTGCGAAAATCTTTTAACTCTATTTAGAATTTAAGGAAAAAAACTGAATGGAAAACAAATTGGCGGAAGATCACAGGAGTCGAACCTGCCCGGGAACGCTGGCGTCCCCAACTGGATTTGAAATCCAGCCACCTCACCGGAGATGACGATCTTCCGCGCCTCGATTGCTACATGGAGGCGGTGCGCATTATAGCTACTTTCAGGCATTTACCACATCATTTCGCACAGTTTTTTCATCCTTCCTTGACCTGAATTATCCACTTTCACTTAAATCCTAAGAAAATCCTCAGGTTAGATTTTTTCTGCAACTTCTACGGCGATCACAAAAGAGAAGAAACGTAAGCAGCTAACCAGAAAACAGAATATCCGCTCCAGCGGGGATCGTTTACAACATCTGAAACCGGTCTCAGCGCCCCTACAGCGTCCAAGGATAAAAAATAATGAGCGAAATATTGTCTGTTAAGGAGAAGATTGGCTACGGCATGGGTGATGCCGCAAGCCATATCATCTTTGATAACGTCATGTTGTATATGATGTTTTTTTATACCGATATTTTCGGTATCCCCGCCGGATTTGTCGGCACCATGTTCCTGCTGGCGCGTGCGCTGGATGCGATTTCCGATCCGTGCATGGGGCTGCTCGCTGACCGTACTCGTAGTCGTTGGGGGAAATTCCGTCCGTGGATCTTATTTGGCGCGATCCCGTTTGGCATTGTCTGCGTGCTGGCGTACACCACGCCGGACCTCAGCCTGCACGGCAAAATGATTTATGCCGCCATTACCTACACGCTGCTGACCCTGCTCTACACCGTGGTGAACATCCCTTACTGCGCGCTCGGCGGCGTTATCACTAATGACCCGACGCAGCGAATCTCCCTGCAATCCTGGCGCTTCGTGCTGGCGACGGCAGGCGGCATGCTCTCTACAGTTTTGATGATGCCGCTGGTGAAACTGATTGGCGGCGAAGACAAAGCTTTTGGCTTCCAGGGCGGGATCGCCGTGCTGTCGGTCGTCGCATTCCTGATGCTGGCGTTCTGCTTCTTCACCACCAAAGAACGCATCCAGGTGCCGCCGAGCACCACTTCCATGCGTGAAGACTTGCGCGACATCTGGCACAACGACCAGTGGCGTGTCGTCGGCGTGCTCACCATCCTCAACATTCTCGCCGTCTGCGTACGTGGCGGCGCAATGATGTACTACTGCACCTGGATTATCGGCTCGCCAGAAATCTTCGTCGCGTTCCTCACCACCTACTGCGTCGGCAACCTGATCGGCTCTGCGCTCGCTAAACCGCTCACCGACTGGAAATGCAAAGTCAGCATCTTCTGGTGGACCAACGCCCTGCTGGCGGTGGCGAGTGTGGCGATGTTCTTCGTGCCGATGCATGCCACGTTCATGATGTTCAGCTTTATCTTCGTGATCGGTGTGCTGCACCAGCTGGTGACGCCAATCCAGTGGGTAATGATGTCCGACACCGTCGATTACGGCGAATGGACCAACGGCAAGCGCCTCACCGGGATTAGCTTTGCAGGCACGCTGTTTGTCCTGAAACTGGGCCTGGCGCTGGGCGGCGCGTTGATTGGCTGGATGCTGGCCGGCGGTGGCTACGATGCCGCAGCCAAAACCCAGAACAGCACCACCATCAGCATCATCATTGGTCTGTTCACCCTGGCCCCGGCGATCTGTTACGTGCTGAGCGCGATTATCGCCAAACGCTATTACACGCTGAAAACCCCGTTCCTGACCAAAATTATGGGCGAGCTGGCGCAAGGTGCGCGCCGCAACCAGCATGAGTTCGAGACTCTGCCGGTCAGCAAAGAATTGCAGAACTAAGAGGATGAAAGTATGAAAATCAGTGACGGAAACTGGCTAATCCAACCGGGTCTGAATGTGACTTACCCGGTGCAGGTGTTCGATGTTGAGCAGCAGGGAAATGACCTCGTGGTATACGTTGCGCCGCGCGATGTACGCGAACGCACCTGGCAGCTCGACACATTGATGTTTACGGTTCGCCTGTTCTCGCCGCAAGAAGGCATCGTCGGGGTGCGCATCGAGCATTTCCAGGGCGCGCTGGACAACGGCCCACACTATCCGCTCAATGTCCTTAAAGACGTTAATGTCCAGATTGAAAACACGGCGGAATTTGCCGAACTGAAAAGCGGCAACATCAGCGTGCGCGTCACCAAAGGTGAGTTCTGGGCACTGGATTTCCTGCGCGATGGGCAACGTATCACTGGCAGCCAACTGAAAAACAACGGCTACGTGCAGGACGGCAATACTGACAGCAACTACATGTTCGAGCGCCTGGATCTGGGCGTCGGCGAAGCGGTGTATGGCCTCGGCGAGCGCTTTACCGCCCTGGTGCGCAACGGCCAGACGGTTGAAACCTGGAACCGCGATGGCGGTACCAGCACCGAGCAGTCGTACAAAAACATTCCGTTCTACCTGACCAACCGTGGCTACGGCGTGCTGGTAAACCATCCAGAAAACGTCTCGTTTGAAGTCGGCTCGGAGAAAGTCTCCAAAGTGCAGTTCAGCGTGGAAGGCGAGTTTCTGGAATATTTTGTGATCGACGGCCCGACGCCGAAAGACGTTTTGAATCGCTATACGCAGTTCACCGGCCGCCCGGCGCTGCCGCCTGCGTGGTCGTTTGGCCTGTGGCTCACTACCTCGTTTACCACCAACTACGATGAAGCGACGGTGAACAGTTTTATCGACGGCATGGCGGAACGCGATCTGCCGCTGCACGTCTTCCACTTCGACTGTTTCTGGATGAAAGCCTTCCAGTGGTGCGACTTCGAGTGGGATCCGGTGACCTTCCCGGACCCGGAAGGGATGATCCGCCGCCTGAAGGAAAAGGGGCTGAAAGTCTGCGTGTGGATCAACCCGTACATCGGCCAGAAATCGCCGGTATTCAAAGAGCTAAAAGAGAAAGGCTATCTGCTTAAACGCCCGGATGGTTCCGTGTGGCAGTGGGATAAATGGCAGCCGGGTCTGGCGATTTATGACTTCACCAACCCGGAAGCATGTCAGTGGTACGCCGACAAGCTGAAAGGGCTGGTCGATATTGGCGTGGATTGCTTCAAAACTGACTTCGGTGAGCGTATCCCGACCGACGTGCTGTGGCATGACGGGTCCGATCCGCAGAAAATGCACAACCACTACGCCTATATCTATAACGAGCTGGTGTGGGACGTGATGAAAGAGACTGTCGGCGAAGAGGAAGCGGTACTGTTTGCGCGCTCCGCGTCAGTTGGCGCGCAGAAATTCCCAGTGCACTGGGGTGGAGACTGCTACGCCAACTACGAGTCGATGGCCGAAAGTCTGCGTGGCGGGCTGTCGATTGGTCTGTCGGGCTTTGGCTTCTGGAGCCACGATATCGGCGGGTTCGAGAACACCGCGCCTGCGCATGTGTATAAACGCTGGTGCGCCTTCGGGCTGTTCTCCAGCCATAGCCGCTTACACGGCAGCAAATCCTACCGTGTGCCGTGGGCGTACGATGATGAGTCCTGCGACGTGGTGCGCCACTTCACCCAGCTGAAATGCCGGATGATGCCGTACCTGTATCGTCAGGCGGCGTTGGCTCGTGAGGTCGGCACGCCGATGCTGCGTGCGATGATGCTCGAATTCCCGAACGATCCGGCGTGCGATTATCTGGACCGTCAGTACATGCTTGGGGATTCGGTGATGGTTGCACCAGTGTTTAGCGAGGCAGGTGATGTACAGTTTTATCTGCCGGAAGGCCGCTGGACGCATCTGTGGCATAACGACGAAGTGCAGGGTAGCCGCTGGCATAAACAGCAGCACGACTTCCAGAGTCTGCCGGTGTATGTGCGCGAAAATACCCTGCTGGCGCTCGGCAATAACAGTCAGAAGCCAGATTACGCCTGGCATGAAGGCACGGCATTCCAGTTGTTTAACCTGACTGACGGGTGCACGGCGGTGAGTGAAATCCCTGCGGCAGACGGCTCGGTGGTGTTTACGCTGACGGCTTCTCGTCAGGGTGATACGGTGACGGTCAGAGGTGAAGGCAACGCGCAGGACTGGTCAATCTGTTTGCGCAACGTGCAGCAGCTCTCGGGCGTCAAAGGCGGGTCACATGCGGGCAGCGAATGGGGCGTGGTGGTGAAAGCGCAGGGGAGTGAGGTGATTATTCATCTGTGATGCTTTCCCCTCACCCTAACCCTCTCCCCATGTACGGTCCGGGGACATGGTAGACAGGTGTTCGGGGACATGGTGAACACTATTTAACATCCTTTACCCATGGTGATCGACTTTTTCTTCAGGTCGATCACCCCCACTTTCGTGCTGTACCACCACA
>NZ_JAENMQ010000013.1:0-125485 GCF_016771845.1 Lelliottia jeotgali | reverse complement strand
GTACGTAATGACATGGTATCTCTCGCATCCCAGGGCATAAGCGACTCCAAAAACGGGTTCGTATGCCTTAGTTGTAAGTGTCTACCATGTCCCCGAACAAGTGTTCATGATGTCCCCGGACCGCACACCCCAAAGGGGCGAGGGGATTTGTACGGTGGTAGATTTGGTTTTGTAGGCCGGGTAAGGCGGAGCCGCCACGCGGCTTTGTTGTTGGCATCTGAGCCTGAAATTGCCCGGTGGCGCTGTGCTTACCGGGCCTACAGTTTGGGGATATGGTTTTGTAGGCCCGGTAAGGCGGAGCCGCCACCCGGCTTTGTTGTTGGCATCTGAGCCTGAAATTGCCCGGCGGCGCTGCGCTTACCGGGCCTACGGTTTGGGGGTAAAGACCGCACAGCCCCTTGAGGGCTAGGGTGAGGGGGCAACAGCTGGCTCCGCCGCCGCAACCGTTGAAACCACCCCGCCCGCCATCGTTTGCTGAATCTGCTGTTTATCCATATTCACCGCCTTCAACTTCCCGTTTACCGTCGGTTTTAGCGGCGCTTTTTCCTGTACGCTTCCGCTGGCGGTTAGCTGGATGTTGCCATCACCACTGATCGGCAGCACAGGCCAGCCCCATTGCTGCAATATATTCAGCGGCACGCCGCGTCCGTTCAGGCTGATCGTTGTCTGGCGTTGCGGCAGTTGCGAAACCGCCGCCGTGGCTTCCAGAATACCTTTTTCGGTAAATGCGCTCAGTTCAGTGATATTGACCGTCGACGCGTTGGCCGCCAGTGCGAGCGACGGACGGCGCACGTCCACGCGGTTAAAGGTGGCGGCTGCACCGTTGAATGTCGCATTGCCGCCCCACACGCCCCACTGACGATCTTTTGCCAGCTGGAGGTTAGCACCGTAACCGTCGAGGGAAGTGACTTGCCACGGGAAAGCGGGGTCGATATCGATAACCAGATTGCGGCTGAGGCCGAATTTTTTCAGGGTCACGCCGTTGAGCCATTCCGGCAGTTGTTCCATCCACAGGGTTTTCCAGTTCTGCGGCAGGGTGTATTCCAGCCCGGCAACGGCAACATCGTCGAGCACTAACGCTTTGCTGTTGCGTAGCCAGTTGCCGGAGGTGCGCACCATGCCGCCTTCCCAGCGGGAGGTGAACTGGCGCAGCGCCACGCCTTGCGGCGCAAATTCGGCATTCAGAATCGGGTCAAAAAGATGCAGCGAACCGTAGATAAACTCGCTGGCGTTCATGGATAAACGCCCGTCCCGGCTCTGCCAGTCACCCTTGCTGAGGGTCAGGTTGCGCAAACTCAGGTCGAGGTCGGTCACTGCCCAGTCCGGCCCCTGGAGGCGCGCGTCGGTCACTTCCAGACGACCAATTTGCAATGACGGCAACGTGGTAATCGGTGCAAAGAAATCCATCAGTGATTTTTCGCTTTGCAGACGAATGTCGTTCAGACGCATCGTGTCGATAACCCAGCCGCCGTCGGCGTTGCGCCGTGCGGTTCCGGTCAGCGAACCGCGCGCCATATCTGCGCCGACGGTGCTCAACACCACTTCATCGCCGTTCAGCTCGCCCTGAATCAGCACGTTGCTGGCGGGAACGCCATTAAGCGTCAGCGATCCGGCGCTCATCTGGATTTGGGCCTTTTTGCCCAGCACGTTGCCCGCTTCAGGTTGCCAGGGGCTGACGCCGCCGGTGACCTTTTGTGCACTGAGATCCCACTGTGTATTCGGGCTGTTAAACGCCATGTTATTCAACTGCAGGCGGTCAGCCTGGAAGGGGAGCGGCGCGGTCTGCGGGGAGAGATTCAACGTACCGTCGTGCAGGGTGATGGTATCCATATGCAGCGGATCGGTGATTTGTCGGCTGCTCAAGCCAATATCGACTTTCTTTGCCACCAGCGTGGCGGGTTTGCCATCCCGGCCAAAAGTGACGTTTTCCAGAACGATGTGTGAAGGAGAGGAAAAACGATGATCCATCTGGTCGAAATTGAGTTCGTAATTGGTATTCACCGTAACCCAACTGCTTACCTGAGCCGCGCCCCATCGGGTCTGCACGAGGACATAAAGTGCCAGGATTGCGATCAGTACCGCAATCAAAATCCAGATCAGCAGCTTTCCAATAAATTTCATGGTCTTCCATCCCGTCAAACGCACATAAAGGAGTTATGCACGATTTATGCGCAATCCTCAAGGCAGGAATGGTGTAATTCGGTTTCACGGCAGGCGCTGAGGCCTGCCGTGATGGGGATCAGTTCTTTTCAGGCGGGAAGACGAGGTTCAGAACAATTGCCGTGATACCACCTGCGGCGATGCCAGAGGAGAGCAGGTTTTTCACCCAGTCAGGCGCAAACTGCAGGATCAGAGGCTGTTGAGACACGCCCAGACCGACGGCCAGAGACAGCGCAATAATCATGATCGCCCGACGGTTCAGTGGTTCGCGTGACACAATGCGCACGCCAGATGCCGCAATTGTACCGAACATTACCAGTGTCGCACCGCCCAGAACCGGTTCCGGAATGTGCTGCACGAAGCCACTCACCGCCGGGAACAGTCCGAGCACAATCAGCATCAGTGCGACGACAAAGCCAACATAGCGGCTGGCGACACCGGTGAGCTGAATCACGCCGTTGTTCTGACCAAAGCAGGAGTTCGGGAACGTATTAAATACGCCGGAGACAAACGAGTTCAGACCATTCGCCAGCACACCGCCTTTCAGACGTTTCATATACAGCGGGCCTGAGACTGGCTGTTCGGATACGTCAGACGTCGCGGTGATATCGCCGATGGTTTCCAGCGAAGTGATCATGAACACCAGCATCAGCGGCAGCAGCAGGTTCCAGTCAATGCCTAAGCCGTAGTACAACGGCGTGGGGACCATGATCAGCGGGCTGTCGGTCTGTGCGGTGTTTTCCGGCAGCATGCCCAGCGCCCACGCCATCAGGTAACCGGCCGCCATAGCAATCACCAGCGACGCAACGCGCAGGTACGGGTTACGCTGGCGGTTGAGCAGGATAATAATTGCCAGCACGACACCCGCCAGCAGCAGGTTTTTCGGTGCGCCAAAGGTATGGTCGCTCATCGCCGCATAGCCGCCACCGATAGACGTCAGGCCAACCTGAATCAGCGACAGACCGATAATCATCACCACTACGCCGGACACCAGCGGCGTAATCACGCGACGCGCCAGATGCAGAACGCGGGAGATCGCCATCTCCGTGCAGCTTGCCAGCATCAATGTACCGAACAGAGCAGCCATCATTGTCGGGACATCCGCACCGCCAGTTTTCAGTGCAGTTCCGCCCATGATCAGTGGCGCAACGAAGTTAAAGCTGGTGCCCTGAATCGACAGTAACCCCGACCCTACCGGACCCCAGGCTTTAATCTGAATAATGGATGCCACGCCGGAAGCGAAGAGCGACATGCTGATGATGTGCTGCGTGTCTTGTGCCGGTAAACCGAGCGCCTGACAGATCAACAGTGCAGGCGTGATAACGGCCACGAACATCGCCAGCAAATGCTGGCTCGCGGCAAACAGCGTTTGCGCCAGCGGGGGGCGATCTTCGAGACGGTAGATTAATTCACTATTATGATGAGTCTTCGCAATCGGTTGCGCATCAGGAGACTCTACGGCGTTAACGGACATCGGCGGCAATCCCACGGTGGAAAAGCGGGCATTTTATCTGACCGGATGGTAAAAGCAAACGATTGCATTTATAAATTATACAAACTGTTTCTGTCAGTGTTTATTAGGCGTTGGAATAACGCTCGGTTTCCGGCATCCAGCGCTCAATTAATGCGACGGCCTGAGCGGGATAACGTTCATGAATGTGACGTGCGAGGCGCTGAACCTCTGGGATCATGGCCTGATCGCGCAATAAATCCGCAACTTTGAATTCAGCGTTACCTGTCTGACGCGTTCCTAATAATTCGCCAGGACCACGGATCTCAAGATCCTTTTGCGCAATGACAAATCCATCGTTGCTGTCGCGAAGCACCTGCAAGCGCATTTGTGCCGTTTTGGAAAGCGGTGATTTGAAGAGTAGGACGCAATGGGAGGCCACCGCGCCACGTCCGACGCGGCCACGCAGCTGGTGGAGCTGCGCAAGACCCAGACGTTCCGGGTTTTCGATGATCATCAGACTGGCATTGGGTACATCCACGCCGACTTCGATAACTGTAGTGGCGATCAGCAAATGCAGCTCGCCCTGTTTGAATGCCTGCATCACGGCCTGCTTTTCAGCAGGTTTCATTCGACCATGAACCAGCCCGACATTCAGCTCGGGAAGCGCTAGCTTGAGCTCTTCCCACGTCGCTTCTGCGGCCTGAGCTTCCAGCAGATCGGACTCTTCAATCAAAGTACACACCCAATAAGCCTGACGGCCCTCTTGAGTGCAGGCGTTGCGGACACGCTCGATGATTTCGTGGCGACGGGTATCCGGAATGGCTACGGTGGTGACCGGCGTACGGCCAGGCGGCAATTCGTCGATAGTTGAGGTGTCCAGATCGGCATAGGCAGTCATCGCCAGGGTGCGTGGGATAGGCGTGGCGGTCATGATCAGCTGATGCGGGTGAAAACCCTGTTGAAGTCCTTTCTCCCACAATGCCAGGCGTTGATGCACGCCAAAACGGTGCTGCTCATCGATGATCACCAGTGCAAGGCCGTTAAACTGTACCTGCTCCTGGAAAATGGCGTGAGTGCCGACAATCATCTGTACCTGACCGCTGGCGATGGCTTCTTGCTGTACCACACGCGCTTTGCCTTTCTGCTTCCCGGCAAGCCAGCCGACTTCAATACCAAGCGGTGCAAACCAGTTGCGGAAGTTATTCGCATGCTGTTCGGCCAGCAGTTCGGTCGGAGCCATTAACGCGACCTGCTTACCATGCGCAATGGCGCGCAACGCAGCCAGGGCGGCGACCAGTGTCTTACCTGAACCCACGTCACCCTGAACCAGGCGCATCATTGGCACGTCGAGCGCCATATCACGCTCGATCTCCGCAGTCACTCGCGCCTGAGCGTTAGTGGGTTTGAACGGCAGGGAGGCCAGCAGCTTATCTTTCAAATCATCACGGGCGGGAAGAGGTTGTGCATGAAAACGTTGTGCACCAGCGCGAAGCGCCAGCATGCTCAAGTTATGTGCCAGTAATTCTTCAAGGATAAGCCGCCGCTGCGCCGGATGTTGGCCGCTCTCTAAATCGCTCAGCTGTAAGGATGGCGGTGGGCGATGCAGTGTGCGAATCGCTTCCGGCAGGCTCATCATACCTTGCGCCAGTTCAGGTGGCAGCAGTTCGGCGATGGCGCAGGTCTCGAGCAGTTCAAGCGCCTGGTCGGTCAACTTGCGCAGCGTCGCCTGCTTGATGCCTTCCGTCGTGGGATAAACGGGTGTCAGCGTTTCCTGTAATTCAGGGGTACTGAGATCGCCCTGAACACGGTATTCCGGGTGGATCATCTCCGCACCGTACTTCCCGCGTTTGGCTTCTCCATACGCCAGCACACGCCGTCCGGCGGCAAGGCTATTTTTCATCGCGGCGCTGAAATTGAAAAACCGCATCGTGAGAATTCCGGAACCATCGCTGATCTGGCATGTCATCATGCGACGACCGCCGAAGGTGATGGTGGAGTTCAGGACTTCACCTTCCACAGTGGCATAAATGCCTGGAAGCAGATCGCTAATAGCGTAAAGCTGAGTGCGATCTTCGTAACGCAGGGGAAGGTGCAGGAGTAAATCTTGTACAGTGTGCAGACCGATTTTTGCCAGTTTGCTGCTTTGCGCCGCACCCACGCCCGTTAACGAGCTTAGCGGAATGGCATCAAGCAGATGGCCGTTCATGGATTACCCTGCAAACTGCATTGTGGACCACCATGCGGCATCGGCTTCGATTTCGCCCTGCGCATTGACGTGGGGATAAGGCAATTTCTTCTGCTTAGCCACGCGAGCCAGCACCGGATAGCCACCTTCAAACAACAGACGCTGCTGTTCATCTTCAGGAAGCATGCTGTTTTCGCGTTCGTACATGCCTGCGTTCTGACGCTGACGCTGTGCTTCATACAGAATTAACGCAGAGGCCACGGAGACATTGAGCGACTGCACCATGCCGATCATCGGGATGATGATGTCTTGATCCGCCAGATCTAACGCTTCTTGCGTGATCCCGGTTTTCTCCTGACCCATCAGAATGCAGGTCGGGCGGGTATAATCAATTTCGCGAAAATCGACTGCTTTATCGGAAAGGTGCGTCGCCAGAATCTGCATGCCGCTTTCCTTCAGTTGTGAGACGGCGTCGGCAATGGTGCGATGTGTTTTAACCGTCACCCAGCTATTGCTGCCCGCGGCGCTCGAAACCATAGTGTGCATGCGGTTGCTCGGCCAAACGGCGTGGACTTCATGCACGCCAACGGCGTCCGCCGTACGCACTATCGCAGAGACGTTATGAGGTTTATGGACTTGCTCCATGCAGACGGTCAGATCGGGTTGACGTCTGGCGAGCATTTCACAGATACGCTCATAACGGTTTGAGTTCATTATGCTAGTTTCGGTTACGGGTGACTTTAATAACGTCCGGCATGACGCGAATCTTGCGCATGATATTCGCCAGATGCACGCGGTCGCGAGCGGTCAGACGAATGAACGCACTGTAAACACGACCATCTTTTTCTTCCGTGTTCAGGCTCTGAATGTTGGAAGAGGCCGTGTTAATCGCCGCCGTCAGATTCGCCAGCGCGCCCTGGTGGTTGAACATATCGACCTTAATTTCGGTGATAAATTCTTGCTCGGTCTCTTTATCCCACTCAACGGCCATAAACTTCTCAGGCTCTTTCTGATAGCCACGGATGTTACGGCAGGATTCGTGATGGATAACCAGACCTTTACCAGGACTAACGTGCGCGATGATCGGGTCGCCAGGAATCGGTCGGCAGCACTTGGCGAAAGTGATAAGCACCCCATCTGCACCTTTGATAGGCAGATGGCCGTGGCCTTGCGTGGCGGGTTGTGCAACGGAAGCATCGCCCTGTTGCAGATTCTTCGCCACGACGACGCTCATTGCATTACCCAGACCAATTTCAGCCAGCAGATCGTCAAGCGAGGCGAGCTTCATACGCTCAAGCTCACGCTGGATATTCTCTGGCGGAATCTCGGCCAACTTACGGCTGCCGCCCAACGCGTGGTTGAGCAGACGACGACCAAGGCTGACTGAATCATCACGTTTCAGGTTTTTCAGCAACTGGCGGATTTTGGCGCGTGCTTTTGAGCTGACAACAAAGTTGAGCCATGCGGCATTCGGGCGAGCGCCCGGTGCGGTAATAATTTCAACCGTCTGGCCGCTGGTGAGTGGCTGCGACAGCGGATACGGCTGGCGGTCGACGCGTGCGCCCACGCAGGCATGACCAATATCGGTATGCACTGCATAAGCGAAGTCGACCGGCGTTGCGCCAGCAGGCAGTTCGACAATGCGCCCTTCTGGCGTGAAAACGTAAATCTCATCCGGGAAGAGATCGGATTTAACGCTCTCGATAAATTCAAATGAGCTACCGGCGCTTTGCTGGAGTTCAAGCAGACTTTGCATCCAGCGCTGGGCGCGAATTTGCGCGGTCGTGCTGGTTTCACCGTGCTCTTTATAAGCCCAGTGTGCCGCAACACCCATTTCCGCCATCTGGTCCATGTCTTCGGTGCGGATTTGCACTTCAACCGGTACGCCGTGCGGGCCGATCATTGAGGTGTGCAAAGATTGATATCCGTTCGCTTTTGGAATGGCAATATAATCTTTGACCCGCCCCGGACGCGGTTTGTATAGGCTGTGCATCTGACCGAGTACACGATAGCAGGTGTCAGAATCATGAACGATCACGCGGAAAGCGTAGATATCCATGATCGAGTGAAAACGCTGCTCTTTAAGCACCATTTTGCAATAAATAGAGTACAGATGTTTTTCACGGCCACTGACGCGACACGGAATCCCCGCTTCTTGCAAACGCCCTTCGATTTCAGAGAGGATTTTTTGAATCATCTCTTTACGGTTGCCGCGCGCGGCTTTTACGACCTCTTTAATGACGCGATAGCGGTTCGGGTATAACGCTTCAAAACCCAGCTCTTCAAGCTCGGTTTTAATGTGATGGATACCTAAACGGTGCGCCAGTGGGCTGTAAATTTCGAGGGTTTCACGCGCAATGCGGCGACGTTTATCCGGGCGTAAAGAGCCCAGCGTGCGCATATTATGGGTGCGGTCAGCGAGTTTGATGAGGATGACACGGATATCCTGCACCATTGCCATAATCATCTTGCGGAAGTTTTCGGCTTGCGCCTCTTTCTTATCGCGGAATTTCAGCTTATCAAGCTTAGAGACCCCTTCCACCAGTTCGGCAACGCTTTTGCCAAAGAGCTGTTCCATATCCTGGTAAGTGGCGGGGGTATCTTCGATCACGTCATGCAGCAGCGCAGCCATTATCGTTTCATAGTCGAGTTTCATCTCGGCCAGAATACAGGCCACCGCTACCGGGTGAGTGATATAGGGTTCACCGCTTGAACGTGTCTGGCCCTCGTGAGCGTCACGTGCAACGAGATACGCCTGCTGAAGACGCTTAATTTGCTCTTCAGACAGGTAGGTTTGAATCAGTTGATTCAGGCTTTCAAACAGATACAAGGGCGACCCGCAGGATTAATTAACGACGACCTTCAGCAATGGCGGTTACAGCCTGCAGTTCTGCGGCTTCCTGCTCTTGCTGCTCCTGGCGATCACGTACGTCGAGGATCTGGTTGTTGATCAGACCTTCTTCGATTTCGCGCAGCGCGATCACGGTGGTTTTATCGTTTTCTTCTGGTACCAGTGGATCTTTACCACCGGACTGCAACTGACGAGCGCGACGCGCGGCGACCAGTACCAGGTCAAAACGGTTACCAATTTTCTCTACAGCGTCCTGAACAGTTACGCGTGCCATACTTAAAATGCTCCACAGATGAAGAAAGGACTGGGCATGATACTGAATGTGGGTTCAGTCTGCCAACAGTTTGGTGATTAATGCGTCATGTCGCTGCTTCTGGCGGCTCATGCGCAGACGTTCTGCACGAATGATGGTTTTCAAATCGCCCAAGGCGGTATCAAAATCATCATTCACAATAAGGTAATCATATTCGGCGTAATGGCTCATTTCTGCAACTGCCTGCGCCATACGTTTTGCGATAACGTCTTCGCTATCCTGACCGCGTCCACGCAGGCGGCGGTCGAGCTCATCCTTCGATGGCGGCAAAATAAAAATGCTTCGGGCTTGCGGCATCTTCGCACGAATCTGCTGTGCACCCTGCCAGTCGATATCCAGGAACACATTCACGCCGGTTGCCAGAACCTGCTCAATGGTTTCACGGGATGTCCCGTAGTAGTTACCGAATACTTCAGCGTGTTCAAGGAACGCATCTCTGCCAATCATCGTTCTAAATTCGTCGTGATTAACAAAGAAATAGTGTTCACCGTGTGTCTCGCCCGGACGCGGTGCTCGCGTGGTGTGAGAAACCGAAACTTGCGTATCGTACAACGGTTGGGTTTTTAACAGCGCCTGAATCAGGCTGGATTTACCCGCGCCACTAGGGGCAGAAACAATATAAAGCGTGCCTTGAGCCATGAGAGTCTTTTGTATGTGTTAGCGATGAAGTCCTACATACGGGCTTATTATACACGTCGCCGCTCCGTGACGTAGCCTTTGTCACACTTTTTCCGCTGGATTGTTGATTTTTGCGTGCCGTTTTCCGGTTCTTCTACCTCTTTGCTGCAATTAAAACAAAACGCTGAAGCGTCCTCGTAAATCGTGATTTTGCTGCTGGTCAGGGCAAAACAGCAGGGTTATACCTTGCGCAAAACAGGGAGGCGTCACGATGTGGAAATGGGTGGGAATAGTGTTAATGCTGTGGAGCGGTTGTGGAATAGCGATATGCCCTGACTGGTCACACATGAAAGCAAAGCAGGAAATTACGGGGCTAAGTGCGCAGATAGCCCATTGGAATCAGGCTTACTGGAAAGAGGGAAAAAGCGATGTTAGCGACGAGGTGTACGATCAACTGAACGCACGGCTAGCGCAATGGAGACGCTGTTTTGACGACGAACCGGTTTCTGATGACATTCCCTTGGCCAGCGGCACGATAAAACACCCCATTGCGCATACGGGCGTACATAAAGTGGTGGGTAAAGAAGAGTTACGCAAGTGGTTGAGAGTTCACCATGACTTGTGGGCACAGCCGAAAGTCGATGGTGTGGCGGTAACACTAGTCTATAAAAAAGGGAAGTTAGTGCAGGCGATCAGCCGTGGAGATGGCATCAAAGGAGAGGACTGGACGGTACAGGCACAAAAAATCCCTATGATCCCCTTAATCCTGCAAGGCCCACTGGCTGACAGCGTTCTCCAGGGGGAGCTGTTCTTGCTGAGCGACGGGCATGTTCAGCAGCAGATGGGAGGAATGAACGCCAGAGCTAAAGTTGCCGGTTTGATGATGCGCCAGACCCATCAGCCGGTGCTGGATAATCTCGGTGTATTTATCTGGGCCTGGCCTGATGGTCCACAAAGCATGGCGCAACGTCTGGCTGAGCTGACGAAAGCGGGTTTTGCTCTGACTGAGCGCTATACGCGAGTCGTTAGAACAGCTGATGAGGTTGAACAAATTAAAAACCAGTGGCAGACATCGCCTCTACCTTTTGCCACTGACGGCATTGTTGTTCGTTCCGCGATTGAGCCAGCGGGCGAGCGCTGGCAACCCGGTGAAGGGGATTGGGTTGTTGCCTGGAAGTATTTGCCTGTTTCGCAGCTTGCCGAAGTCAAAGCCATTCAATTTGCGGTTGGGCGAACGGGCAAGATCTCCGTTGTCGCCGTACTTGAACCTGTGCAACTGGACGACAAGCGCGTACAGCGGGTGAGTTTGGGTTCGGTTGGACGCTGGCGAACGCTGGATATTGCGCCCGGCGATCAGGTGCTGGTGAGTCTTGCGGGGCAGGGGATACCGCGTGTGGATAACGTTGTATGGCGGGGCGTTGACCGTATCAAACCGGTCCCCCCTGCATCGCACTTTAGTCCGCTGACCTGTTTTTATGCATCGCCGGATTGTCTGGAACAGTTTTTTGCTCGTTTCGTCTGGCTGAGCTCTCGACAGGTTCTTGATATTGAGGGATTAGGCGATTCGAACTGGCGGCTATTACATCAAGCACACCATTTTGAACACATTTTCTCCTGGCTGGCGTTAACCAAAGAGCAGCTCCAGAGTACGCCAGGATTTAATTCTGCACGCGGTTTACAGCTATGGCACCGCTTTGAGTTCGCACGCCAGCAGCCGTTTACGCGATGGATGAGTGCGTTCGGGGTGCCACTGCCGACAACTGCTATAAAAGCGCTTAATGAACGTTCCTGGCGAGAATTACGCGATAAAGATGCGGGAAGCTGGCATCAGCTTCCCGGTATCGGCCCGGAAAAAGCGCAAAGGCTGGTCGCGTTTTTTCATGATCCCGTGATCGTGAACCTTGCGGTATGGCTAGGTGAGCAAGGCGTTAAGGGATTTTAGAGCGACCCTGTTTTGGCCTTTCGCCAAGGGGTGTTTTTATCCGCTGAGCTAAACGTTTCACGCAGTTGGTCGTAATCGAAAATATGGCGACCGCCATCCATAACCGGGAGCAATGTGGGTTCCTGGTAGCAGGTTTCCAGCACAGAACTGCAGTTTTCAACGCCTGTGGAGATGCCAAGCCAGCTGAGCATTAGCCCATAGTTATTTGCTGTGGACCAGAAGCCTGGAACCCACCCTAACTGGCGTTTTTGGCTGGCGAGAGCAGGCTGACTATACCAAATATACTGCGGAACCTCGTAAGCCTCTTTGCTTGGATTACGGGAGCCATGCATATAAATAGATTCCAACTGCGGGTTTTTTTCTAGCCCGTGGTCGGAGAAATAGAGAATTGAAGACGCGCTGCTTTGCAAACGTTTCGCAACCTCGCCGATAAAGTAATCGGTATAGCGGATCGCATTGTTATAGCAATCTTCGTATTTATCGCCGGTATTAATAACGTTTGCTGATTCAGGGTAGCGATCACACGCCATTTCATGACTGCCGTTGATGTGCAGCACGATGAATTTCTTACCGGGCTTTTTCAGCGCATCATCGAGGGCGGGCAACAGCTCGGTGTCATATTGTGTATTAATCCACTGCGCTTTTCGGCTGGCTGAGGCAATGGCAACAATATAGTTATTGCTCTTTCCTGAGTTCCCTTGCGCGCTAATCCATTCAGTGTGATAGCCCGCTTTATGCGCAACATTAACAATGTTATCTGCCAGTTTATCGACGGTAAAGTTATCGGGATCGGCTTTGCTAAGGATCATGGGGACAGCCAGTACAGTGGCTGAAGCAGGGGCTATAGCATGAGCAAAGATCAGCGCATTGTGCTTAAAGGCCGACTCGACAGGCGTTGTATCCTGGTTGAATCCGTAAAGCTGCATATTGCTGCGGCGCGCTGATTCACCGACGATCACCACATAGTTTTCGATACCGGTCTGATGGTATTGCAGGGCGGGATAATGGACATTGTATTGACTGATTTTGTCAGCCAACGCGCTGTCCCGGTGAGCAATAATGAACTCTGAGCCTGTGTAAAACGGCGTGTTTGTCAGGATTCGCGAACTAAGTGGATAGTAGACCTCGAGGTCTTTGCGCTTTTTCAGCCAGCTAGCCGTTGAGTACCAGCCCATGTAACCAACCAGCAATATTATGCTTATCGTTTTTGCCCGATCTGAAAGGTTTTCACTTAGCGATTTAATGGCGTAGAAGGTGATAATAAAATAGGCAACGATCACCGGAAGGCTACTGAGATATAAGCCTGACATACTTTTTGCTTCAGCAACGTGAGTTGCCAGAATGCTCATGGCAAAAACAGTGTTGAACTCGCTCTGGTAAACGTTCCAGGTACTGAATGCAATCCCAAAATTGAGCGTCAGCAGGGCGGTAAGAATGAAGGCAATAATTTTACCTGGAAGGTAGCGATAGATAGCCGAAGCGCCGAGCAACAGAAGGCTATTACAAATCGCAATGCGTACCACAAAACGTGCAGGTTGCGTAAAGTACACTGGCCATATTTGTATGAGCACGGAGATTAGCAGCAGGATTAAAAAATGGCTGCTGAGCTTTTTATCTATGGTGAGAACAGAGGCTTTGGCAAATGACATTGGTTCTTAACGCAAATTTCCAGGGCGGTTACAGAGCGGTATTGTATTCGTTTTTAGATATATTATAAGCCCACGAAAAGTGCTTTTTTTCTGCCCGTTGTCCTTACGTTAAGAACTCAGTGCGAGTCGTGGGTGTAGTGAAAAACAGGCAGCCCGAGTTTTAAACGCAGCGCCAACAGTCGCGCGGTAAAACCGAAAAGCAATGTCGCGATGACAACGACATCATGGCTTGAAACATAATGCTGCAAGGCGATATACAACACTGCTGATGCGAAGGAAATCCCGGCATAAAGCTCTTTCTGGAACACCAGTGGAATGCGTTTACAGAACATATCGCGCAACACGCCGCCAAATACGCCCGTTACGACAGCGGCGATGGTGGCGATGATTGGACCTTCTCCCATATCCAGCGCGATTTGTGCGCCAATAATGGAAAACACAATTAGACCTAATGCGTCCAGTACCAGAAACAGACGTCGTAGATGAGGCATGACAGGGGCTGCAATGGTGGTCAGCACAGCAGCGACGGCAACGATCACCACATATTCAGGATGTTTGACCCAGCCGAGTGGGTAGTGCCCCAATAAGATATCGCGAACAGATCCGCCGCCCAGTGCCGTTGCGGTTGCGATAATGATCACTCCGAAAGTGTCCATACGTCGACGTCCGGCAGCCAAGGCGCCAGTCATCGCCTCGGCTGTGATACCAACCAGATAAAGAATATGTAACAGCATTATCGCCTCCAGAAAAACTGGCGGCAGAGTAGCCTTTTGTGGGGGAGATCACGATTGAGATTTTCTAAGGCGAAGCTATTTGGCTTAGTTAAACTAATTTATTGATTGGGTTTTTGTTGCACTAAATAAGGATTGTTATGAGTGAAGGTGGTTTTCATCCATGAGAAAAAATAATGGGTAGCTCGCGGTGAGCTACCCATACGATTACTCGATGTTCTGAATCTGCTCGCGCATCTGCTCAATCAGCACTTTCAGTTCAATCGCGGAAGTCGTGACTTCAGCATTGATTGATTTGGAGGCCAACGTGTTCGATTCGCGGTTAAATTCCTGCATCATAAAATCGAGGCGACGGCCCACAGCTTCTTTTTTCTTCAGAATGTTGTAGGTCTCTTTCACGTGAGCTTCCAGACGGTCCAGCTCTTCAGCCACGTCAACGCGCTGCGCCATCAGGACCAGTTCTTGCTCCAGGCGGGTATTTTCAAGCTGGACTTCGGCGTCTTCCAGTCTGGCGAGCAGGCGTTCGCGCTGCCACTGCAGAACTTCAGGCATATGAGCACGGACTTTCAGGACTTCTGCGCTAACGCCTTCAAGACGCTGTTCAATCATCGCTTTAAGCGCCTGACCTTCAGTTTCACGGGCGATAATGAAGTCATCCAGAGCGCCATCCAGCGCACCCATAATTTCTGTGGTGATGGCATCCAGATCTTGCTCTCTCGCAGCCATCACACCCGGCCAGCGCAGGATATCAACAGGGTTAACTTCACCTTCGTCACTCTGCATCTTGACCCAGTTCGCGGCATTTACCAGCTGCTTAGCCAGTTTTTCATTGAGGATCAGCTCCCCTTGTGCGCTCGCATCGGGTTCAAAACGCAGGTTACATTCCACTTTACCGCGCGTCAGGCGAGCACGAATGCGTTCGCGGACGACCGGCTCAAGGCTACGGAATTGCTCCGGCATACGGAAATAGGTTTCCAGATAGCGCTGGTTTACCGAGCGCATTTCCCAGGTAGCGCTACCCCAGCTACCCTTGATTTCACGCCGGGCGTAGGCGGTCATACTGCGAATCATAGACATGTCCGTTTTTGGAGGTGAGATGGGGGGATTATAGCTTTCGGGGCTTTGTCAGGATAGGAATAAGCGCGTTTAATCCGTATAATGCGCAGCCACATTCGTTTCAAGCCGGAGATATCATCATGCGTCCAGCAGGCCGTAGCGCCAATCAGGTGCGCCCCGTCACCCTGACCCGTAACTATACAATTCACGCTGAAGGCTCCGTACTTGTTGAATTCGGTGACACCAAAGTGCTGTGCACCGCCTCTATCGACGAAGGCGTTCCGCGTTTTCTGAAAGGCCAGGGGCAAGGCTGGATCACTGCTGAATATGGCATGCTTCCTCGTGCAACCCACACCCGTAACGCTCGCGAAGCGGCAAAAGGGAAACAGGGCGGTCGTACGATGGAAATTCAGCGTCTGATTGCTCGCGCACTGCGCGCAGCCGTTGACCTCAAAACTCTCGGCGAATTTACCATTACCCTGGACTGCGACGTGATTCAGGCCGATGGCGGTACGCGTACCGCGTCTATTACCGGCGCGTGTGTGGCGTTAGCCGATGCGTTGAACAAACTGGTTGCCGCAGGAAAGCTCAAAACCAACCCAATGAAAGGGATGGTTGCCGCAGTCTCCGTTGGGATTGTGAAGGGTGAAGCCCTTTGCGATCTCGAGTACGTTGAAGACTCAGCAGCAGAAACCGACATGAACGTGGTGATGACCGAAGACGGTCGTATTATTGAAGTGCAGGGCACGGCAGAAGGCGAGCCGTTCACCCACGAAGAACTTCTTACCTTGCTGGCGTTAGCCCGAGGGGGAATCGAATCCATTGTCGCGGCGCAGAAAGCGGCGTTAGAAAATTGATTTAAGGGCGACGTTGTCGCCCTTTTTTTTGTCCGTAGAAAAGTTAATGAGGAGCAAATCCATGAAACCCTATCAGCGCCAGTTTATTGAGTTTGCGCTTAACAAGCAGGTACTTAAGTTCGGCGAATTTACGCTGAAATCCGGGCGCAAAAGCCCCTATTTCTTCAATGCCGGCCTGTTTAATACCGGGCGCGATCTGGCCTTGTTAGGCCGCTTCTACGCCGAAGCGTTGGTGGATTCCGGGATTGATTTCGATTTGTTGTTTGGTCCGGCTTACAAGGGTATTCCGATTGCGACAACCACCGCGGTAGCGTTAGCTGAGCACCACGATCGCGATGTGCCGTACTGCTTTAACCGCAAAGAAGCTAAAACGCACGGCGAAGGTGGCAATCTGGTCGGTAGCGAGCTGCAAGGGCGAGTAATGCTGGTGGACGATGTGATCACCGCCGGAACTGCAATCCGTGAATCCATGGAGATTATTCAGGCTAATGGCGCGACGCTTGCGGGAGTATTAATCTCTCTGGACCGTCAGGAACGTGGTCGCGGCGAAATTTCAGCGATTCAGGAAGTTGAACGCGATTACAGCTGCACAGTGGCATCGATTATCACCCTGAAAGACTTGATTGCTTATCTGGAAGAAAAACCTGAGATGGCGGATCACCTGGCGTCAGTGCGGGCGTATCGGGAAGAGTTTGGCGTTTGACTGAATTGCCCGGTGGCGCTGCGCTTACCGGGCCTACGATTCACGTAGGCCGGATAAGGCGTCGCCGCCTTCCGGCAAAAATATTACTGTAACTGAGCGGCAACTAACGGCCAGCGGGTGTCAAAATCATCCGTTGGGCG
The DNA here is from genome assembly GCF_016771845.1 of Lelliottia jeotgali. NCBI lineage: Bacteria > Pseudomonadati > Pseudomonadota > Gammaproteobacteria > Enterobacterales > Enterobacteriaceae > Lelliottia > Lelliottia jeotgali. The sequence continues at coordinate 108,827 of NZ_JAENMQ010000013.1, read as the reverse complement.
ATATTTAAACTCGCTGCGTACAAAGCGCGAGAGCATACCTTCGCAAAAAGCCAGAAGCTGCCCGGCCAGTAAGGTTTCGTCAGTGACATATCCTTCGCCTTCACGCATTTTCTTTTCACGCAGAACCTGGCGCAGCTGGGCTTCGATGCGTTCAAAAAGCTGATTGATGCGCCCCTGAAGCTTGTCCTGCTCAAACATCAGCGCGTGACCCGTCAAAATGCGGGTCAAACCCGGATTACGCTCACCAAAGCCCAGAATCAACAGCACAATCAGACGTAAGCGCGAGGTGGTGTCTTTCTCGTCTTTTAAAATCAGATTGATACGGGTGATCAGACTGTCTTCGATAAATTCGATCAGGCTATCAAACATCCGCGTTTTGCTGGGGAAATGACGATACAGCGCCGCTTCTGACACGCCCACAGAGGCCGCCAGTTTTGCGGTGGTGATGCGTTGACTACCATCACTGGATTCAAGCATCAGAGCCAGAGACTGAAGTATTTCTTCGCGACGATTCCTTTTCGCGGTTTGTTTTTCTGCCATGTTACAAAATACCCCTGAAAATAAGCGCTTTACGGCTGGCATCCACGCAGCGACCGCAAACTGTCGTTTGCGGTATGTTATCGCGTTATGACGCTGTGAGATGCGTATCGTGGGCTTATTTGCGCCCTGAATGGCCGAAGCCGCCTTCGCCGCGATCGGTGGCGTCAAAATCTTCCACCAGATTAAATTCAGCCTGAACTACCGGCACAAAGACCATCTGTGCGATACGTTCGCCTGGCTCAATGGTGAAGCTATCTTGACCACGGTTCCAGACAGAAACCATCAGTTGGCCCTGGTAATCAGAATCGATAAGTCCAACCAAATTTCCCAGCACCACGCCATGCTTATGGCCCAGACCTGAGCGCGGCAGGATGACAGCGGCCAGTGACGAGTCGGCAATGTGAATCGCAAGACCAGTCGGGATAAGCGTGGTAGCGCCAGGAGCCAATTCTACGGCATCGTCGAGACAGGCGCGCAGGTCAAGACCCGCAGAACCGGTTGTGGCATAAGTTGGTAGCGGGAATTGCTGACCAACACGCGGGTCCAGAATCTTAACGTCGATTTTTTTCATCATAACGGGTAACGATCTCGTCCAGTAATTGTTGGCCCAGGAGTTCCTTGCGCTCAAGCGGTAAGACTTTATCTCCATCCTGCCAGAAAAGGTGCAGAGCATTGCTGTCGCTGTTAAATCCTTGCGCCGCCAGCGAAACATCGTTCGCGCAAATCAAATCGAGATTTTTGCTGATGCGTTTTTGACGGGCATATTCTTCCACATTATTCGTTTCAGCGGCAAATCCAACGACGTAAGGTCGATGGCTTTTTAGTGAGGCAACACCGGCAACAACATCGGGGTTTTTCACCATTTTTATTGTTAATTCATCGCCTTGCTTTTTGATTTTCGCATCGGCAATGGTTTCTGCACGGTAATCAGCAACGGCCGCACAGCCGATAAATATTTGCTGTTTCTGAGCGTGAGCCTGAACAGCGGCTTCCATTTCCAGCGCCGTCGTCACATCAATACGCTGCACCAACGCTGGTGTCGGTAACGAGACCGGCCCGCTTACCAGCGTGACCGTTGCCCCGCGTTTCGCCGCTGCCGCAGCAATGGCAAAGCCCATTTTACCGGAGCTGTGGTTGGTGATGTAACGCACGGGATCCAGTGGTTCGCGCGTTGGCCCCGCCGTAATCATGATGTTGAGATGTTGCAGGTCGTTGACAGGGGCGAAATGGGCGGCGGCCATATCGACGATGGCAAGGGGGTCCAGCATACGGCCGGGGCCAATGTCGCCACAGGCCTGGCTGCCGCTATCCGGGCCCCAGATCAGCAGACCGCGAGAGGAAAGAATCTCAAGATTATGCTGAGTGGCTGCGTTGCGGTACATCTGCTGATTCATCGCCGGGACAACCGCGACCGGGGCAGGTGTAGCCAGGCAAATGGTGGAGACCAGGTCGTTCGCCATTCCAGCCGCGACGCGCGCGATTAAATCCGCCGTTGCGGGGGCAAGGATAACCAGGTCGGCCCATTTCCCTAACTCAATATGGCCCATCGCGGCTTCGGCAGCAGGGTCAAGCAGGCTGTCAGATACCGGATATCCCGAAACGGCCTGCAGGCTCAGTGGCGTGATAAAGGCTTTGCCGCCTTCGGTTATTGCGACCCGCACGTCGGCCCCGCGTTCGCGCAAACGGCGCACCAGATCCGGCGCTTTATAGGCAGCAATGCCGCCGCTCACGCCGAGGACGATTTTTTTACCGGCCAGGCTCATCATGATTCTTTCCTGTTGGGTTTCACCAGAGAGCGGGCATTTTATCACAATCCAAAAAGTGGCGTGATTTTGTGCGTGCTTCACTTTGCGAGGCGTTACGCAAGAACGAAAGGTGCCTGTCGAACGACAAGGATTCCTGTGTCAGCATGATCGAAAAGCAGGGAGAAGGGATATGGATTTCACGTTGCCGCTATTACTACCGCGAGAAAAAATGCTGCAATACGGCATTACATCACTGACCGATGCCGAGCTGCTGGCGCTTTTTCTACGTACCGGTACGCCAGGGAAGAGTGTGTTTGTGTTGTCACAAGAGCTTTTGCAGCATTTTGGCTCGCTGTACGGTTTGCTGACTGCTGAACTGCCAGAATTTAAGCATGTCGAAGGAATTGGTGTCGCCAAGTATGCTCAGCTTAAAGGGATAGCCGAGCTGGCAAGGCGCTACCACAGCGTGCGTATGCTGGAGGATAATCCCCTGTTAAGCCCTGAAATGACGAGGGATTTCTTGCAAAGCCAGCTCTCTGATGCGGAGCGTGAGATCTTTATGGTGATCTTTCTTGATAACCAAAATCGGGTGCTAAAACACAGCCGTCTGTTTTCCGGCACATTGAGTCACGTAGAGGTTCATCCGCGAGAAATTGTGCGTGAAGCGATAAAAGTGAATGCAGCCGCCGTGATCCTCGCGCATAATCACCCCTCGGGTTGCGCTAAACCGAGTCAAGCTGACAAAGAGATCACTGAACGTATCATCAAATGCTGTCAATTCATGGACATTCGTGTGCTTGACCATTTAGTTATCGGTCGTGGAGAGTATGTTTCTTTTGCCGAACATGGTTGGATTTAGACCATTTCGCGCGATCCATCGGGATCTTTGTCTGTTCGGGACTTGAGCACATCGTCGAGTCAGCGTATACTACGCCACCTTTGAGAATCTCGGGTTTGGCATTTGGGCCTGGCAATCGAGAGTTCGCTTAGAACCGCGATGACCGGGCTGTAAAGCCTGACGAGGCGCCGATACCCCATACGAAGCTCGAGCTAATTTGATTTTTGGAGAATAGACATGTCCCGAGTCTGCCAAGTTACTGGCAAGCGTCCGGTGACCGGTAACAACCGTTCCCACGCACTGAACGCGACTAAACGCCGTTTCCTGCCGAACCTGCACTCTCACCGTTTCTGGGTTGAGAGCGAGAAGCGTTTTGTCACCCTGCGTGTATCTGCTAAAGGTATGCGTGTTATTGATAAGAAAGGCATCGATACAGTTCTGTCCGAACTGCGTGCCCGTGGCGAAAAGTACTAAGTACTTAACGAGGAAATAAATCATGGCTAAAGGTATTCGTGAGAAAATCAAGCTGGTTTCTTCTGCTGGTACAGGTCACTTCTACACCACCACGAAGAACAAGCGTACTAAACCGGAAAAACTGGAACTGAAAAAGTTCGATCCAGTTGTCCGTCAGCACGTACTGTACAAAGAAGCTAAAATTAAATAATTTTAGAGTTCTTTGAAGAAAAACCCCGCAATCGCGGGGTTTTTTGCATTCTGTGTATCTCAATGGAGGAAACATGCCTGAATTACCTGAGGTAGAAACCAGCCGTCGCGGGATAGAGCCGCATCTGGTAGGCGCAACCATTCTTCATGCTATCGTTCGCAATGGTCGCCTGCGCTGGCCTGTTTCCGATGAGATCCACGCTCTCAGTGATAAGCCCGTGCTCAGCGTGCAGCGTCGCGCCAAGTACCTGCTGCTGGAATTGCCCGACGGCTGGATTATCATCCACCTGGGAATGTCCGGAAGCCTGCGTATCCTCACGCAAGAGTTACCCGCTGAGAAACACGACCACGTCGATTTGGTGATGAGCAACGGTAAAGTGTTGCGTTACACCGATCCGCGACGCTTTGGCGCATGGCTGTGGACTAAAGAACTCGAAGGGCACAGCGTTCTGGCTCATCTGGGTCCTGAGCCGCTCAGCCCGGCGTTTAACGCTGAATACCTGAAGGCGAAGTGCGCTAAGAAGAAAACACCAATCAAGCCCTGGCTGATGGATAACAAACTGGTGGTGGGCGTCGGTAACATTTATGCCAGCGAATCACTTTTTGCCGCCGGTATCCACCCTGACAGGCTTGCCTCTTCGCTCTCTGACAGCGAGTGTGAGCTGCTGGTAAAAGTGATTAAAGCGGTCCTGTTGCGCTCAATTGAGCAAGGGGGAACCACGCTGAAGGATTTCCTGCAAAGCGACGGGAAACCGGGCTATTTTGCCCAGGAATTGCAGGTGTATGGTCGAAAAGGGGAGCCGTGCCGGGTGTGTGGTACGCCGATTGTGGCGTCGAAACATGCGCAGCGGGCGACATTTTACTGCCGCCAGTGCCAGAAGTAAGTTACTTGAGCTTATTTATCAACGCCTGATGGACGTTTGCAGGCAGGAAGTGCGTCACATCCCCCTCGTGGCGCGCCACCTCTTTCACCAGTGACGATGAAATAAACGACCACTCTTTCGACGGCATCAGGAACACACTTTCGAGTTCCGGCATCAGATGACGGTTCATGTGCGCCAGCTGCATTTCATATTCAAAATCAGCGACGGCACGCAGCCCGCGAATCAAGATATTGGCCTGCTGTGCGCGGGCGAAGTTGGCCATCAGATCGCTAAATCCCATCACTTCTACATTCGGCAGATGTGCAATGGCAGCGGTTGCCAACGCGACGCGTTCATCCAAATCAAACATCGGTTTTTTACTTGGGCTGGCGGCAATGGCCAGAATCACCCGGTCGAACATACTGGCCGCGCGGGTGACGATATCAAGATGACCATTGGTAATCGGATCGAAGGTACCCGGATAAATCGCTTTTGTGCTCATGGCTCACGCTTTCTCTGAGTAGCCGCGGTTCAATGCCCACAGCTCGGTGTATTTATTGAAAGTATACTGTGCATTCACCACCGCCAGTAACCAGCCCTGTTTGCCATCCAGAATGCCTGCGCGCAATATCAGCGTCTTCAGAAATGCCCCCAGTGTGTGAGCGAAGATTCCTGCCAGCGACGCCTTCTTGCCGCGCTGGTGGCGTTCCTGTGCCCATGCGGTTGCATAGCTGAGCTGTTTGCGCTGGAAGCTGGCAAAGTCCCGGCAGGTGAGGTGGCGCAAATCGCCTTGCAGGTTAATTACCTCGGCGTGCGCGCAGTCCAGCGATTCATGCACCAGATTGCTGTTGTACTGATAACGTTCACGCTCATAAAGACGCATTACCCGATCGGGATACCAGCCGCTGTGGCGCATAAAGCGCCCGAGGAAATAGTTACGACGAGCGATGCTGTAAACAGCTCCGGGCTGTGGTGACGTCAGAACGGACTGAAGGGATTGCTGTAATTCCGGTGTCACGCGCTCGTCGGTATCGATCATCAGCACATAGTCACCGGTGGCAAAAGATTGCGCGCGCTGGCGCTGAATGCCATAGCCTTGCCAGTCCGTATCGACAAAAACCTTTGCACCTGCGGTGCGTGCGACGTCAACGGTGTGGTCGCGGCTTCCTGAATCGAGGAGGACGATTTCGTCGGCCCAGGCAACAGAGGCCAGGCACTCCGGAAGCAGGTCAGCGGCGTTTTTGGCGATCATCACGACCGACAGACGCTTTGACATTAATGGCTCCGCTGAGGCAGATAAGGTTGCAGAAGTTGCAGCAGACGGGTCAGTGCGCCCTGATTCTGATGCAGTACTTCGACGGCATGGCGGCCGTACCACAGGCGGTAATCTTCGTCGGTGAGCAGAGTCGACACTTCTTTCACCACCGAATCCGCGTCAGTTACGGTAATTAAGCCATCGGCTTGCTGCAATTTAGCGCAGATATCTTTGAAGTTAAATGTGTGTGGCCCCATCAGCACTGGAATGGCGTGTGCGGCCGGCTCCAGCGGGTTGTGACCACCGCGCTCAACCAGGCTTCCACCCACGAAGGCCAGATCGGCAATTCCGTACAACAGCATCAGTTCGCCCATCGTATCGCCAATCACCACCTGAGTGCTGCCGGACGGGATCTCACCGCTGCTGCGCAGGATGAAGCTAAATCCGGCTTTCTGCACCATTTCACGCGCGTCTTTGAAGCGCTCCGGATGGCGAGGAACCAGAATCAGCAGCAAATCGGGGAATTTCTCCAGCAGCTTACGATGCGCCTGCAGGATAATCTCTTCTTCGCCGTCGTGAGTACTGGTGGCAATCCAGACCTGGCGGCGTGGAGCCCACTGGCGGCGCAGCGTGACGGCGCGGGCAGCGAGTTCTGGCGTGACGGAAATATCAAATTTCAGACTGCCGGTGACGGCGAGTTGGTTGCGCTTCAGTCCCAGCGAGATGAATCGCGCGCCGTCTTCTTCGTTCTGGGCGGCAATCAACGTAATTTTAGACAACAAGCGACGCATAAAACTGCCCAGCTTGCCATACCCTTTAGCCGAACGTTCCGACAGGCGCGCGTTGGCGACAACCAGCGGAATTTTACGGGCATGCAGAGCGGAAATCATATTCGGCCACAGTTCGGTTTCCATCACGATCACCAGCTTCGGGCGCACGGTGTTAAGGAAACGGTTCATGGCGCAGGGTAAATCGTAGGGTAGGTAGACGTGATGCACGTCTTTACCGAAGGCCGACATGGCACGTTCTGAGCCGGTTGGGGTCATTGTTGTGACGGTAATCGGCAATGAAGGATAGCGGTGGCGCAATGCGCGGACCAGTGGGATCGCCGCCAGCGTTTCGCCGACAGAAACGGAATGCAGCAAAATACCGTCCGGGGCGACTTTATTGCGGCAGTAGCCATAGCGTTCAGCCCAGCGTTTTCGATACGCAGGCGCTTTACGGCTACGAAGCAGCAGTCGCAGCCACACCAGTGGCTGAATAATGTAGAGCAGGGCGGTATACAACAATTCCAAGCGATTATCCGTTTTTTAGTTTCGGCGGGCAAATTCTAAGCATTTAGGCGGGTTAAAGCTATCTCTTTGGCGTTTTTGCTCGCCCGGTTGACTGTGTTACGTTCATTTAGGGCAAAAAAAACGGGCAATTGCTTGCCCGTTTTATCTCTTGCGGATTAACGCTCCGCTTCAGGAAGCGCATTCAGATGATAGGTCACACGCTCCGACAGGCCGCGAATATCACCGCCGGTGATGAAGAAGCTGTCGTCTTTTTGATTCGGGTTGTTGACCGAATAGCCCAGCATTTTGTTGATAAGCGTCGCCACCTGGAAGTGGTTTAACGGCATTTGCGGGCTAATCGCATTCATCGAATACGCCGGATCGTTACTGAAATAGAGGAATGGCACCTGCGCAATCGGCATTTCGACAACGGAGTGGCCGAACAGCCCACCGTCACCCACACGTTCGCCGTGATCTGAGGTGATAAAGACCAGTACCGGCAATTTGGACTTAGCCATCGTCGTACGGATTGCGGAGGCTAACTCTTTGTCGTAAAGGCGAACGGCATCGTCGTACTCATTTTTCTTCTGTGCGACGTCATCGCTCAGGCGTGGCGTGGAGAATTTCGCAAAGCCCTGCGGAATGTTGCGCTCGTAAGGGATATGCGGTGCGCGGCTGTTGAGCACCATCAGGAACGGCTTGTCCCAGTCCAGCGTGGCTTTTTCGACGGAAGGCGTCAGGACCACATCTGCACCGACATCTGGAGCCGGGCGAATCTGCGTATCCTCCCACAGATCAATATCGTGTATGCCAATCCAGTTACTCAGCCCTTCCAGACCTTGCGCCGAGATGAATGCGGTCTGATAGCCCTGTTTTTTCGCATTGGCAAAGATATTGGTCGATTTCGATTTATACGCGCCGTAGTTATCCGGTTCGCGCAGGTTATTCACCAGCATCGGAATGGCAACGCGCGTTGACACGGCGTTAGAGACAATCAGGCGACCGGTGCCCTGATACTGTTGCATCAGCGCTTTCAGTTCAGGCGTGGTATCACGCTCGTAGCCCAGAGCACTGACGTGATGCGGGTTCAGACTTTCGCCAATCGCCAGGATTATTGAGTACTTTCCTGCGTGCGTGCCTTCTACCGGCGTGACCTGATACGGTTCGTAATGCGTGACGCTCTGGTTTTCGCCAGAAAGGGCTTCCGGGATCAGGCGCATGGCGCTAAAGCTCATCGCAGACAAACCGTTACGCAGCAGAGAATGACGCAGATCAGGGTTGAATTTATACATCTGCCCGTCGACCGCTTTGTAAAACTGACCCGCGAACATGACCATAATAGCCAGTAGACACGGCATCGCGAGCCATTTGTGCCACTGCGGGGCCATTCGGCGGGTAAAGACCAGTGCAAATACCACTGCAACGATCATGATCGCAAAGTAGATGCCCAGCGAACCGAGGCTGTCGGTGATCCCACTGGCGATGTCTTTGGTTTCAACAAAAGCCAGCCAGACTTCGCTCGGGCCGTAGAATTGACCGTAAAACTGGTAATAGACCGCTTCTGAGATCTGCACAATAAATGTGACTGCCAGCAGAAGCCGCGTGAGGAAGAAACGTGCGCTCACGGCCGCTAACAGCGAAATGATCAGATAAAGCGAGATGTCCCCAGCCTTCGGTTGGTAAACGTGGTCTTTTAATAAAATGATGATTTCGGAAAGCGAAAACAGCACCAGGAAAGCCAGCGTCAACACCAGCGTGCGCATCACATTGCGGCGCGGTGTGAGTGATGATGTAGATGTTTTGAACATGTTCAGACTCAATCCAACTCAGAACTTTTTAGTCAGCGGACGAATGGCTTTACCCAATCCGAAGCGCAGTGCGCGAACCAGTGTGGGGCGATTGTGCAATCCTTTACGCCAGATATCCTCAAACAGGGCATACCAGCGTGCGGCAACCGCTTCACGGGAATAGACCTGCAGACGTTTATCACCCTGCTCACGCATCTGACGATACAGCTCAGGAGAATTTTTTAAGCGCATAATCGCCTCAAACGCTTCGTCAGGGTTTTTGGCAATCAGGTAATCCAGCTCGCTTTCGCGAATGGCGCGGTAAGAGGGTTCGTCGTCACAGACCATCACCGTTTTTCCCAGCCAGCTGTTAATCAGCTTGCTGGCAGGTTTACGGGCGAGTTTATGGTCATGCGATTTACGGAAGCTGATACACACATCGACGTCCTGATAGTTCGTCCAGTTATCAAACGAAATTCGCAGTTCAATGCCCTGCTCTGCCAGGCGTTGCTTGAAATTGCCTTCACGATACTCTGACGGGAAACTGTCGACGCGACCAAAGAAAGCGACGGTTTTCACGGTTTCATCGGTACGCTCGCGCGGCTTAACGCCTGGCTGCGGCCAGTAAGGCACAAAAATTCGGTTGCTGTGGCCGTCGACTTCTGGATTTTGATCGACCACGACATCTGCGCCAACGACAGGTGGACGGTCAGCGCGAGCGACTACGGTCACTCCACGCCACGGTTTAACGCGTGAGCCAAAATCATCGTTGTGCATCAGATTGATGGCATCAGCCCGGCACTCTGAGCCGAATGAACACTCAATGTCATCGCCATAATAATGCTTCAGTGCCAGCGTGGTCTGGAAAGTCCATCCACCACGGCCACCGCAGTAAAAACGCTCAGGAATGCTATCCGGGTTTACGCGGTTATCCAGCAACGTTTGAAAATCTGCGTAGTTTTTAGCAATAAAATCGGCGCGTGAAACTGCGTGTAGTTTGAGTTTGCTCATAATATCCGTTAGCCGAGAATTTTTTTAAGACGAAAATAGCGACGTCCCAGACGCCAGCGTTGACGTAGCCCGCGTGCATTTTGCCAGATCATCGTCCAGATACCGCGATCAAAAAGCTCTTGCGTGATTTCACGCTTTTTCGCGATGTCTTCGATATTGTTGATGCTGTGCAGGATGCCGAGGCCCTCTTTGGCAATTTGCCAGTGGCAGGCTGGGACGCGCTTCACCTGTTCCGGATGGCGCAGATTAATGGCCTCCAGCATTTCCAGTATTTTCATATAGTGGCGAGATGAGCGCATCCGCGTATCGTCAGTACCCGGTGTATGGGAAACCGAGGCCGAGTGGATCAGATAATCATAAAAAACTTCATCCACATACTGCACGCGTTTGGCGGTCAGCAGTACCTCTGTCGTCCACGGGATATCCTGGTGGCGTAGACCGTGTTCGAAGGTAAAACCCTGCTCTTTGATAAAGGCATGGCGATAAATATTCAGCCAGGTCACATGCAGGAACTTGCGTGATTCCAGCGCCATTTGCAGCCACGTTGGGCCATCCAGAACACCCGTGGACGCCAGCTTGTCAGACGGAAAAATCTTTTTCGACGGACGACCGTCATCGTATATATAGGTTCCGTTGCAGGTGGCGACGTCCAGATCGCCCGCATAGGCGATCTCCAGCAAACGCGGATACATTCCCGGATAGATAACATCGTCGATGTCAGGGAACGCGACATATTCCCCTTTCGCGACTGCCAGACCCGTATTACGCGCAGCAGAAACACCGCCGTTGGGCTGGTCAATCACCTGAAAGTCGCTGAATTCACTGGCGTAGCGCGCGATAATTTCCGCAGAACCATCAGTGGAACCGTCATTCACCACGATCAGTTCGAGGCTTTCCAGGTTCTGTTTCTTAATGCTGTCAAAAAAAGCGCTCAGGAAGGGTTCGCCGTTATAAACAGCGACGATGAGGCTTAATTGAGGCGTTCCAGACATGCTTGCTCCGTATTATTCCGCAGTATAGCCGCGATCAACGTGTTCAACCGTAGCGTGCGATGGCATTTCGACAGCCGGCTGGCTAAAGAGTTCGGATGGAAATGAGTGCGCCGATGCCATTAGCATCGGCGCAAGGAAATTATGCTCAGGAATTCGGTTCTTTTGTTTTTTCAGTACGCAGTGCGCACATCCCGATCAGTAGCCCGGTCAAAAGCATATATTGCTCCAGATAGTGGTCTTTCAGGTTGTGGTCGACCATGGTTCTGGAGAAGAAACCAATCGTGAACAGCAGCAAGAACATCCCCAACATGGTATTGCCATGGCGGAACTCACGCCAGCCAACGTACCAGCAGCCCGCCAGCAGAATCAGCCAGCCAGCAATGCCGGCAAACCCGTTCTGAATACCAAACTCAATTAAGCCATAGTGGCTATGGGGAATATTGATCCGGTTATCCTGAGTATCGCGGCGCAGTACGTAACGAAACGCTTCTTTGCGTGGGCCCATGCCAGCAGGATGTTCAGCGACCAGTTTCCAGCCCTGATGGAAGTAGCTGGCGCGGCAGCCATTGGAATGGTTCATTGGGCGACCTTCGTCGTTACGCGGTAAGGTCCCATTGGTTTTGTTATAGCAAAAACTGGTGAAAGGCGCATTCCAGCCAGTCACCGCATCGCTTTCCAGACTCTGCCAGCGGGGATCGGTTTTCCAGGATGCATAACCGAGTAATGCTGAGGCGATGAGAATGATGAATAACATCCCAGCTGTGAAAATGACCCGGCTGCGTCTCATGCTGTGCAGGCTTAACAGAATAAACGTCGAGAATAAGCTTCCGACCAGGCCGATGGTGCCCCAACGAGTATCCACTAAGGCAGTACAAATCAGGTTACAGAGCAGCATGAAGGCCAGGAACGGCGTTTTCAGACGTAAAAAACGCTGGTGCATCAAGCCGCGAGCGAGGAGTTCCGCTATCAGGAATCCGGTGATCATGTTCACCTGGAAGCTCATGCGCGTGCGGTTATAAACAATCCGCGTTTCGCCCCAGTGAATCACGCCATCGCGCCAGTAGAGCCAGACTGTATCCAGCAAATGGATGCACACGACGCCCCAGAAAAAGAGGACAATCAGCGTGAAATATCGGGAGGCTGAAATAGAAGGATACTGGCGTTGAATGGCAGGTAATAACACCAGGCCTGCGCAGAAAAGCAGCACCGGGCGCAACCATTGGCCGTCCCAGGTAGAGACCATCTCTTTAATATCAGGTGCAACAAAAAAGCCGTTTATCAGGATATAGAAAGTTAAAACCCATACCGTAATAAGAACGAACTTGATTTTTTTGAACTCAAGATTTTTTTTGGCTGAGGCTGAGCTAAAAAAGAGACCCAATGCCACTGCGATGATGGGATAGATCAGGCCATTGCGGTGGAAAGGTAGCTGGTCATTCGGAATTGGCCAGATAAAACATAAAGCCAGTACAGCCGGTACTAAAAGGCCCGTCAGGATGTTGCGAATATTTGTCATATTTATGGTACTGGTTAAGAATTTAGGCTTTTATACCGGTTAGTTAACAATGCGATACGATAATTCCACGGATTCCCGATGGGAATAAAAGCGAGAGAAAAGTACCACAGAAGCTTTAACGACAGAAGGACAATGTTTGTAAGCAAGAATAATCTGCGACTTCGTGCTGAATACTGACTTTGTGCATTCCAGTGCCTGCAACGTATATAATGCCCGGACGAGTCCGGTTTCGGCCTACTGACAGGAAATGTATGCATATTGTTCACACTGAAGCAGACGGTGGCAAAGGCGGGCAGCCTCTGCGCATTATTAACGAATCGTTAGGGCTGATTCAGCGTGGTCATCAGGTGACGATTCTTTGCCCGGATACCGCGCCGCTACACGCTTTAGCCCGTGAAGCGGGACTAACGGTGGTGACGATGCCGCTAAAGCGCAAAAACCTTAAAAACCTGCAATTGCTGCGCACCTGGTTAAAAAACAATCGGCATTCTATTGATGTCATCAATAGTCACAATTCTGCTGATACCTGGCTGGTGGCACTCGCCAATCTGACGCTCTCAAATCCGGTGCCGCTGGTGCGTACTCGCCATGCCTCAGGCGTGCCGCGCAAAAACTGGACAACCCGCTGGCTGTTTCGCACCGCCTGCGCCCATATCGTAACTACGGGCGAAGCGCTGCGCCATCAGGTTGCGGATATCGGTGTGCCAATGGCGCAAAGCACCTCAGTCCCAAGCGGCGTGGACACGCAACGTTTTCATCCCGCCGATAAACAACAGGCCCGTGAGCATTGCGGATTAACGCAGGATGATTTTTGGCTCGGCGTGGTGTCGCATCTGCGCCCAAACAAAGGCCACAGCGTGCTGCTGCGTGCGTTGGCAAAGATCGACAACCCGCGCATTAAGCTGGCCATTGTCGGCGAAGGGCCGCATAAAGCGACGCTGGAACAGGAAATCACCGGTTTAGGTTTACAGCAGCGGGTGCTGTTGGCCGGGCATCGCAGCGATCCGGAGCGTTGGTTCCCGGCGTTTGATATTGCCCTCAGCCCTTCGCACGATATGGAAGGCGTGCCTCAGGGCGTCTTGCAGTCGCTGGCTTCGCGCATTGCAACCATTGCTACCGATGCCGGTGGAACAGCGGATGCGGTGATCGACGGTAAAACCGGGTTATTGATTGCGCAGCGCGATGAATCTGCGCTGGAAGAAGCGATTGTGAAACTGTATGACGATGCAAATCTTCGCGAGACGCTGGCGCAGCAGGGATACGACTACCTGTGCGCCCATTTCACCCGCGAATGTATGCTCGATGCGATGGAGAAGGTTTTCTCCAACGCCGCTCAGCGCAGCAGATCCTGATAGAGCGACTGTAACTCTTTTGCCATTCTTTCCAGGGTATAAGGTTCAGCAGTGGCACGCGCCGCTGCTGAATAATCCCGGCCCAGTTCCCGGCCTTTAAGCCATTCACCGACCACCTGCTGGTAGCCGTTGCTGTCCAGCGCATCGCGCACCCAGCCGTTAACGCCTTCTTCGATCCACTCCGCCGCACCGCAGCCGTGGCTGGTCAGCAGCGGCAGACCACAGGCCAGCGCTTCGACGCAGACATTTGGGAAGGGATCGTAAAGCGTCGGCAGGATCAGTGCATCGGCGCTGCCATACACCTGACGCACATCGGCGACCGGCCCAAGGAAACGTACGCGAGACGCCACGCCGAGCGTCTGAGCCAGTTTTTCGAATTTGCGTGCGTGCTTATCGCGCCCGGCGATCAGCAGCCAGACGTCAGGATGCGGCACAATAGCGCGCAGCGCCGTCGCCACACCTTTGCGGCTAAAACCGGAACCGACATACGCCAGCACCGGCGCATTGTGCGGGATTCCCCACGCGTCGCGCTGCGACAGTGCACGCACGTCAGGGCTGAAATGTTGGGTATCAACGCCGTTATAAATCACCGTCAATTTATCGTCCGGCAGGGCAAACCGGCGAGCGATGTCGTCGCGCACCATCCGCGAATTGCAGATCACTTTGCGCAGCTGTGGATGGGTAAACATCTGCGTTTCGGCCTGCAAAATATAGCGATGGTAGCGGCTGAGGGACTGCGCCCAGCGCGCCAGCGGCGACAAAATGCGATTGTACTGTTCAAGCCAGGTGGCATGAACACCATCACCTGCCCGAAAAATGGTCGCACCCGGAATCCGTTCGTGGCTCTGAACAATGTCGAATTGGTCAAACTGTGCAGCGGCGGCTTCGGCAAAGCCGGATTCACGGCCCAGGCGGTTGCGAAACGGTGGATTCACCGTCAGCGTGTTCCAGCCCGCGGCGTCTTCCCACTGGCGGGCAATCAGCGTCACATCCAGCGCGGTATCCTGCGCCAGCACGTTCAGCGCGCGGGAGACAAAGCGCTCCGCGCCGCCGTTCGGGTTGTAGGTCTGTCGAACGATCGCCAGCTTCATGCAGGATATTCCAGCAGCAGCGTATCAATGGCGCTCAGGACCTGCTGAGGCGTAATCGCCGTGATGCAGTCCGACACGCCGCCATCGCCGCAGCCCGCTTTGCCGCACGGCTGACAGGTGAATCCTGCGGTGATGACGCGATAGTTCACGCCCCACGGCGCCCATTTGATCGCACCCGTCGGGCCGAAGATGGCCACGGTTGGCGTTCCGACGGCGCTGGCGAGGTGCATCGGCATCGAATCGACGCCGAAGTAAATCCGCGCGTGTTTCATCAGCGCACCCAGCTCTTTCAGGTTGAGTTGACCGCTTAAATCAAATACCGGCTGCCTGAGCGCAGCGCGCAGCTCGTCCATATACGCCGTCTCTTCTTTCGACGGTGCAGCGGAAAGGATAATCGGTAGCCCGCGCGAGGCGAGGTTGTCGATGGTCGCCGCGAGCTTTTTGATGTCCCAGGCTTTGAACATCCAGCGTGAGGTTGGGTGCACCAGAATGTAGGATTTGCTGGCAACACCGAATCCGGCCAGTTTCTCTGCGATCGAGGCTTCGGCCGCGTCGCCGGGTACAAACAACGTATGTTTATCTTCTTCGGTTTGCGGATGAATCCCAATCCGGCGCAGGGCGTCGAGGTTCACTTCCACCATATGGCGGCTGTTATCCTGAATGGCTGGGTACAGCGTGGTGAAAGACTTCACCCAGCGACGCCGCGCCAGGCCGCCGCGTTTGTCCGGCTTAAAGCCCACGGACACGCGCGGTTTCAGACGACGCGCCAGACGCGCGCCGTGCCAGTGTTCGGTCAAATTAATCAGTACGTCGTAATGACGCGCTTTCAGCGTATTGAGCAGGGCGCGATACAAGCGGAGTTGAGCAAACCAGCCTTGCTTACGCCAGTTGCGGCCAATGGTATGCACCTGGTCAATGTGCGGGTGGCTGGTGAGCATTGCCTGGGTGTCGTCATACACCAGGGCGTCAACTTCCACGTCCGGCCAGTTTTTTTTCAACACGGTAAAGACCGGCGAGGTCAGCAGGACGTCACCGTGGTGACGCAGCTTAATGATCAGCACGCGTTTTGGCGGACGCTCCGCGGAGAAAAAATCAGACATAGGCTCTCTCTGCTGCCAGCAAAGGCTCTAATTGCGCAAAAACCGCAGCGGCGTTGAGGTCGCTGAGCTGCGATGAATCTTTCGGGCGGCAGATAATTTGATTTTTTCCGTAGCCGCCGATAAGGCCCGGATCGGTTGGGCCGTAAAGCGTAATATTAGGTCGATCGAGGGCTGCCGTCAGGTGGCTCAGTCCCGTATCGACGGAAACCACGGCGGTAGCTCCTGCCAGTTGCTGTGCAACGCCATCGAGCTTCATGCGAGGCAGAACCTCGACGTGATCAAATCCTTCGGCCAGACGTTTGGCTCGCGCCTCTTCGTGCGGTGCGCCCCACGGGAGTTTTATCCGCAGGCCTGAGTTGCGAAGCATCTCGATCAATTCCCGCCAGTGAGATTCTGGCCAGTGCTTGTCGTCGCGCGTCGTGGCATGCAGGAAGATCAGGTACGGCTGGGCATCAGGTGACGTTTCATGCAAGAAATGCTGTGATATGGCGTAATCGCCCTGTGTTTCAGGTTTCGTGTAACCGAGGCTTTTCGCAAACAGCTCGCGGGTGCGCTCAACAGCGTGCTGCTGTTTAGCAATGGCGTGACGACGGTTATAGAACAGGCTCGCCAGCGGTTCGCGGGCGCTATGCCAGTCCATACCGTGCTTGACGCCGTGCGCCAGGCGTGTGACCAGCGCGGCGCTTTTGACCAGCCCCTGGGCGTCAATAATCGCATCGTAGTGCTGAGCCTGGATTGCTTCGCGAAAGGCTGTGCGCTCGGCTTTAATCGGCGCGGAAAACCACGCTTTACGCCAGCGGCGAATCGCCACCGGGATCACGCGGTCTACCGATTCATGCCAGGTGGGGATTTGCGCGAAGCCCTCTTCCACCACCCAGTCAAAACGAATGCCGGGGATGGCGCGCATCGCATCCGTCAGGGACGGCAACGTGTGCAGGACATCGCCCATCGAAGAGGTTTTTACGATCAAGACCCGCATTCGTTATCCTTCATCGTTCAACAGCAGATCGTTGAGTTCATCGAGGACACGCTGCGGCGTAATGTCGATCAGACTCTGGTGATAACCTTCTGCCGCATCGCCTTTGCGCACTTTGTGATAGCCGGTGATCAAACGAATCACCCGCGCTTTATGTGACAGCGGCGGCGTGAAGTCTGGGCTGCTGGGGCCATAGAGCGCGACCAGCGGGCGGTTCAGCGCAGCGGCGACGTGCATCAGGCCGGAATCGTTGGTGACGACCGCTTTACAGGCCGCCAACAAAATAACCGCCTGTTCCAGCTGGGTTTCGCCCGCCAGATTGCGGCACCAGGCCTGCTGTTCGTTGCTCAGCGTGGCGAGAATTTCGTTGCCCGCTTCGTGGTCTTTCGCCGAACCGAACAGTACAACCTGATAGCCTTCGTCGATCAGCTGTTTTGCCAGCTCGGCGTAGTGATAGTGCGGCCAGCGCTTTGCCGGACCGAATTCTGCACCAGGGCAGAAGCCGATCATCGGGCGCTCTGCCGACAGGCCAAATGCATTACAGGTCTGCGATTTTTCGCCGTCATGCACCTGCAGCTGCGGCCACAGCAGCGGCTGCGGCAGATCTTTCGCCGAGAGCATCACGCCTTTGTCGTACGCCAGTGCCACGTAACGCTCGACCATTAACGGCCAGGCGGCTTTATCCAGCACGCGCGCATCGTTGAGCAGACCGTAGCGCATCTCGCCACGCCAGCCGGTGCGGTGCGGCACGCCAGCAAAGAACGGCACTAAGGCAGATTTAAAGGAGTTCGGCAGGACATACGCGCGATCATAGCGTTTCTCGCGCAGGCTATGCCCGAGCTTGCGGCGTTCGCCAATTTCCAGCGCCCCGTGGCCAAGCGGCATTGGGATTGCTTCGTTGACTTCCGGCATGCGCGACAATAGCGGACGGCACCACGCGGGTGCCATCACGTCGATTATCGCCTGGGGATAGCGCGCCTTGAGCGTGCGATAGAGACTTTGCGACATCATCATGTCGCCCACCCAGGACGGGCCAATCACCAGAATTCTCATGATTATGAATCGCGGTTCAGCCAGGCCATATATTCCGTCACGCCTTCGGCAACGGTCTTGAACGGCTTGTCGTAGCCCGCAGCACGCAGGTTAGTCAGATCCGCCTGGGTGAACGCCTGGTAGCGACCTTTCAGTTTTTCCGGGAATGGAATGTATTCGAGGCTGCCTTTTTGATGGTAAGCCAGCGCCGCGTCGGCCACGGCCTGGAAAGATTCCGCGCGACCAGTGCCCAGATTGAAGATGCCGGAGACACCGTTTTCCCAGAACCACAGGTTCACTGCCGCCACGTCGCCCACGTAGACGAAATCGCGTTTGAAGCCATCGCTGCCTTCAAACAATTTCGGGCTTTCGCCGTTGTTCAACTGGGTGTTCAGGTGGAATGCCACGCTCGCCATGCTGCCTTTGTGGCCTTCGCGCGGTCCGTAGACGTTGAAGTAGCGGAAGCCGACGATCTGGGAATTCGCTTCTGGCAGAACCTGACGTACGTATTCGTCGAACAGGAATTTGGAGTAACCGTACACGTTCAGCGGCTGCTCGTATTCGCGGGATTCAATAAAGTCAGAGGTGCGGCCGCCGTAGGTCGCCGCAGAAGAGGCGTACAGGAACGGAATGTCACGCTCCAGGCAGTAGTGCAGAACCTCTTTAGAGTACTGATAGTTGTTATCCATCATGTACTTGCCGTCCCACTCGGTGGTGGATGAGCAGGCACCTTCATGGAAGATAGCTTCGATCTCGCCGAACTCTTCCCCTGCCATAATCTGGATCAGGAAGTCTTCTTTATCCATGTAGTCGGCGATGTTCAGATCGACCAGGTTCACAAACTTGGTGCCGTCTTTCAGGTTGTCTACGACCAGAATGTCGGTGATGCCTTTGTCATTGAGGGCTTTGATAATATTGCTGCCGATAAAGCCCGCGCCGCCGGTAACGATGATCATAACGGTAACCTTTGTAGTGTGGAGTTCGGGGCAATCCCGAACACTAATACTCATATCATATCATTAGTATGGCGACCCTTCAGCCATTCACCGATATGCAGCAGGGGTACACGTGATTTATGCTGCAAAAACGATAACTGATGATGCGTCATCTCGTATCGACGTATAGGTTTGGGTAATATGTGCCGAAATTTGCCGAGTCTGGAGAATTGCAATGCGTGGTGATTTTTACAAACAGTTAAACAACGACCTCGAGACCGCACGCGCGGAAGGGTTGTTCAAAGAAGAACGTATTATCACATCTGCACAGCAGGCGGACATCACCGTCGCTGACGGCAGCAAAGTGATCAACTTTTGCGCGAACAACTACTTAGGTCTTGCGAATCACCCTGAGCTGATTGCCGCTGCCAAAAACGGCATGGACACCCACGGTTTTGGTATGGCCTCCGTGCGTTTTATCTGCGGCACCCAGGACAGCCACAAACAGCTTGAGAGCAAGCTGGCGGCGTTCCTCGGGATGGAAGATGCGATTCTCTACTCTTCCTGCTTCGACGCCAACGGTGGTCTGTTCGAGACCTTGCTGGGCGCGGAAGACGCGATTATCTCTGACGCCCTCAACCATGCCTCGATCATCGACGGCGTGCGCCTGTGTAAAGCGAAGCGTTTCCGCTATGCCAACAACGACATGCAAGAGCTGGAAGCGCGTCTGAAAGAGGCGCGCGAAGCGGGTGCTCGTCATGTGCTGATCGCCACCGATGGCGTGTTCTCTATGGACGGCGTGATCGCCAACCTGAAGGGCGTGTGCGATCTGGCAGACAAATACGATGCGCTGGTGATGGTCGATGACTCTCACGCAGTCGGTTTTGTCGGCGAAAACGGGCGTGGTTCCCACGAATATTGCGACGTGATGGGCCGTGTGGACATCATTACTGGAACGCTTGGCAAAGCGCTCGGTGGCGCATCCGGCGGCTATACCGCGGCGCGCAAGGAAGTGGTCGAATGGCTGCGCCAGCGCTCCCGTCCGTATCTGTTCTCGAACTCTCTGGCCCCGGCGATTGTCTCTGCCTCCATTAAAGTGCTGGAGATGGTGGAATCAGGTGCTGAGCTGCGCGATCGCCTGTGGTCCAACGCCCGTCTGTTCCGCGAACAAATGACTGCTGCAGGCTTTACGCTGGCCGGTGCCGATCACGCGATTATCCCGGTGATGCTGGGCGACGCGGTGGTGGCGCAAAACTTTGCCCGCGAGCTGCAAAAAGAGGGGATTTACGTCACCGGGTTCTTCTTCCCGGTGGTGCCAAAAGGTCAGGCGCGTATCCGCACCCAAATGTCTGCGGCGCATTCGCCTGAACAAATTGAGCGTGCGGTGGCAGCCTTTACCCGCATCGGCAAACAACTGGGCGTGATTGCCTGAGGACGTGTGATGAAAGCGTTATCCAAACTGAAAGCGGAAGAAGGGATTTGGATGACCGACGTGCCGGAGCCGGAAGTCGGTCATAACGATCTGCTGATCAAAATCCGTAAAACCGCGATTTGCGGCACGGACGTTCACATCTACAACTGGGATCAGTGGTCGCAAAAAACCATTCCGGTTCCGATGGTTGTGGGACACGAATACGTCGGCGAAGTGGTCGGTATCGGCCAGGAAGTGAAGGGCTTTAAGATCGGCGATCGCGTCTCCGGTGAAGGGCATATCACCTGCGGTCATTGCCGTAACTGTCGCGGCGGTCGCACGCACTTGTGTCGCAACACCGTGGGCGTGGGCGTAAACCGTCCAGGCTGTTTCGCCGAATATCTGGTGATCCCGGCGTTCAACGCGTTCAAAATCCCGGATAATATCTCCGACGATCTGGCGTCTATCTTCGACCCGTTTGGCAACGCGGTTCATACGGCGTTGTCGTTCGACCTGGTTGGCGAAGACGTACTGGTATCCGGCGCGGGCCCAATTGGCATCATGGCGGCAGCGGTGGCGAAACACGTCGGTGCGCGTAACGTGGTAATTACCGATGTGAACGAATACCGTTTGTCTTTGGCGCGCAAAATGGGCGTGACCCGTGCTGTGGACGTCTCGAAAGAGAACCTGAGCGACGTGATGACCGAACTCGGCATGACCGAAGGCTTCGATGTGGGCCTGGAGATGTCCGGCGCGCCGCCAGCGTTTCGTACCATGCTCGACACCATGAACCACGGTGGCCGCATCGCCATGCTGGGTATTCCGCCGTCAGATATGTCCATCGACTGGAACAAGGTCATCTTTAAGGGCTTGTTCATCAAAGGCATTTATGGCCGTGAGATGTTTGAAACCTGGTACAAGATGGCCGCGTTGATCCAGTCTGGTCTGGACCTGACGCCGATCATCACTCACCATTTCGGTATTGATGATTTCCAGAAAGGTTTCGACGCCATGCGCTCGGGCCAGTCCGGAAAAGTGATTCTGAGCTGGGATTAATTTTGAAAGCGCCTGCGGGCGCTTTTTTTTCGACCCTTTCACACTTCTCGCATACGCAATCGGATTATTTCGATTTTTACTTCGCTTTTTTACCCACACGCTTATAAAGTTTGTTTAAGTTTCGTTTACTTTTACAGCGCCTATGTTCAAGCTTACCGTTTGTTTATTGACCTGTAACTCAGCGCGTCTGCTGCGTGAAGTCCTGCCACCGCTGCTCACCGTAGCGGATGAATTTGTCGTGGTGGATTCCGGGAGTACGGATGCCACACTGGATATCTGTCGTGAATACGGGCTTTCCACTCACTATCACCCCTATGCGATGCACGGCGCGCAGATGAATCATGCGATTGATTTAGCCAGCAACGATTGGGTGCTGTGCATGGACAGCGATGAGATCCTCGATGGCGAACTGGTCGATTTTATTCTGGCGCTCAAAGCGGGCGACGAACCTGCCGTAAACCAGGCCTGGCGCATCCCGCGCTACTGGCATGTTTTGGGGGAAGAAGTCCGGACAATTTATCCCGTCTCATCGCCGGATTTTCCGGTGCGTCTGTTTAATCGCGCTCAAGCCCGTTTCAATCACCGCCCGGTGGATGACAAAGTGGAAGGCACACTTCAGGCAATCAAAATGCCAGGACGAGTTCGCCACGACACCTTTTATAATCTTCATGAAGTCTTTAATAAGCTGAACAGCTACACCTCGCGACTGGTGAAATACCAGAACGTGCGGCCTTCTATTGGTCGTGGCGTGGTTAGCGGTATCGGTGCGTTCTTCAAATGGTATCTGTTCAGTGGTGCCTGGCGGCAGGGGAAAGTGGGGATCGTGACGGGCCTGTACGCGGCTTCGTATAGCTTCCTGAAGTATTTCAAAGCCTGGTATCAACATCAGGATGAAAAAGAGTCCGTGGCGAAAAAGCCAGCGGACTCTCATCTCACAGAATAACCCTTACGCTTTCTTACCCCAGCCTTGCCACTGGTGCTGGAAGTAAGTCACCAGCGAACTTTGGCTGACGCTCTCACCAATCACCGTGAAGAATCGGGTGGCGTAGACCGGTTCAGGCGGCTGTTTCGGTTTGCAAATCTTCACGCCGCGGAACGGGTTTTTCGGCTCTGTGCGCGGGTTGTTACCTGGTGGCGTGGAGTTATCAGGCCGTGAGGTATCCACCTGCGGTTCGTTGAGCAAATCGCTCGGGCGCACCAGTGTGATGTCCGAAGGGAGTGTCGGCAGCATTTGCTGCAACACGCGCACCGTCGATGGATGCGGATGCCCAATGGCGATCGCCGAGCCGGTGCGCTGAGCAAGTTTCACGGCGCGATTAAACTGGAAGCGAATATCGGCTTCATTCTGCGTGTCATCGAGGAACACTTTGCGCTTAATCACCTTCACGCCCGTACCTTGGGCGGCGCGCATCGACTGGCTATTACCGATGGTCATGCTGTCGAGAAAATAGAGATTGTAGCGCTCCAGCGCCTGCATCACTTTCTGCATCCCGAACAGGCTGGAGGTCATCGCGCTGCCCATATGGTTGTTCAGCCCAACCGCAAACGGCACTTTGCCATAGGCGTCACGGATAATGCGCTCGATCTCGTCGCTGCTCATGTCCGGGCGCAGGGTGTCTTTTTCCAGCGGCTGTTTGCTGAGCGGTGCCATCGGCAGGTGGATGAGGACCTCATGCCCGCTGTTGTGGGCTTTGGTCGCCATTTCACGGGCGTGAGGTGCATTGGGTAAAACGGCAACGGAAATGGCCGACGGCATCGCCAGCACCTGATTTTCGTTGTGCGGACGGTAGCCAAAATCGTCAATGACGATGGCTAATTTGCCTGCGTAAACCGGTGAAGCCAGCGCCAGTGCACTGACGACGGAGAGAACAATACGACGAAATTGAAGCAAAACTTATCTTCCCAACCACGGCTGTGGATTGACCGCCTGACCCTGGCGACGAATTTCGAAATAGAGTGACGGGCGGCCCTGACCGCCACTACTGCCCACAAGGGCGATAGGTTGTCCTGCGCGGACCTGTGTACCGACGCTGACCAGCGCGCTTTGGTTGTAGCCGTAAAGACTCATGTCGCCTTTCCCATGCTCAACCACCACCACCAGGCCGTAGCCTTGCAGCCAGTCGGCGAGGATCACGCGGCCATCGGCGATGGCTTTGACTTCGCTGCCTTCCGATGCGCCAATGACGATACCCTTCCAACGTAGCTCACCCTGCAGTTGTTCGCCATAGCGATGCAGAATAGAGCCGCGAACCGGCCAGAAAGCTTGTCCGCGTGGTGCACCCAGTCCGCCGGTACGTGAAATGAGCGAACGCTCGCTTTCCGTCGGTTTGTAGGTTGAGCCTTTGCGAGACGCTTCCTGCTGGCGATCTTTCACGGCCTGCGCGTCGCGCGCCTCTTTTTCGGCGCGCGCTTTGGCAGCCGCTTCAGCGCGGGCAATGCTGTTGCGCAGTTTGGATTCGTTGGCGCGCATTTCACCCAGCTGCGTCTGGCCTTCCTGAATCGAAGACTCCAGCCCGGAAAGGGTTTTCTTACGCTCGTTCCGCGCCTGTTCCAGCTTCGCCTGCTGCGCCTGCTGATCGTAAAGCAGAGTTTGCTGCTGGCTCTGTTTCTCTTCCAGCTCGGCTTTTTGCGAGGTGACCTCTTCGCGCGTCTGTTTAAGCTGCGCGATAGTTTCCTGACGCGCCTGGTTCAGATAGCCAAAATAAGCCTGCAGGCGCTGACCGCGCTGGCTCTCTTCTCCGCTGAGGATCAGCTGAATGCCGGTGTGTTCGCCCTGGCGAAACGCGGCGTCGAGCTGTGCCGCAAGATTGCGCTCCTGGGCATCTCGCTGCTTTTCCAGTTTGGCAATCGACGCATTCATCTCGTCGATTTGCTTATTCAGCACAGAAAGGGTGTTCTGGGTTTCGCGCAGTTTACGCGCAGCGGCGGAGATGGCTTCTTCCTGCTGCTTTAATTGTGCGAGCAGAGAGGAGCGTTGTTGTTGCTGTTGGCGTACCGCGCGCTCTTTGGCGGCGATATCGGCCTGAATCGATTTGAGCTGATCGCGATCGTCAGCGTGGGCGGATGCGGCGCACAGCAATACGCCAGCGCTGAGTGCGCTGGCGTAAAGCAGAGGCCTGACTGATAACCGTAACGGTTTCACGACCCATGTGATTGAAAAAATCGCCTTTCCCCTCATGGGGAGGGATTATTCCACGATGAACAGCGGCTTGCCAGTCATCTCTTGCGGGATTTCCATGCCCATCAGCGTCAACATGGTCGGCGCGATGTCGGAAAGCTTACCGCCCTCTACTGGTTTCAGAGATTTCTCACCCACGTAGATCAGCGGAACTGGCAGGTTGGTGTGTGCTGTATGAGCCTGACCGGTAGACGGATCGCGCATCTGTTCTGCGTTGCCGTGGTCAGCCGTAATCAGCAGCTGGCCGCCGACGGATTCCACCGCTTTGGCGACTTCGTCAACGCAGTTATCCAGAGCTTCAATCGCTTTCACTGCGGCTTCCATCACGCCGGTATGACCTACCATGTCGCCGTTCGGGTAGTTACAGATGATGGTGTCGTATTTACCGCTCTTGATCGCCGCGACCAGTTTCTCGGTCAGCTCAGCGGAGCTCATTTCCGGCTGCAGATCGTAGGTCGCCACTTTCGGGGAGTTGATCAGAATGCGATCTTCGCCTTTGAACGGCTCTTCTACACCACCGTTGAAGAAGAAGGTCACGTGCGCATACTTCTCGGTTTCGGAGATACGCAGCTGGGTTTTATCGTTCTTCGCCATCCACTCGCCGAAGGTGTTGGCGAGCGATGCGGGTGGGTACGCGCAAGGCACTTTGATGTCTGCGGCGTATTCGGTCAGCATGATGAAGTCGAGGTTCACGACTTTCTTACGAACAAAACCGTCGAAATCGCTGTTCACGAAAGCGCGGGTGATTTCACGTGCGCGGTCAGCGCGGAAGTTCATGAAGATCAGCGCATCGCCGTCTTCCATTGCCGCATCGGCCTGGCCTTCAGCACGGATAACGGTCGCTTTCACGAATTCGTCGTTTTCGTCGCGCGCGTAAGCGGCTTCCAGCCCTGCAACTGCGGTATCAAACTGGAATTCGCCTTTCGCCTGAGTCATCAGGTCGTAAGCTTGCTCAACGCGATCCCAGCGGTTGTCGCGGTCCATAGCGAAATAACGGCCAATGATGGACGCCACGCGGCCTTTGCCCAGTTCAGCAAATTTATCTTCGAACGTTTGCAGGGACGATTTCGCGCTGCGCGGCGGGGTGTCGCGACCGTCGAGGAAAGCGTGCAGATAGATTTTCTCTGCGCCGCGCTCGGCTGCCATCTCAACCATTGCCAGGATGTGATCTTCGTGGCTGTGAACGCCACCGGCAGAGAGCAGACCCATGATGTGAACGGCTTTACCGGCTTTCACCGCTTTATCCACCGCGCCAGTCAGCGTTGGGTTGCTGAAGAAAGTCCGTTCTTTAATTTCAACGTCCAGACGGGTCAGGTCCTGATAAACAATACGACCCGCGCCCAGGTTGACGTGTCCAACTTCGGAGTTGCCCATCTGACGGTCTGGCAGGCCAACTTCCAGGCCAGAAGCGTCAATCAGGGTATGCGGGCGTTTGGCCCACAGTGCATCCATGACCGGGGTTTTAGCGTTGAAAATGGCGTTATCCTGGCTGTCTTCGCGATAGCCATAACCATCCAGAATCACCAGTACCATAGGTTTTTTAGAGACCGACATTGCGACATCCTCATGCTCAAGAGACAAAAAATTTGCCTGATTTTACTACAGCTGAATCGATAAAGTAGCCACAGAAGATCAAAGAAAGCGCTGGCACAGACAGCGGCTATCCTCATTTTGACGCTTTTTTTTCGTGGCATGCCGCAGAAAATGGATTAGCTTATTCTCGCTGGCTGTATTTGCCACAACGCACAGGTATACTCCTGTCCTGGTTTTTTTAATCACTACGTCGGGAGTTGTTACCCCCCATGCAAGAAATTATGCAATTTGTTAGCCGCCACCCAGTACTGAGTATCGCGTGGATTGGTTTACTGGCCGCTGTGCTGTTCACTACGTTTAAAGGTCTTACGTCTAAAGTTAAGGTCATTACCCGTGGCGAAGCAACGCGCCTCATCAACAAAGAAGACGCGGTCGTTGTGGATCTGCGCCAACGTGATGATTTCCGTAAAGGTCACATTGCCGGTTCTATTAACCTGCTACCGACAGAAATCAAAGCTAACAATCTTGGCGAGCTGGAAAAGCATAAAGACAAACCGATTATCGTCGTTGACGGTACCGGGATGCAGGCTCAGGACCCAGCAAGCGCACTCACCAAAGCCGGCTTTGATAAAGTCTTCGTGCTGAAAGACGGCGTGTCTGGCTGGAGCGGTGAAAACCTGCCTTTAGTTCGCGGTAAATAAGAGGAACGACGTGATGGCCAATATTGAAATCTACACCAAAGCGACCTGCCCGTTTTGCCATCGTGCAAAAGCGCTGCTGAACAGCAAAGGGGTAACTTTCCAGGAACTGCCCATTGATGGTGATGCGGCAAAACGTGAAGAGATGATCAAACGTAGTGGCCGCACGACGGTTCCGCAGATTTTTATTGATGCGCAGCACATTGGCGGCTGTGATGACTTGTATGCGCTGGATGCAAGCGGCGGGCTCGATCCCCTGCTGTGATAGCGTTTTAGGACAATTAAAAAGGGTATTTCCATGTCAGAACAAAACAACAACGAAATGAGTTTCCAGATCCAGCGCATCTACACCAAAGATGTCTCTTTCGAAGCGCCAAATGCGCCGCACGTTTTCCAGAAAGATTGGCAGCCAGAGGTTAAACTTGATCTTGATACTGCATCTACCCAACTGGCAGATGACGTGTATGAAGTTGTGCTGCGTGTGACCGTTACCGCTGCGCTGGGCGAAGAAACTGCATTCCTGTGCGAAGTACAGCAGGGCGGTATCTTCTCCGTTGGCGGTATCGAAGGCAACCAGCTGGCGCATTGCCTGGGTGCATACTGCCCGAACATCCTGTTCCCGTATGCTCGCGAATGCATCACCAGCCTGGTCTCTCGCGGTACATTCCCGCAGCTGAACCTTGCGCCAGTGAACTTCGATGCGCTGTTCATGAACTATCTGCAGCAGCAAGCTGGTGAAGGTACTGACCAACATCAGGATGCCTGATGAGTACAGTTAATGCGTCAATGACTGTGATCGGTGCCGGCTCGTACGGCACCGCTCTTGCCATCACTCTGGCGAGAAATGGTCACGAAGTGGTCCTTTGGGGCCACGATCCCAAACATATCGCGACGTTGCAACACGACCGCTGCAACGTCGCGTTTCTTCCTGACGTGCCTTTCCCTGATTCGCTGCATCTCGAAAGCGATCTCTCAGTCGCGCTTGCCGCCAGCCGCAACATTCTCGTTGTTGTACCCAGCCACGTGTTTGGCCAGGTGCTGCACCAGATCAAAGCGCTGATGCGCTCCGATGCACGTATTGTGTGGGCCACGAAAGGTCTGGAAGCTGAAACGGGCCGTCTGTTGCAGGATGTCGCTCGCGAAATCCTCGGGCCGGACATTCCGCTCGCGGTGATCTCCGGGCCGACGTTCGCCAAAGAGCTGGCCGCAGGCCTGCCGACGGCGATCTCCCTGGCCTCCACCGATCAAACTTTCTCCGACGATCTACAGCATTTATTACATTGCGGTAAGAGCTTCCGCGTTTACAGCAACCCTGATTTTATCGGTGTGCAGCTGGGCGGTGCGGTGAAAAACGTTATCGCCATTGGCGCAGGAATGTCCGACGGTATCGGCTTTGGCGCGAACGCGCGTACGGCGCTGATCACTCGTGGGTTGACCGAGATGTCTCGTCTGGGGACCGCGCTGGGTGCCGATCCTGCCACCTTTATGGGGATGGCCGGTTTAGGCGATTTAGTGCTGACTTGCACCGATAACCAGTCGCGTAATCGCCGTTTCGGCATGATGCTTGGACAGGGCATGGATGTGATCGGCGCGCAGGAAAAAATCGGCCAAGTGGTTGAAGGCTACCGCAATACCAAAGAAGTTCGGGAATTGGCGCACCGTTTTGGTGTCGAAATGCCAATAACCGAGGAAATTTATCAGGTATTGTATTGCGGAAAAAATGCGCGCGAGGCAGCATTAACGCTGTTAGGTCGCTCACGCAAGGACGAGCGCAGCAGTAACTAATCGCAGGGACCCGTTGTCGCCCAACGACACGGCCAGCAGAGACTGGCCGGTCGTCTATTACGTCTGGAGTATGCAATGCCGTGTGAAGAACTGGATATCGTCTGGAACAATATTAAAGCCGAAGCCCGGGCTTTGGCCGACTGCGAGCCGATGCTGGCCAGTTTCTACCACGCGACGCTACTCAAGCATGAAAACCTCGGCAGCGCCTTGAGCTATATGCTTGCCAACAAACTGGCTTCCTCCATCATGCCCGCCATTGCCATTCGCGAAGTGGTGGAAGAGGCGTATGCCGCTGACCCTGAGATGATCGCCTCCGCCGCCTGTGATATTCAGGCTGTGCGCACGCGTGACCCCGCCGTCGATAAATACTCTACGCCGCTGCTATACCTGAAAGGCTTCCACGCCCTGCAGGCCTATCGCATCGGCCACTGGCTGTGGAATGAGGGCCGCCGCGCGCTGGCGATCTTCCTGCAAAACCAGGTTTCCGTCACCTTCCAGGTGGATATCCACCCGGCGGCGAAAATTGGCCGCGGGATCATGCTCGACCACGCCACAGGCATTGTCGTCGGGGAGACGGCGGTCATTGAAGATGACGTCTCTATCCTGCAATCCGTGACCCTTGGCGGTACCGGTAAAACCAGCGGCGATCGCCACCCTAAAATCCGTGAAGGGGTGATGATTGGCGCGGGGGCGAAAATTCTCGGTAATATCGAAGTGGGGCGTGGCGCGAAGATTGGTGCCGGTTCCGTCGTGTTGCAGCCCGTTCCGCCGCATACCACCGCCGCTGGCGTACCCGCCCGCATCGTCGGCAAGCCAGAGAGCGATAAACCGGCGATGGATATGGATCAGCACTTCAACGGTATTCACCACACCTTTGAGTATGGCGACGGGATTTAAAACACCGCCCGGTGGCGCTGCGCTTACCGGGCCGACAAACCCGTAGGTCGGGTAAGCGAAGCGCCACCCGACACTATCAGCTCCGCAATACCGCGCCAGCATATCCCAGCTGGCGCCAGGCCTCATACACCACCACCGACACCGCATTCGACAGGTTCATGCTTCGGCTGTCCGGCATCATCGGAATACGGATTTTTTGCTCAGCTGGCAGGGCGTCAAGAATGGTGGCAGGCAGGCCGCGCGTCTCCGGGCCAAACATCAGATAGTCCCCTTCCTGATAGCTCACCGCGCTGTGCGCTGGCGTGCCTTTGGTCGTCAGGGCAAACATGCGCTGCGGCTTTTCCGCTTCCACAAACGCGGCGTAATCATGATGGCGCACCACGGCGGTAAATTCGTGATAATCCAGTCCGGCGCGGCGCAGACGTTTGTCATCCCACGCGAAACCCATTGGCTCGATGATGTGCAGACGAAAACCGGTGTTAGCGCACAGGCGGATGATATTGCCGGTATTCGGCGGGATTTCTGGTTCGAATAATACGATGTTAAGCATGCAGCCCCCTGGAGCCTATCCCACTAGGCTATTTTATTTGCCAGTAAATGCGGGGGGCAGGATAGCAGATAATTCCCCTCACCCTAACCCTCTCCCACAGGGAGAGGGGACTTTCTTTTCTCCCTGTGGGAGAGGGCCGGGGTGAGGGCAACAGACAGCACTTAACCTAAGCCGCGTCCCCTTGCGCCAGCGGAGCCAGCGCCGCAGGAAGTTTACTCAGCTCCTGAACCAGCGAATCCTTACTGATCTCTCCGATAGTTTTCGCACCGGTCAGCGTCATCGCTACTTTCATCTCTTTCTCAATCAGGTTCAGGAGATTCGCCACGCCTGCCTGGCCGTGCGTCGCCAGAGCGTACAGATAGGCACGGCCCAGCAGCACGCTGTCAGCGCCAAGGGCAATCATGCGCACCACGTCCAGCCCGTTGCGGATGCCGCTGTCGGCCAGAATCGCGATATCTCCTTTCACCGCATCGGCAATGGCGGGCAGCGCACGAGCAGAGGAGAGCACGCCGTCGAGCTGGCGACCGCCGTGGTTCGACACCACAATCCCGTCTGCACCAAAGCGCACCGCATCGCGGGCGTCTTCAGGATCGAGAATGCCTTTGATCACCATCGGGCCGTCCCAGAATTCGCGGATCCACTCCAAATCTTTCCACGAGATCGACGGGTCGAAGTTATTCGCCAGCCAGCCGATGTAATCCTCCAGCCCGGTTGGTTTGCCGAGATAAGCTGAAATATTGCCCAGATCGTGCGGGCGACCGTTGACGCCAACATCCCACGCCCACTGGGGATGCGTCACCGCCTGCCAGTAGCGGCGCAGGGCCGCGTTCGCGCCGCTCATGCCCGAGTGCGCATCGCGATAGCGAGCGCCTGGCGTGGGCATATCGACCGTAAACACCAGCGTTGAACAGCCCGCCGCTTTGGCGCGTTCCAGCGCGTTACGCATAAAGCCGCGATCGCGCAGGACGTACAGCTGGAACCACATCGGGCGCTTGATGGTCGGGGCCACTTCTTCGATAGGGCAGACGGAAACGGTCGAGAGGGTAAACGGAATGCCTTTGGCATCGGCTGCCGCGGCGGCCTGCACCTCACCGCGACGGGCGTACATACCGCACAGACCTACCGGCGCCAGAGCCACGGGCATCGAGAGTGTTTCGTTGAACAGCTTCGTTTCAAGGCTCAGATCGGACATATTCTTCAGCACGCGCTGGCGTAGTGCCACTTCGGACAAGTCTTCCACGTTGCGACGCAAGGTGTATTCGGAATACGCCCCGCCGTCGATATAGTGAAACAAGAAGGGTGGCAGGATGCGCTGCGCCGCTGCGCGATAGTCACTGGCTGCAGAAATAATCATGCTTTGTTCTCCCTGGAATTATCATGATCGCCTGGCAGGCGGGTTATGCGCGCCTGCCGGGCCTGATCTTCATCGAATCGTTTAATGGTGGTGTGGACGAAGCCGAGGTGCGCCATCATCGCTTTACGTGCGGCTTCGGCATCACCTTGCAGAATGGCGTCGAGCACGGCCTGATGCTGCTCTGTGAGCTGGGCAAAGACCGGCGGGACGAGATACATACGCTGGCGGCTCTGTTTGACAGACGATTGCAGCAGATCGAAAAATCCGCGCATGGTTTGCAGGAGCACCACGTTATGCGAGGCCTCGGCAATGGCGAGGTGGAAACGCACGTCGGCCTGCGAGGCGATGTCCGGGTTATCGCTCTGCGTCGCCTCAAAGCAGGCCTGGAGCTTCTCTTTGTCGGCGTCCGTAGCGCGCATCGCCGCGTGCCAGGCGGTACTGGCTTCGATGGCGTGACGCGCTTCGAGGATGTCGAAACTGTAGTCCGGGTCGTTCTCCATCAGCGTTTTGAGAGGCTGAACGATGTTTTGTTCGGACCAGTCATCGTGCTGCCAGCGGACGAACGTCCCGCCGCCGCGACGGCTCAGCAACACGCCTTCGCTGACCAGTGTCGCCAGCGCTTCGCGTAAAGAATTGCGCGACACACCAAGCTGCGCCGCCAGTTGCCGTTCTGCGGGCAATTTCATGCCCGCTTCCAGCTGTTGTTCTTCAATCAGCGCCCGCACGCGAGAGGCAATCTCGTCGGACAGGCGTCTGGGCATCACTATCATGGAATCATCCAGGTTAAGACATAGGCCTGAAGCGTGGTAATCACGCCCACCATGCAGGTGAAAATCAGGCTGTGTTTGACGGTAAAGCGGAACAGGTCTGACTCTTTCCCCACCAGTCCCACCGCCGCACAGGCAATGGCGATAGATTGCGGGGAGATCATCTTCCCGGTCACGCCGCCGGTGGTGTTCGCGGCTACCAGCAGCACATCCGATACGCCAATCTGCTGGGCGGCGGTCGCCTGTAGCGCGGCAAAGAGGGCGTTAGACGAGGTATCGGAACCCGTCAGGAACACGCCCAGCCAGCCGAGGAACGGCGAGAAGAACGTAAACGCATGTCCGGTATGGGCCAGAGCTAACGCCAGCGTCGAGGACAAGCCGGAATAGTTCGAGATAAACGCGAACGCCAGCACCATCCCGATGGAGTAAATCGGCAGAGCCAGCTCTTTCAGCGTACTGGCAAAGGTCTGGATGGCGGCGGCAGGTTTCATGCGCAGCCACACCACAGAAAGAATAGCCGCAAACAGGATCGCCGTGCCGGTCGCGGAGAACCAGTCGAACTTATAGACCGCCGCATAAGGCGTCGCTTCATGAACGACCGGCGGCATACGCGCCACCATCTTGTCGAGGAACGGTACGGAGATATTAATCACCATGTCGTACAGCGCACCGCCAGGAGCGAACAAGGCTTTGAACGGTGGGACGCTCCAGAGCGTGACCGTGGCGGTCAGGAACAGGAACGGCGACCACGCGCGAACAATCTGACCGACGCTGTAATTTGTGCGCGCCAGCGTTTGATCGACCTGCGACGCGCCCATATCGCCGAAGCGGAAAGTACGCACCGGCTGCCAGCGTTTCAGGAATAGGGTCAGACAGACCAGCGACACCAGCGACGAGATGATGTCCGGAAGTTCAGGGCCGATAAAGTTGGAACTGAGATATTGGGCGATAGCAAAAGAGCCGCCCGCAACGACCACCGCAGGCCAGGTCTCTTTCACGCCGCGCCAGCCGTCCATAATCGCCATAATCCAGAACAGCACGATAATGGTCAGGAACGGCAGCTGACGGCCTACCATCTGGCCAATCTCAAAGCTGTCTAAACCTGTCACCTGCCCGGCAACAAGAATCGGAATCCCCATCGCACCGAATGCCACCGGCGCGGTGTTAACGATCAGGCACAGGCCCGCGGCATACAGCGGGTTAAAGCCGAGCCCGACCAGCAGCGCAGCGGTGATCGCCACCGGCGCACCAAAACCAGCAGCCCCTTCGAGGAACGCCCCAAAGCAGAAACCGACAATCAGCATTTGCAGACGCTGATCGGGCGTAATGGACAGAATCGACGAACGGATGATGTCAAACTGCCCGGTTTTCACCGAGATTTTATAGACGAAGACCGCCGCAATAATGATCCACGCAATCGGCCACAGGCCGTAGAAGAAGCCGTAAACCACCGAGGCCAGCGCGTGATCGACCGGCATTTTGTAGAAGAACAGTGCCACCATCAGCGCAATCGCGACGGTGTATGTCGCGGCGAGGTAGCCCTTCAGCTTGAGTTTAATCAGCGCGAAGAAGAAGAACAGGATCGGCAGCGATGCGATCAAGCTCGACAGCCAGATGTTTCCGGCCGGATCGTAGTTTTGTTGCCAGAGGCTCATTGCAGGTCTCCTGAGGACCGCACAGTCCGCTTCGCGGTGAGTCTGCGCTCATCTCGGCGTCACAGTCTGTGTAAAAGTGGTCCTGCCAATATTGTGATGTAGGGGTAATGACAATAAATGGTTAATCAAATGTTATGGATGGGCAATGATTTTGTGATTGGAATTGATGGAAGTGTGAACCAGGGGAAGATTGGTTAGGGGATTGGTTGGGCCAATTTTAAGGCGTGCGGTTTGGTGCCCTCACCCCAGCCCTCTCCCACAGGGAGTGGGGGCTCAAGGCAATCCCCTCTCCCACGTGGAGAGGGAGCTCAAGGCAATCCCCTCTCCCTGTGGGAGAGGGTTAGGGTGAGGGTAAAAACATTAGAACGCTGTCTTCGAAAACCCGGTCATTTCTTTCAGGCCCATTTCGCGGCCTAACTCGGTCATCGGGTGCACAATCACCAGACCGCGCACGCTTTTTTTCAGCTTGCCCATGTCGGCTTGTTCTTTTTTGGTGATCGCACGGCGATGCGGCAGGTCCATCAGCTTTTGCGCTTCTTTGCTCAGCTTATGGCCTTTTACGGCGCGCAGACGATCGATTTCCGCTTCCAGCGTCGCTTTCTCTTTTTCCAGCTCAGCGTATTTCTCGGCGGACTCAACCAGCGACATATCAGCCTGCTGGTGGCGGATCAGATCCAGACGGTCGCTCAGGCGTTTAATTTCGTTCTTTTCGACTTCTTTCATCACATATAGCTCTAAAAACGGGGGAATTACAGGGAAGGATACACCAATGTGCGCGGGCTTACTTCTGAAACGCTTTTTTTAAGCTGATTCGTGAAATCAGCTCAGTCAGGGAAAGGACCATTGTGGAACGCACAACTTGTTGATAACGAAGCTTTTGCATCGCATGAAGCTCAGGATCGCTGTTCTCAAAATGGGGTGCCGGAGGCAGGGCGCTTACGCAGTGTAATTCGCCAAATGGCCCGAGAATTTCATCGTCGGTAAATGTGTACTCATTACCGTCGTGATTTAACTCTTCACGCAGGGCCATCAGCAGTTCCGCATCTTCATACTCAGGCCTGCTGAGGACGCCGAGGCCATAGATCAGCTTCAGGCGCACCGACAGATCGCCCAGCGGTCCGTCGCCGTCGAGTAACGGTTCTACTGCATATTTTACCGCGTAGTCGTCTTTGCGGAACACCTGAAGTACCAGAATATTCACCGCCTCGGTGAGTAAATCGACGGCGGCAATCAGGAAACTTCGTACGGTTTTGCCAGCATTCAGACGCTCAAGCACACGGTTTTCAAAGGCCTGGGTTTGTTCCATTATTGCCTGCATATCTGACAATCTGTTGTTCGGGCGCAGGATAACCTGCGCCTGGTTCTGAATCATTTGGTTGCGTTATATGCGTTAACCGCCTCCACAACCACGTCACTATTGGCCTCAAGGCCAGAAATCTGCGCCAGCGCGGCCTGTGGGCCTTTGGCATCGATAAGCTCTGCCAGCTCAAGTGCCTGCGGATCTTGCTCGCTGCGATAGTGCATCGCACCCGCAATCCCTTTCACCAGGTTGGCGTGTGGCAGACCGTATTCCAGCGTGCCCAGCAGCGGTTTGATCAGGCGATCGCCCGCGCTTAGTTTACGCAGCGGCTGGCGTCCCACGCGCTCAACGTCATCTTTCAGATACGGGTTTTCAAAACGACCGAGGATTTTTTGAATGTATGCCGCATGTTTCTCAGCATCAAAACCGTAGCGTTTGATCAGGACCGCGCCGCTCTCTTCCATAGCACCTTTTACCACCGCGCGGATTTTCTCATCGAGAATCGCATCACGAATGGTCTGATGACCGGCCAATTTTCCGAGGTACGCGGTTATAGCATGCCCGGTGTTCAGCGTGAAGAGTTTGCGTTCCACAAATGCCATCAGGTTATCGGTTAATTCCATTCCTGGGATGTTCGGCAGTTGGCCTTTGAACTGAGTTTTATCGACAATCCACTCGCTGAAGGTTTCAACGGTCACTTCCAGCGGGTCGTTAGTGGCGGATTCTGACGGAGGAACGATGCGGTCCACGGCGGAATCAACGAAGCCCACGTGCTCTTCGACCCAGGCTTTATCTTCGTCAGCCACAGCGGCCATGACATGGCCTTTCAGCTGCGTGGTGCCGCGCACCATGTTTTCGCAGGCGATGATATTCAGCGGGGTGGTGATGCCCTGGGCCTTACGTTTTGCCAGGCCTTTCGCCACGGCGGGGGCGATGCGCTCAAGCACAACCGGACCCACTGCGGTGGTCACCAGATCGACGCTGGCGATCAAATCAACCACGTCGTCGCCAATGCTACTCACCGCATTCACGCCGGAAACGGTTTCAACCAGCTCGTTTTCTCCCACGACGTGAACCTGATAGCTATGACGGGCATTCAGAGCATCGAGCACCACTTGATTCACATCGGCGAATGTCAGCGTAATGCCCGCGTCTGCCAGCAGTTTGCCGATAAAACCACGACCAATATTACCTGCGCCAAAATGTAATGCTTTCATAGTATTAACCTTCATCAATGTTGTGACCCGAGAGGGCTGGGGTGAGGCATTTCCCTCACCCAAACCCTCTCCCAAAGGGAGAGGGAATAGACCGTACCCCATTTTACGCTCTCTCCTGGGGAGAGGGCAGGGGTGAGGACGAACGTTACTTGTTCAGCAGCGCCAGCACTTCTTCAACGCTGGTGGTCTGAGACAGACGCTCAATCACGGACTCATCGTCCAGAGCGTTGGTCAGGCTGGTAATCACCTGGATGTGCTCATTGTTGCGAGCGGCGATACCAATCACCAGGCGGGCGATGTCGTCTTCTTCTTCACCGAAGCGCACGCCTGCCGGATACTGACAGAACACCACGCCGGTTTTCAGCACGCGATCTTTCGCTTCAACCGTACCGTGCGGAACCGCGATAGATTCGCCCAGGTAGGTTGGGGTCAATTTCTCACGCTCCAGCATCGCATCCACATATTCTGGCTCGACGTAACCGCCTTTCACCAGCTGCTCACCGGCAAAGCGAATCGCTTCTTCTTTGTGGCTCGCGGTGCGACCGAGGAAGATGTTTTCAGCGCCCAGACGGAACAGGTGGCTGTCGTTCGGATCAAAGCTGTCTTTCAGGCTATCACGGACTTTTACTTCGTTGTCGGTGTGGCGCTGCGCCGCTACCAGACGCTCGGTCAGGCTAGAATACAGGCCGCTGTCGAGGAAGTTAGTCAGGGAAATATGCTGCGCCTGCGGAACCTGACGCATCGCACGTTCAGTCAGATCGCGGTGCGTGATGACCAGGTCGACATCCGGTGGCAGGCTGTTGATTGCGCTGTTGGTCACGGAGATG
This sequence comes from Lelliottia jeotgali, assembly GCF_016771845.1. Classification (NCBI taxonomy): domain Bacteria; kingdom Pseudomonadati; phylum Pseudomonadota; class Gammaproteobacteria; order Enterobacterales; family Enterobacteriaceae; genus Lelliottia; species Lelliottia jeotgali. The sequence continues at coordinate 71,629 of NZ_JAENMQ010000013.1, read as the reverse complement.
TGGGTCAGACCCGCATCCTGGACTTTCTTACGCAACACGCCAGCGCCCATTGCGCTTGAACCCATACCGGCATCACAGGCAACGATGATTTTGCGCACGTGGCTCAGGTCGTTAGACACTTCGCCCGCTGCCAGCGGCGTTGCTGCACCTTTGGATTCAGCTTTCATGTCATGCATACGACGGGTTGCCGCGTCGATATCGTCTTCTTCTTTCACTTTGCTGGTTTTCAGCAGAATCGCGGAAACCACGAAGGAGACAGCCATGGCTGCACAAATCGCAGCAATGTTAGCGAAGTATGCGCCTTTTGGCGTCATTGCCAGAACCGCCAGAATAGAACCCGGAGATGCAGGAGACACCAGACCGCCACCCAGCACGCTCAGGGTGAACACACCGGTCATACCGCCGAGGATAACGGCCAGAATCAGACGTGGGTTCATCAGAACATATGGGAAGTAAATTTCGTGGATACCACCCAGGAAGTGGATGATAGCCGCACCGCCAGCAGACTGTTTAGCGCTGCCGCGACCGAAGAACATATACGCCAGCAGAACACCCATACCCGGACCTGGGTTAGCTTCAATCAGGAAGAAGATGGATTTGCCCAGCTCGTGGGACTGCTGAATGCCCAGCGGTGAGAAGATACCGTGGTTGATGGCGTTGTTGAGGAACAGGATTTTCGCTGGTTCAACAAAGATAGACGCCAGCGGCAGCATGTCATGGATAACCATGAAGTTAACGCCAGCGGCCAGCACTTTTGACAGCACTTCAACCGCAGGGCCGATACCCATGAACGCCAGAATCGCCAGGATCATACCGATGATGCCAGCAGAGAAGTTGTTCACCAGCATTTCGAAGCCGGATTTGATCTTGCCATCAACCCAGACGTCAAATTTCTTAATTGCCCAGCCGCCTAATGGACCGGCAATCATTGCGCCGAGGAACATCGGCATATCCGCACCGACGATAACGCCCATGGTGGTGATAGCACCGACCACGCCGCCGCGATCGCCGCCAACCAGACGACCACCGGTATAACCGATGAGCAGTGGCAGCAGATAGGTAATCATTGGGCCGACGAGTTTCGCCAGCGTTTCGTTCGGCAACCACCCTGTCGGAATAAATAACGCAGTGATGATACCCCACGCGATAAACGCGCCGATATTTGGCATCACCATGTTGCTCAGGAAGCGACCAAAGCTTTGCACTTTGATCTTGATATCGGATGACATAAAACACCCCTTCTTCTGTTTACGCTGAGGCTTTTGGCCCGAGGTTTATTGTTAATGCGCGGCGGCAGAGGTAGCCGAGCCCTGTTCTGATGCTGTGAAATCTGGCACTGAATCGTTCAACTGTCCAGACAGCGGAATTTTGTGTGATCTCAATCACGTAAATGTAGGGGGTGGGCCTAAAATTGAAGTGATCTGCGTCACAAATGTTGTGTGTAAAAAAAATACAGGGGGGCTAAATCCATCATGATTGACCGCTTTATGTGATGAGTATCACATTTAACATTTGTGGGTTTGTTGATTGTTTGTGATCGTCTTCACAATAAATTTGAAGGCAGAATTCTCCAGGTGTGATCGTCGCCTACTTCTGTTTTGTCAATTCAGCCAGGCTGTAACTCAGCAACTCATCCTTTCACGTCATCGTCATCCCTTAGTGTTATGGAGAAAAGGCGTAATGAGGATTAATCTGCTAATGTAAACTTAAGTACATTCTTAGTCAGGATATATTTTGTCACGCTATTAAACTTGCACGGAGTTATTTTAAAAATAATACTCCACGGCTCTAAATTATATGTGCAAAAGATTTGCGCAGTAAGAAAGTTAATTTGGTTGCTTACCATTTAATATTTTTAAAGAGTTGAAGCTATTTTAGTGAGGCAAATATGTTCCTTAACTATTTCGCGCTGGGCGTATTAGTTTTCGTGTTCCTTGTCATTTTCTACGGGATCATTGCGATTCATGACATCCCCTATTTGATGGCCAAAAAGCGTAATCACCCCCATGCCGATGCCATCCATACGGCAGGCTGGGTCAGCCTGTTCACCCTCCATGTCATCTGGCCGTTCCTGTGGATTTGGGCCACGTTGTACCAGCCAGAGCGCGGATGGGGGATGCAGAATCATGGTGCACAACCCCCGCAACAACCCGATATCGATGCCCTCTCCAGACGCGTTGCCGAGCTGGAAAACCGGCTGGCCGCGGAGCACGTCCCCGCAGATAAAAATACGCCGGAGAGCTAATCATGGATCTGTTAATCATTTTGACCTACGTCGCCTTTGCGTGGGCGATCTTTAAAATATTCCGTATTCCGGTGAACCAGTGGACGCTCGCCACTGCCGCGTTGGGTGGTGTATTTATCGTCGCCGGACTCATTTTATTAATGAACTATAACCACCCTTATACTTTTACAGCGCAAAAAGCGGTCATTTCTATTCCGATCACGCCGCAGGTCACGGGTGTGGTGAGTGAAGTCACGGATAAAAATAACCAGCTCATTAAAAAAGGCGACGTGTTATTTAAACTCGATCCGGTGCGTTATCAGGCCCGAGTCGACAGATTACAGGCCGACCTGGTGACGGCAACGCACAATATCGATGTGCTGAAAGCCCAGCTTTCGGAAGCCCAGGCCAACACGACCCGCGTCTCGGCTGAGCGCGACCGTCTGTATAAGGATTATCAGCGCTACCTGAAAGGCAGCCAGGCTCGGGTCAATCCGTTCTCTGAAAGCGACATCGACAACGCGCGGCAAAACTATCTGGCGCAGGATGCGATGGTGAAAGCCTCCGTTGCCGACCAGAGCCAAATTCAAAGCCAGTTAGACAGTATGGTCAACGGCGAGCAGTCGCAGATTGTCAGCCTGCGGGCCCAGTTGACCGAGGCGAAATACAACCTCGATCAGACGATTGTTCGTGCGCCGAGCGACGGGTACGTCACCCAGGTGCTGATTCGCCCAGGGACCTATGCCGCCGCGCTGCCGCTGCGTCCGGTAATGGTCTTTATTCCTGAGCAGAAACGCCAGATTGTGGCGCAGTTCCGCCAGAATTCACTGCTGCGCCTGAAACCGGGTGACGACGCGGAAGTGGTGTTTAATGCGCTGCCAGGGCAAGTGTTCCACGGCAAGCTGAGCAGTATTTTGCCGGTGGTGCCGGGCGGTTCCTACCAGGCGCAAGGCTCGCTGCAATCCCTGACGGTCGTTCCGGGAACAGACGGAGTGCTCGCTACCATCGATCTGGACCCGAACGACGAAGTGGATGCGCTGCCGGACGGGATTTACGCGCAGGTGGCGGTCTATTCCGACCACTTCTCACATGTGTCGGTGATGAGGAAGGTGCTGCTGCGCATGACCAGCTGGATGCATTACCTTTATCTTGATCATTAAAGCCTGACGTTATTGCCCGTCGAGTAGGTCGGGTAAGCGAAGCGCCACCCGACACTAACAGATCTGCACATTTTTCATTGCCTGATCCATACTTACCCTTTTGTTGGCGTAAAGGATCAGGCAATGAAACTCATCGGCAGCTACACCAGCCCCTTCGTGCGTAAAATTTCAATTCTCCTGCTGGAAAAAGGGATCACCTTCGAGTTCGTGAACGAACAGCCCTATCAGGCAGAAACCGGCGTCGCGCAGTACAACCCGCTGGGCAAAGTCCCGGCACTGGTGACCGATGATGGCGAAACCTGGTTTGATTCTCCAATAATTGCGGAATACATCGAGCTACTCGGCATTGCCCCGGCGATGGTGCCCCGCGAGCCGAAAGCGGCCCTGATGGTGAAACAGATCGAAGCGCTGGCCGACGGCATCATGGATGCCGGGCTGGTTTCTGTTCGCGAACAAGCGCGTCCTGCCGCGCAGCAGTCCGAGGCGGAACTGGTTCGCCAGCGGGAGAAAATCAGCCGCAGCCTCGACATGTGCGAGCAGCTGCTTCAGGACGGAAAAATCAGCACCGATACGGTGAATCTGGCGACCATCGCCATCGCCTGTGCGATTGGCTATCTCAATTTCCGCCGTGTCTCACCCGGCTGGTGCGTCGATCGTCCGCTGTTGGTCAAACTGGCCGAAACCCTCTTCCAGCGGGAAAGTTTTGCCCGCACCGAACCGCCAAAGGCTTGACGCGGGTTATAACACTTCATCGTGGTACGCGGTACAATCCCCCCGCACGTTGACTCCCTCTCCCGTCGGGAGGGGGGAGGGCCTCCCAACCGCCAGGCATGTTAATGACTACTCATCGTTCCCTCTACAGCCAAATCCCCGCGACCGATCGTCTGCTGCGCGATCCTCAATTCACTCACCTGCTTGAAAAGTCCGGACATACCCTCATGGTATCCCTGTTGAACCAGATGCAGGACGAGGCTCGCCTGCATATCCAGACGCAAAATATGTTGCCGCAGTGGTGCAACGACTGGGCTCAGGAGACGGAAAAACGCCTGACAGCGCAAACCCAAAGCGCGTTGCGCCCGGTGATTAATCTGACGGGTACGGTGCTGCACACTAACTTAGGTCGGGCGCAGCAGGCGGAAGAGGCGATAGCGGCGGTCACCCAGGCGATGCGCTCACCGGTGACGCTGGAGTATGATCTGGACGGTGCCGGGCGCGGCCATCGCGATCGCGCGCTGGCGGATCTTCTGTGTCAGCTCACCGGTGCGGAGGATGCCTGCATCGTGAATAACAATGCGGCGGCGGTTCTGCTAATGCTGGCGGCCACGGCGAACGGCAAAGAGGTGGTGGTCTCGCGCGGCGAGCTGGTGGAGATCGGCGGTGCGTTCCGCATTCCAGACGTGATGCGCCAGGCGGGGTGCGTGTTGCATGAAGTCGGAACCACTAACCGCACGCACGCCAAAGATTATCGTGCGGCGGTCGGTGAAAACACCGCACTGCTGATGAAAGTGCATACCAGCAACTATCAGATTGAAGGCTTTACCAAAACGGTGGAAGAGGCAGAGTTGGCCGAGATTGGTCACGAGCTGAACGTGCCAGTGATTGCCGATTTGGGCAGCGGTTCACTGGTGGATCTCAGCCAGTACGGCCTGCCAAAAGAGCCGATGCCGCAGGAGATGATCGCCGCAGGCGTCAGCCTGGTGAGTTTCTCCGGCGACAAACTGCTCGGCGGCCCGCAGGCCGGGATTGTGGTGGGCAAACGTGAGCTGATTGCGAAGCTCCAGCAGCATCCGCTGAAACGCGCCTTGCGTGCCGATAAAATGACCCTCGCCGCGCTTGAAGCCACGCTGCGACTCTACCTCCACCCGGAAAAACTGGCCGAACGCTTACCAACGCTGCGCTTGTTGTCGCGCGATGCGGCATCCATTCGCGCTCAGGCCGAGCTGATACTGCCGCACGTTAGCGCGCATTTCGCTGATTTTGACGTGCGCATAGAACCCTGCCAGTCGCAGATTGGCAGCGGATCGCTGCCGGTTGACCGTCTGCCCAGCGCCGCGCTGACGTTCACGCCGCGCGATGGACGCGGCAGCTCGCTAGAAGCGCTTTCTGCGCGGTGGCGCGCGCTGCCTACACCTGTCATCGGGCGCATTTACGATGGTCGCCTGTGGCTGGATCTGCGCTGCCTTGAAGATGAAAATCGGTTTCTGGAGATGTTGTTGAAATGATTATTGCCACTGCCGGTCACGTTGACCACGGAAAAACCACGCTTTTACAGGCGATTACCGGCGTGAATGCCGACCGTCTGCCGGAAGAGAAAAAGCGCGGTATGACTATCGATCTTGGCTATGCCTACTGGCCGCAGCCCGATGGCCGCGTGCTCGGTTTTATCGATGTGCCAGGACACGAAAAGTTTCTCGCCAATATGCTGGCCGGGGTGGGCGGTATCGATCACGCTCTGCTGGTCGTGGCGTGTGATGACGGCGTGATGGCGCAAACTCGCGAACATCTGGCGATTTTACAATTAACGGGAAAACCGCAGCTGACGGTGGCGCTGACCAAAGCGGATCGCGTCGAAGAGAGCCGCATCAATGAGGTGCGCGACCAAATCCACGCAACCCTGCTGGATTATGGTTTTGCCGATGCGCCGGTATTTGTCACTGTCGCCACCGAAGGCCGTGGTATCGATGCATTACGCGACCATTTGCTGCAACTTTCCGCACGCGAACCGGCCAGCGATCACAGCTTTCGCCTGGCAATAGACCGGGCATTTACGGTGAAAGGGGCCGGGCTGGTGGTTACCGGAACGGCGCTCAGCGGTGAAGTGAAGGTGGGCGACAGCCTGTGGCTCACGGGGGTGAACAAACCGATGCGCGTGCGCGGTCTGCACGCCCAGAATCAGCCAGCTGACCAGGCTCATGCCGGGCAGCGTATTGCCCTGAACATCGCGGGTGATGCAGAAAAAGAACAGATCACACGCGGCGACTGGCTGCTGGCTGACGCACCGCCAGAGCCATCCGAACGCGTGATTGTTTCTTTGCAAACCCATGTGCCGCTGACCCAGTGGCAGCCGCTGCATATTCATCACGCCGCCAGCCACGTGACCGGGCGCGTCTCGCTGCTGGAAAACGACCTGGCGGAACTGGTGCTGGATACCCCTCTGTGGCTGGCGGATAACGACCGGCTGGTGCTACGCGATATCTCCGCGCGCGTCACGCTGGCGGGTGCTCGTGTGGTGACGCTTAATCCACCGCGTCGCGGGAAACGTAAGCCCGAATATCTGCAATGGCTGGCGGCGCTGGCGCTGGCGGAAGATGATGCGTCTGCGTTGGCAGTACATCTCGATCGCGGCGCAGTGAATCTGGCCGATTTTGCGTGGGGACGTCAGCTGAGCGGCGACGGTTTGCGTCAGCTCACGCAGCAGCCTGGTTTTATCCAGGCCGGTTACAGTCTGTTGAATGCGCCAGTGGCCGCCCGTTGGCAGCGCAAAGTGCTGACGACGCTGGCGACCTATCACGAGCAGCATCAGGACGAGCCAGGCCCAGGCCGGGAACGTCTGCGCCGTATGGCACTGCCGATGGAAGACGATGCGCTGGTTCTGCTGCTGATTGAGAAGATGCGCGAAAGCGGGGTGATTCACAGCCATCACGGCTGGCTGCATCTGCCCGATCACAAAGCCGGATTTACACCTGAGCAAGACGCTATCTGGCAAAAAGTTGCCCCGCTGTTTGGCGATGAGCCGTGGTGGGTGCGTGATTTAGCCAACCAAACGGCGACGGATGAAGTGGTTATGCGGCAGGTTTTACGCCACGCCGCGCAGCAGGGGCTCATAACGGCGATCGTCAAAGATCGCTATTATCGCAACGATCGCATCGTGACCTTCGCCAGTTTGATCCGCGAGCTGGATCAGGAAAAAGGATCAACCTGCGCCGCCGATTTCCGCGATCGCCTCAACGTGGGTCGCAAACTGGCGATTCAAATTCTGGAGTATTTCAACCGCATTGGATTTACGCGCCGCCGTGGGAATGACCATCTGCTGCGCGATTCACTCCTGTTCCCACAAACCGAAAAATAACCGCGCGACCGAATCCGTGATACGCGTCGTAAAGCGATGAACAGCTGGCGAGAAAATCGCCAGCTGTGACTAACCTTGTTAGACACCAACAGCAAGGAGACGGTCATGACGAACAATCCTCCCTCAACGCGTATGCAGCCTGGCGAGTATGGTTTTCCTCTCAAGCTAAAACCCCGTTACGACAACTTCATCGGCGGCGGCTGGGTTGCACCAGTCGATGGCGAATACTATTCAAACCTGACGCCCGTGACCGGGCAGCCGCTGTGCGAAATCGCCAGCTCCGGTAAGAAAGACATCGATCTGGCGCTGGATGCGGCGCATAAAGCGAAAGAGAAGTGGGCGCACACCTCCGTTCAGGATCGCGCCGCTATTCTGTTCAAAATTGCCGACCGGATGGAGCAGAATCTGGAGCTGCTGGCTGCGGCAGAAACCTGGGACAACGGCAAACCGATCCGTGAAACCACAGCAGCCGACGTTCCGCTGGCGATTGACCATTTCCGCTATTTTGCTTCCTGTATCCGCGCCCAGGAGGGCGGAATCAGTGAGGTCGACAGCGATACCGTCGCCTATCACTTCCAGGAACCTCTGGGTGTGGTGGGGCAAATCATCCCGTGGAACTTCCCGCTGCTGATGGCGAGCTGGAAAATGGCGCCTGCGCTGGCGGCCGGGAACTGTGTGGTGCTTAAACCCGCGCGCTTAACGCCGCTCTCGGTTTTACTGCTGATGGAAATCATTGGCGATCTGGTGCCTCCTGGCGTGATAAACGTGGTGAACGGCGCGGGCGGTGAAATCGGTGAATATCTCGCGACCTCAAAACGCATCGCGAAAGTGGCATTTACCGGTTCAACAGAAGTGGGCCAACAGATCATGCAGTACGCCACCCAGAACATCATTCCGGTGACGCTGGAGCTGGGCGGTAAATCGCCAAACATCTTTTTTGCTGACGTGATGGACGAAGAGGATGCCTTCTTCGATAAAGCGATGGAAGGTTTTGCACTGTTTGCCTTCAACCAGGGCGAAGTGTGTACTTGCCCAAGCCGCGCGCTGGTGCAGGAGTCAATATATGAACGCTTTATGGAACGTGCGATTCGCCGTGTGGAATCGATCCGCAGCGGCAACCCGCTGGACAACGTCACGCAGATGGGCGCGCAGGTTTCTCACGGGCAGATGGAAACCATCCTGAACTACATCGATATCGGTAAGAAAGAGGGCGCAGATGTTCTGACCGGCGGTCGGCGTAAAGTACTGGAAGGCGATCTGAAAGACGGCTATTACCTTGAGCCAACCATTCTGTTTGGCAAAAACAATATGCGCGTCTTCCAGGAGGAGATTTTTGGTCCGGTACTGGCGGTGACGACCTTTAAAACTCCGGAAGAAGCACTGGAGCTGGCCAACGATACGCAATATGGGCTGGGTGCCGGGGTCTGGAGTCGTAACGGGAACCTGGCTTACAAAATGGGGCGCGGTATTCAGGCAGGACGCGTCTGGACCAACTGTTATCACGCTTATCCGGCTCACGCTGCATTTGGCGGATATAAACAATCGGGTATCGGGCGTGAAACGCATAAGATGATGCTGGATCATTATCAACAGACAAAATGTCTGCTGGTAAGTTACTCGGATAAACCGCTCGGGCTGTTTTAATTATTCAGAGCAGGTCGCCCCTGGGATGGCCTGCTTAATTCGTTCGCGAAGACTGTTCAGCACTCCGTCCAGAATGTATTGCACCCGCCACGGCTGATATTCCCGCTTGCGGAAAATAGCCGTCAGATCGAGCCACCACTCCTCCTGATGCGAAAAGCAGGGCATTAAAATTCCCTGCTCAATTTCGCTTTTCAGGCTCTCTTTTGGCGCAAAAACAATACCGAGATGATTGCGCGCTAATTCCAGCGCCGTCTGTGTGTTATCACAAATATAATTCCCGGTTACTTTGTAGTCCCGAACTTCTTCGCTGCCGTGAACACGAAAACGCCAGATATTGGCGTCGTCAACCAGTATTGAATCCAATAAAATACAGGAGTGTTTAATTAAATCGTCCGGGCTATTAATCGGGTGTAGTTTTATATAGTCTGGCGTGGCGAATGCCGTCACAGAATATTTGGTCAACTGATAAGCAACTAAACTTTCATCTTTAGGCTGGGCGTAAGTAATTAAGATATCGCAGTCGTCGGGAAAAGTGACGCCTTCAGAGAGTTCGTTGCGATTCGGATTATAGGTTTTTAAACAAATCCGGATATCACCGATCTCTTCAAGATGGTGGATAACATGGCGAGCGAGGTAGGTGATTATCCCTGTGGGGGCATAAATTGTCACACGCCCGCTTTTCTCATGCTTGTAATCAGCAATAAAATTAATGAGTTGGGTGTTTTTATCCAGTGAGGCATTGATATAAGGTAGCAGAGCTTCGCCAAACTGAGTCAACGCCAGCTGGCGCGTTGTTCGTTCGAAGACTTTCAAGCCGACGCGCGTTTCGAAATCCGAGAGATATTTACTGACGTTGGCCTGCGCCATACCTAACAGAGCGGCGGCATCGCCGATGCTGCAGGTTGCCGCAATGACGGAGATAATTTTTAACTCACGCGGCTTAATCTGTAAGTTATTCATCGCGAACGCTCATCTATATGATTTTATATATAATATTATATAAACTGCTTCGTTGCATCGGCAAATTTGTAACCATTATTATTCGCCTCGTTTGTTAGGCATTTAATGGATACAGGGAATGATTATCAAAAAGAATTTGCTCATCACCGCGGCATTATTTTTCGCATCATCGGCAATGGCTGGTGAATTTTCACTGGGTGCGGGCGCTGTTTACAATGAATCGCCTTACAAAGGGTATAACGAGAATACCTCAGCCGTTCCAATCATTAGTTATGAAGGCGATAATTTCTACGTTCGTCAAACCACCGCAGGATGGGCATTCTGGAAAGACAGTAAGAATGAACTCAGTCTGACGGCCTCGTGGATGCCGCTGCATTTTGATCCCGATGACAACGATGACCATGCGATGAAACAGCTCGATGAGCGCAAAGCATCGGCATTTTTAGGCGGGGCATATTACCGCCATGAACGCTGGGGTAGCCTGAAGTTTGGCGTCGCGGCGGATGCAATGGACGAAAGCGGCGGCGTAGTCGGTGAGATGACCTATTTCCATCCGATCCGCATGGAACGTCTGACGCTGATTCCGGCAGTGGGCGTTTTCTACTATGACGAAAGCTTCAATGACTATTACTACGGCGTTTCTGGAAAAGAGTCTCGCCACAGCGGTCTGAACGAATATACCGCCGGTGATAGCTGGAACCCTTATGTAGCCCTGACCGCAAAATATCAGCTGACGCAGAACATTTTCCTCAATGCCAGCGCGATGTATACCGTACTTCCTGATGACGTTAAAAACAGCCCAATGATCGACCGTGAAGACAGCTTCGTGCTGATGACCGGCATGAGCTGGCGTTTCTAAACCAAAATAACCCGCTGGTGCTGCACATACCCAGCCTGCAACAGGCTGGGTATGTTTAGCGTCGTCGGGTTTTCGAGATTACCTGCAAATTTACCTGCAATCCCTCCATTTGCTTATTCTCTTTGCGTAGTCCTTTCCCGCTTTCGAATTTGAACACATCTTCCGTTCAAACAATACGTTATCGTGATCACAATTGTCTAAGTGGTGTGTATTATGTGTATAATCATGGAAGGATTGGGATGTGAAAAGTGCGGATGTCATTACCCTCCTCGTCAGACATGGCTGGAAGTGTGTAAGAACCAAGGGGAGCCATCATCAATTTCATCATCCGCAGCGTAAGGGGCTGGTCACGGTTCCTCATCCTAAAAAGGATATTAAATCTGGAACCCTTGCTCAAATTTGGCGGCAAGCGGGGATCAAACCGTAAATATGCAGGAGTCGTTATGTTTTACCCGGCTTATATTCATTCCGATAAAGATGGCAGTGCGAGCGGTTTCTTCCCCGATGTACCGGGGTGTTTTTTTGCGGGTGATACTCTTGATGATGCATTCCAGGATGCACGCAGCGCCTTAACCATTCATTTTGAAACACTGTATGAAATGGAAGAGATGCTCCCTTCGCCTGGCGCCGTAGAGGATCATCTGCAAAAGGCTCCGGAAGACTACACCGGTGGGCAGTGGCTATTAGTGGATATCAATATGAAGCAATTCGAAGGCAAAGCAGAGCGCATTAATATCACTCTGCCCCGCCGTTTATTACTGAAGATTGATTCTTTTGTCAGTGAACATCCTCAGTTCAGTAACCGAAGCGCTTTTCTGGCAGAAGCAGCACGGCGCGTGCTGCCAGGGTGAGTGCATTCAGGTGTAGAGATTCGCTGTTGCTTTTAAGATATCGGCGAAGGAGTAAATGTCATCGACAGTCGCAATAGGATGGCGTGTTTCATTCTTCTCAATATCGAAGAGACCAATATACTTTTGCGATCTGTTGAAATGGAGTCGGCATAAAGGTTTTCGGTTGTTATCGTCGACCAGAATACCGAAGTAGCTTTTAGTATCTCGCTGAGTGATTCTCGGCGCATCAAGCACGGCGCGGGTGATCGCCTTCACGATATGATAGCCCTCAAGCTCCTCCAGGGTTGTCTCGATATCCTTATCATCCTTTTGGACTTCTTCTTCCGTAGTCTGTGGTTCACTTTGCGAACCAGGCGCTGGTGGCGCAATTCCCGTAATGGCAGATTTAAGCCGTTCGTTAACTTGATCGTTAATGTACTGACTGGCCGCTTTTTTTGTCAGATTTAGGAAAGACTCTCGGACTTTTTGCGTGATTATTCCATCGTATACTCTGGATGCGAAGAACTTCACAAAGTCATCTTCAGGATTATTAAGCTGGTTATGCAGCACTTTTTTAATTTGGCTGACGTATTTCAGTTCGCCAGCGGCATTGATAATCGATTCAAGATCGAATGATGATTTTGTCAGCTTATTTAGCTCTGGAATGATATTTTCATCAATATCCAGAAGGTCAACTTCTAAAAATGGTTTTTCGTCCATTTTATTGGGGGCATCCAGGTCGGTATAAAATCGATAAACCTGGCCATTTGTTAAAATTGATATTCGTGCATTGGTAACGTGGAAGTACCTGAAAAGCTGAGATGCATGGTTGATGTTTAGGGGTTCGCCAATTTTTTTACACTCAATGAGTATTTGTACCTCATTATTTTTCATTATGGCGTAATCAATTTTCTCGCCTTTCTTCGTTCCCACATCACAGATAAACTCGGGGGTGACTTCAGAAGGATCGAAAACATCATACCCTAAGACATTGTGGATAAAGGGCATGACAAACGCAGTTTTTGTTGCCTCTTCTGTAATAATTATTCCAGTTTGCTGCTTAATTTTATTTGATAAAGCATTAAGCCTTTCTGTGAACTCCATTGTATGTCCTTATTTTTCTGGGGCTGTGTGTAATTATGGGATAACATTAAACATGCAGTTATTCAATAAGGCATGACCCTTACCGTGGGTAAAAAAACGAATCCGAGGTCATGATCACAGTTATACAGAATAATAATAAATGAACCCGGCGTTGCCAGGTTCAGGATATGCGATATATAAAATTTGTTGGTTACATGTTTTACACCTCATCCACCCATATTCGCATTTCTCCCTCTCCCCGGTTGGCCCAGCTAAACCACGGGATAAAGGTCAGCGTCTGGGCTTCTCGGGTTGTCGGAGCGCGATCATATTGCCAGAGCGGCTGTGACTCTGCTTTTAATACACGCTGCACAAACCCTTCGGCCTGAATCAGTATTTTGTGCGAGAACAACCCCTTACCTTCGAAAACGCGGAACGCGCTATCGGCAGGTAGCGACAGATTATGCAACGCTGCGCCGTTATCCGCCTCTTCCAGACAATACACCAGCGGGCCGCGTTGTAGCGCCACTTTGCCCGCCTGCTGGCGCACCTGCGGATTACCGTACAGTCGACGAACCGGCATCGGTAGCGTCAGGGTGATCGAATCCCCTTCCTGCCAGCAGCGGGTGAGGTAGCAATATCCCTGACGCACATCGCCTGTCACCGCTTCACCATTTAGCACTACCTGCGGGTCTGCGCACCAGTCCGGCAGTCGCAGCGCCAGGGTATGCTCAACTTTAACCGGCGAAGTGATATCGATCTTCACCTGCTCCTGCCACGGATAGTTGCCGCTGATGCGCAATTGCAGTTCGTTATCTCCAACCGGAACCGCCGCACTGTTGCCGACGTAGAGGTTGATAAACAGCGCATCCGTTCGCGCGGTGTAGATGTAATGGCCCAGTGAAGTCAGTACGCGGGCGATATTTGGCGGGCAGCACGCGCAGCCGAACCAGCGCTGACGGACAGGTTTGACGTGATCGTAGATGTGATTGAAGGCCAGCGTTTTAGGATGCACCTCCAGCGGGTTCACGTAGAAGAAGTGTTTGCCGTCCAGTGCCATCCCGCCCAGCACGGTGTTGTATAACGCGCGTTCCATCACGTCGGCGTACTGGCTGTCGGCTTCCATCTCCAGCATCCGGCGCGCAAACATCATCAGGCCAATCGATGCGCAGCTTTCGGCATAAACCGTATCATTCGGCAGATCGTAATCGCTGCTGAAGGCTTCGCCGCTGCTCTGGGAGCCAATCCCGCCGGTGATATAGAGCTGACGCTGCACCATGTTGTTCCACAGACGCAGGCAGTCCTGACGTTTGCTTTCGTCATTGCTGAGCCGCGCAAGGTGCGCCACGCCGGTCATCAGATAGACAAAGCGCACCGCGTGGCCGATGGCGGTTTGCTGCTCAGTGAGCGGCTGATGCGCCTGGCTGTAGGCTTTATCTTTGACCATCCAGGCCGGGCCGTAGTTATGCCAGTGCGAGGTTTTGCCGCGTTTTTCATATTCGATATCGTAAAAATGTGGCTGCGCACCGCGCTCTTCGACGAAATACTTCACCAGCGTCAGATAGCGTGACTCCTGCGTGACGTCATAAAGGCGCATCAATGCCAGCTCGATTTCGGGATGGCCTGGATAACCGTGTAGCTGATTTTCACCCGCGCCAAATACGCTGTCGATATGATCCGCCAGCTTGCACACCACGTCTAACAGCGCGCGCTTCCCGGTGCCCTGGAAATATGCGACGCCTGCTTCAATCATATGCCCGGCGCAGTAGAGTTCGTGGCATTCGGCGAGGTTAGTCCAGCGTTCCCCCGGCGCTTTCACCGTGAAGTACGTATTCAGATAGCCATCGTCGCATTGGGCGGCGGCCACCAGGTCAATCACGTCGTCAGCGGTTTTTTCAAGCTCAGGATCGGGTTTCTGACACAGGGACCACGCCACGGCTTCGAGCCACTTAGCGACATCACTGTCCTGGAAAACCATGCCGTAAAACTCTCCGTGCTCCAGTCCAGCCGCGATACGAAAGTTGGTAATGGCGTGGCTCGGTTCTGCTTCGGCAATGCGATCGTTGAGCGCATCCCACTGATAGGGAATGACCACATCACGCACCAGCTGTTGATACTTGCCGAGAAACGGATCGTTAATTTTGAGCTTATGCAGGTCGGGTTCCATGATCGACATATTGTTCTCCTCAGGATTGCACGTGACGCTGACGCAGGTCGGTGGAAATGCGCGACATCATTGGATTATTGAGTCTGCACCAGCGAATCGAGATGGCCAGCAGCAGATGGAAAAGGGCAGGCAGCAGCGTTTCCATAGTGGTGATGCCTGAAAGCGAAGCCGGTGTCTGATTGTCCGCGCCGGGCTGATAGGCGACATAAATAAACACCAGGCTGATGATTCCGGCGCTGGAGGCCCAGGCTAACTTGATGAAAAACAGATTAAAGGCGAAGTTCATCCCAGATGAGCGCACGCCGTTTTTCCATTCGCCGTAGTCGTCGGCAAAGGCCATTAAGGAAAAGTGCAGTGGTAGCGTAAAGCCGAGGATCACCCCGTTGCCCAAAATCGTCACCAGCCATAAGGTTTGATAGGCCGGGCCGGTCGGCAGGAACCACATGGCTAACGCCAATGCGGCCAGCACCAGGTTGGTGATGTAATAAAGCTTCACCGTATCAATACGACGCGTAAGCGGGCTGACGATTACCGCGCCGAGAATGGCGGCAAAGGTCACCATCGTGAAGAACAGCGAGGTATAGGCAGTGCTGCCTTGCAGTACGTAGGTGATGAAGTACATGTACCCGCCGCCACGGATGTTAAAGACGTTGATCAGCAGGAAAGACATCACCAGCATCAATAAAAGCTGATCGTTATTACGCAACCCGGCCAGATGTTCGCGCAGGGTAAAGCGGCCCATCAATGCCAGCGGCACGCGTTCGCGCACCCAGAAGAAGCAGCACAGAAACATCACTACGGCGACAGCGCACAACACACCGACGCCCAGTTGATAGCCCTGCGCCACATTCCCTTGTCCCAGCGCCGCAACCAGCCACGGCAGGCCGACGGAGACCAAAAAGCCCGCCACGCCGCACAGTACAAAGCGCCAGGATTGGCAGGAAATCACTTCACTGTGGCGGGTGGTCATGGTGTTGATCAGCGCGCAATAAGGTACGTTGATCGCGGTATAACCGACGGAAAGCAGCAGATAGGTTCCGAACGCCCAGGCGATTTTGACTCCCATACTGGCGTCGGGCACGGTGAAGGTGAGTACGCCGATAATGCCGATCGGCAATGCTATCCAAAGCTGCCAGGGGCGGAATCGCCCCCAACGGCTCTGCGTGCGGTCGGCGATCACGCCCATTATCGGGTCGGAAACCGCGTCAAATACGCGTAAGGCAATAAACAACGTGCCGACCAGAGCGGGCGTCAGACCAAACACATCGGTGTAGAAAAAGGTGAGAAAGTTCATGATAAGGCAGGTGATTACTGTCCCGCCTGCATCACCCAGGCCGTAGCCTATCTTCTCGCGTACCGACAGGCGGTCGTCAACGGCCTGCTGTACGACATCGGATTGTGTAATCGGAGTGGAAGTCATTCGATAACTCCTCGTGAATTGGATTTTATTATGTTCTGTAAGGTACCCGATTAATTCTGCACTGAAAGTCAGCGCCAACAAGGGAAGGGGAAAGTATAAAAAGAGGACAATTCCGACCTGTTCGTA
This sequence comes from Lelliottia jeotgali, assembly GCF_016771845.1. Classification (NCBI taxonomy): domain Bacteria; kingdom Pseudomonadati; phylum Pseudomonadota; class Gammaproteobacteria; order Enterobacterales; family Enterobacteriaceae; genus Lelliottia; species Lelliottia jeotgali. The sequence goes on along the minus strand of NZ_JAENMQ010000013.1, from coordinate 55,087 downwards.
GAATTGTGATTTCGATCGGGCGATGTTTCAATTATTCATTAATAATCAATGCTAAAAGGCAATTTCCAGGTTATTTAAAGTGAGAAAGTGAATGCCGACGCTCGAATTATCCATAGCACTTCCGATTAAAGTTCAAAACGGCGGATTATTTATTTCCCGTGGCGTTGGCCGTCACCCGGCCCGCAAATTAACCTCGTGGGAAATAATCTTTGTCGAAAAAGGAACATTAACGATTCAGGAGGAGAATTCGATTTTTGAAGTGCGGGCAGGTGAAAGCCTCCTGCTGTGGCCGAACCGCCGTCACGTAGGAACGGAGGATTTCCCTGCCGATCTGCGGTTTTACTGGCTCCATTTTGAACTAGAAACCGAACAGCTTGAACAAGCCGGAATAGCGCAGATTGGGCTTGAGCAATATTGCCGCGTCCAGGATGCATCTTATGTGGTATCGCTATTTCGCCAGTTTCTGACCGAGCAGGAAAAATTACAGCGAAGCGTTGCGTTGGAATTAATACTCCTGCTGATTTTGCAGCAAATTTCGCTCTCTAACGGGAGTGAGGAACATCAGGATGAAGCGGGCACGTCGATTGCGTGGAGGGCCAAACAAATTATCCGCACACAATTTCATTGCCCGCTTTCCACGTCGCAGCTGGCAAAAGAGCTGCACTGTAATGCGGATTATCTCGGGCGTGTTTTTCGCCACACCTTCCATTTGACGTTGACCGAGGCGATTCAGCGCCAGCGTGTGCGCTCAGCGGAGAAACTGCTGCTCACCGATACCTCCTCACTCACTGAAGTAGCAAGCCGCTGCGGTTTTAATGATGTCGGTTACTTCCGCCAGATATTTCGCAAACATACCGGGCTGACGCCCGCCGTCTGGAAACGGCGGTACTGTAAGGAACACATCAATTCCGGCTGATTACTGGCCGTAATACGCATTCGCCCCGTGCTTGCGCAGATAATGTTTATCCAGCAATTCCTGCTGCATGGTTGGCAACTGCGGTGCGAGCTGGTGCGAGAACAGGCCCATATAGGCGCACTCTTCCAGCACTACGGCATTGTGGACCGCATCGGCAGCGTCTTTGCCCCAGGCGAAAGGACCATGAGAATGGACCAGCACGGCGGGGATATGCATCGGGCTTAGATCGCGCTCCTCGAAGGTTTTGATGATCACTTCCCCGGTCTGATACTCGTACTCCCCGGCAATTTCTGCGTGGGTCATTAGCCGCGTGCAGGGAATGTCACCATAGAAATAGTCGGCGTGCGTCGTGCCCCACGCCGGTAAATCCAGCCCGGCCTGTGACCAGATGGTCGCGTGACGAGAGTGAGTGTGGACGATGCCGCCAATCTCGGGATAGCGGCGATACAGCGCCAGATGGGTAGGCGTATCGGAGGACGGTTTTTTCCCGCCTTCGACCACTGTGCCGGTGGCAATTTCCACCACCACCATATCTTCAGCGGTCATTACGTCATACTCCACGCCGGACGGTTTGATGACCATCATTCCGCTTTCGCGATCCACCGCGCTGACGTTGCCCCAGGTAAATGTCACTAGCTGGTGGGCGGGAAGGGCCAGGTTTGATGCCAGGACCTCCGCTTTGAGTTGCTCTAGCATGTCATGCCTCCTTCCTGCATACGGGCTTCAATCCAGCGCCGCGCTTCGATAATTTCCAGTACCGGCTCTTTGGCTTTTTCGGTCCACATTTCAATGAGAAATGCGCCACGATAGTTGAGCTGATTCAGTGCTTTAAACACGCCGACAAAATCGACGCAGCCTTCGCCGAACGGTACATCGCGAAATTGCCCTGGGCTTTGTTCGGTCACCGGTTGGGTGTCTTTCAGGTGGATAGCGGCGATCCGGTCGATGCCCAGCGTCAGTTCGGCGGTGACGTCGTTGCCCCACGCGCTCAGGTTGCCGACGTCTGGATAGACGCTAAACCAGGGTGACGCGAGCATGTCGTCCCACTTTTTCCATTTGCTGATCGAGTTCATGAACGCGGTATCCATGATCTCCACTGCCAGCATCACCTGCGCGGCGGCGGCCTGCTCCACCGCCCACGCCAGTCCTTCGGCAAAGCGTTGCTGAGTGCCCGCGTCATGCTCTTCGTAATAGACGTCGTAACCCGCCAGTTGGATGGTGCGAATGCCCAAATCGCGCGCCAGTTTGATCGCCTTGGTCATGATTTCGCGCGCGCGTTCGCGCACGGATTCATCGCGGCTGCCAAACGGAAAACGGCGGTGCGCTGACAGGCACATAGAGGGAATGGCGACGCCCGTTTCCAGCATCGCTTCGACTAGCGACGCGCGCTGCGTGGTACTCCACTCCAGCCTGGATAAGCGCTCGTCGGTTTCGTCCACCGACATTTCGACGAAATCAAAACCGCAGCTTTTGGCTAACACCAAGCGCTCCGGCCAGGAGAGATCTTTCGACAGCGCTTTTTCGTAAATCCCTAACGGATGCTGACGCATGGTTATTCTCCCCAGATTTCGCGGATTTGCGTGTGGAACTCATGGGCGACCTGCGGCGGATTGGCAGCGCCTGCCAGCGCCCGTCCGGCGATAAAGGCTTTGACGTTAATCTCGCGGAACAACGGTAAATCCGCCGGGGTGATGCCGCCGGTGATCGACAACTGCAGGCCGATGTCAGACAGAGCTTTCATTCTGGCGAGATCCACTTCCCCCCACTGCTGGCCGCTGGCCTGCGCGTCACGTCCACGATGATAAATCGCCTGTTTCACGCCTGCGCGATGCCACGCGCGGGCGTCGTCCAGCGTCCAGTTACCGAACAGTTCCATCTGGATTTCGCACCCGCGCGCGGCGGCGACCGCGTGGCCTTTCTCAACCGTGGCGAGCGGTGCAGCGCAAATAATCGTCATCCAGTTAGCGCCTGCATCAAAGGCCTGCTGTGCCAGCGTTTCGCCTGCATCGGCCACTTTCCAGTCGGCAACAATGATTTTGTCTGGGCACTGCTGGCGCAAAGCGCGCACTGCCGAAAGGCCTTCGGTGAGGCACAGAATGGTGCCCGCTTCGACGATATCAACGCTTTCCTGCAACAGCGCCACATCGCGCTGCGCGGCCTGAAGAGAGGTATGGTCGAGCGCCAGCTGTAGTAATGGTCGGCTCATAGGTCGTACTCCTTAATGCGGGCGTGAAAACCCTGCAATGCTGAAATCAGTATCTGGTAGCGGTGATATTTGCGCTGGTAGGCGGCGTGCGCCTGCATATCGGGCTCAATGACGCGAATATCATGTTTGAGGTTTTGCTGTGCGGTGTGAAAGTCGGGGAAGATCCCGGTGCCGACAAGGGCAGCCAGCGCCGCGCCGGAGCAGCCGGTTTCTTCGACCTGCGGCAGTTCGATAGCCAGCCCACTGACGTCTGCCAGCATCTGCATCCACACCCTGGAATGGGTCGGACCGCCGGTGACGCGCAGGGCGTGGACATCGGTAAAGCGCTCCAGCATGCGGTTGAGATGGGTCATGTGGCTGAACACCACCCCTTCATAAACGGCTTGCAACAGATGGGCACGGGTGTGCAGCGCCTGCATGCCGTAGAAGCCGCTCGTCATCTCCAGCCCGGCGTTGCTGCCGTAGAGAAACGGCAGGAAGAACACGCCGCTTTCCGCTTTCGGCAGGCTGGCAACGGCTTGGTTGATCTCGTCAAAAGAGATCTCACCCCACTGTGACGTGAGCCACTCAAGATTCCCGGAGGATGTCGGGCTGGCTTCGTGAACGATGTAATGCTGCGGATGAACGTAGCGGCCATAAACGTACGGGAAGGGTTCGTTATCGCCAATGCCGTTGGCAATCCCGCTGGTGACGGCCCAGGTTCCCATCACTGCGTTAAGCGTATGCTCGTCGTGCAGTCCGGCGCAGATCGCGGTGGAAACCACATCAAACAAGCCACCCACGACGGGCGTACCCGCCGCAAGACCGGTCAAGGTGGCTGCCTGAGCGGTGATTTCCCCGCAAATTTCTGCTGAACCGACGATGGGCGGCAAAGCGCTGTCGATTTCGCTGATGCCCAGCCAGCGCGTCAGCTGCGGGTCGTAGTCGCCCGTGTTCATGTTGTAGAGATTGGACTCGGAAATGTTGCTCTCTTCGCAGCCCTTTTTGCCCGTTAAACACCAGCGCAGATAGTCATGGGCCATCATCACGCAGCCGATCTGCTGGTAGCGCAGGTGGTCGTGCTCTTTGACCCAGCGCAACAGCGAAGCGGGATGCCCGGTCCACAGGGTTTGTCGCGTATGGGGGTAGAGTTTTTCTGGGATCTCGTCTTGTTGCCAGCGCTGGACGATTTCCAGCGCCCGGCGGTCGGAAGAGAGGATGGCGTTGCCTAAAGGGCGATCCTGTTTATCGAGCAGAAACAGGCCTTTGCCCTGGGCGGAAATGCCGATACCTTTGATTTGGGAGCCACTAATGCCGGTATGTTTGAGCAGCGCGGCGACCGTCTCGTGGCAGCGCTGCCAGAGCAAATGCATGTCGCGCTCGGCATAGCCCGGACGCGGGCTGAGCGTCGCAACTGCGCAGCGTTCGATGCTGTGTTCTTTACCCTGGCTGTTGTACAGACCGGCTTTCAGATAAGTACCGCCACAATCGATACCCAGCCAGAAGGGTTCTTTTTCACTCATCTTTGCGATTCTCGGTTCGGTGGTTGCTGTTGCCGGGTGGCGCTTCGCTTACCCGGCCTACGTTCGTGGTTGTTGTTGCCGGGTGGCGCTTCGCTGACCCGGCCTACGGTGTCTCTTTTCACCCTCTCCCTGTGGGAGAGGGCTGGGGTGAGGGCATCAGGCCGCACGCTTGTGCGAATTCACCGACGGATTGGGCTGTGCACCTGCGTCGCATTTCGCGGGCAACAGCAGCGCCAACAGCGAAGCCAGTGCCAGGGAGATCGCCAGGCAGTACACCCCCGCATCTTTGCTGTACAACGTAATCAGCACGCCCACTGCATAAGGGCCGCAGAAGCCACCGAGGTTGCCGAGGGCGTTAATCACGCCGCGCGCGCCGCCTGCCATTTCTGCGCTGAACAGACGCGCCGGAATGGTCCAGAACACGCCCGCCGCCGACTGCAGGAAGAAGCCGCAGCCGACCAGCGCGGCATACGCCAGCCAGATGTTTTCCTTTAATGCAACGGAGAGGAACATGCACAGCGCAAAGCCGATCAGCGGCAGAGAGACGAACAGTTTGCGTTTGCCGGTACGGTCAGAGAGGGAAGAGAACAGGAACATTCCGGCAATTGCGCCAACATAGGGCAGAATGGCGAGCATCCCGACCTGTCCCATCGTGGAGTGCGTCAGTTCTTTCAAAATGGTCGGCAGCCACAGGGTGTAACCGTAAATCCCGGTCTGATAGAAGAAGTTCAGGGCGATCAGCTGCCACATGGTTTTGTCCGACAGCACCGCGCTCAGGGAGGCATTTTTCACCTCTTTGCCCGCGATGGCGCGCTGCTCGGCGGCTAGCGTCTCAACCAGATACTTTTTCTCGGCGTCGGAAATCCATTTCGCCTCCTGCGGTCGGTCGTAGATGGTCTGCGTCCACAGCACCAGCACCACCAGCGACAGCAGCCCTTCGATGATAAACAGCCAGCGCCAGTCGAGGGCGGTAATAATCCAGCCGGAAAGAGGCGCAGTGATAATCCCGGCAATTGGCACGAACATGATCACTATCGCATTAGCGCGACCGCGCTCGGCGTCCGGGAACCAGTTACTGATCATGGTGAGCACCACTGGCAGCATTCCGCCTTCTGCCACGCCAAGTAAAAAGCGCAGGGCCAGCAGCTGATACTGATTAGTGACAATACCCGTCAGAACGGAGATCACCGCCCAGGCGACCAGCGACCAGCCGATGAATTTTTTACCGCTGCCGTGTACGGCGATTTTGCCGCCGGGAACTTGCAGAAACAGATAACCGATAAAGAATATCCCGCCCGCTAAACCCGCCATCGTGGCGGTGATGCCTAACTCTTCATCCATACCGCCTGGCATCGCGAAGGCGATATTCACGCGGTCCATATAAGAAATAATGCAGGCGATAAGAATAGGGGGGATTATTCTCAACCAGCGTTGGCGCGGAATATCCGCCTGTAGAGCATGAGAAGAAATAGTCATAATTAATGTCTCATTAAGGTAATCGGCTCGGTAATAAGGTTTTTTATTTTTATTGTGCTGCTTTTTTCAGAACGCTAATACCGTCGCGCAAAATAGCGATGCGATGGCTGACGTCAGCATTAGCATTTATTTCCAGTAATTTGATACCGGAGAATTTCAATGTTGCAGCACTTGCCGCAGTAAATAATTCATTAACATGTTCAGACGACATTAAACTTTCGGCGCAGAACGAAGAAAACGGCGCGTGAAGATCCTGCCAGTCGCCATACTCGCCCGTCGCCGTGGTGCCTGAAAACATCAGTGCGCCGAGCTTGCCCGCTTTCAATGTGGCCTGTACATGCGCAAGTGGCAGGCTGGTATTGCGCCCTTCAATGGCGGAGCGCGCCCAGTTGATACATACGCTGATATCAGTCCCGCGCAGCACGTCCAGAACGTTTTCGAGCGGTAAAAAACCTTTGCGCGGCGCGGTTCCGGTCATGGCGTCACAGTGTTCGAGCACCAGATCGCACGGCCAGTCCCAGTTGGCAATTTCGGCGATTGAGCGGGAAAAGGCGTCGGTGGCCTGTTCCACAGAGCCATTACCGGACTGCGGTGCGGCCTGCATTTCCAGGGCGGTTACTTTGCCGGGGAAGCGCGCGTTGACCGCGACAATCTTCTCTAACAGCTGCCGATAAAACGCCACGCTTTCGCGACGCTGCGTTTCGTCGGCAGACGCGAGGCCAAATCCGCCGTTGACGCCGCGCCGACGCATGGTTTCCATCACTGCCGTGACCACTATTTCCCAGTCGCCCGGCGTATGGCGAAACAGCCACGCGTCCCCAAGCGGGTGCAGGTTTTCCAGACAGGGTTGTTCAAGGCCGCGAATGTCCGGCGTATCAGCAAGCTGACGCCAGAATTCACGCTCTTCCATTTCCCCTTTCTGATGAAACGAGGGTGCGCAGGGGTACGCACCAATAATAAAACCGGTGTTTGTCATTTCGCTTTCCTGTTTAATTCAAATAATTAAATCAATTCGCTGACAGCCACTTTAACGACAATTTTCCGAATGGCCGATTCCTTGTGCTGATGACATTGCGGGCGATGCACATCCTGCGGGAAAAAAATGGCGTAATTGCCCGGGATCATTTCAATAAACGATTCGTTTTCCATCTGGTGATAAAAAATAATGTCTCTTTGTTCCAGTAATGATTCACTTATTTCATTATTTCCAGTGTCGATCGCAAAACCTATTTTCTCTTCACCCCACGCCAGAAATTGAATATCCAGATAGCGGCGATGTACTTCCGGGCGGTTTTCGTGGTGCTCTTTGGTGGTGAGATCGAGGATCTGCGCGAAGATATTGCGCCCGTCGATCTCCACCACACCGGGTTCCAGCGCCGTGAAATCAGTGGTACGTAGAAATTCGAGCGCCCGTTCAATCGCCTGCGGCAAACGGCACGGGTTTGGCTGCGAAATATGTCCGAATATCATGCGTCACTCCTTACAGCGACTGGATCTTCGCCCACACGCTGTCATCAATGGTGATGCCATTGCGACGGTTCTCTTCCAGCAAACGGGTGAATTCATGTCCCGGCAGGCGCACGGCGACATCCTCGTCTGAACGTTCGGCAGTGGTGATGAAATCCATGATGCGCTGCAACTTGGCATCGCGGGTTGGACCGTCGATCAGCTTGTCCACTTCGATGGCAATAAAGATCTGCGACACGCCGTACTCGTCGCTGTTGTCCTGAGTGACTTCCGCCACGGACGATCCGTTGGAAAGGAGAGTGGCAATCATGTCGAGCACGATAGACAGGCCGGAACCTTTCCAGTAGCCCATCGGTAAAATGCGTCGGTTTTTCTCGATAACGCCCGGCTCTTTGGTCAGATTGCCTTCATCGTCAAACCCGCCATCGACCGGCAATTCATGCCCGGCGAGGCGGTTCACTTCGAGCATGCCGTAAGAGAACATCGACATCGACATATCCACCATAGTGATAGGTGTGGAAGGAATGGCGACGATCAGCGGGTTGGTGCCGATGCGGCACTCCTTTGCGCCCCACGGTGGCATCACGGCGATGGAGTTGGTCCAGCAAATTCCGATATAGCCTTTCTCGGCGGCCTGCCAGCCGTAGCTCCCGCCGCGCATCCAGTGGTTGGCGTTGCGCAGCGCCACTAACCCAATCCCGTGATCCGAGGCCAGCTCGGTGGCGCGATCCATCATCTTTTTGGCGGTCAGGTTGCCGATGGAGCGCTGGGCGTCCCACTGCTCAATGGCACCCAGCGTGGTGGTGCGCTTCGGCTGCGCGTCGGGGATGATATCCCCGTTATCCAGCTGCTGAATGAAACGTGGGAAACGGTTCACGCCGTGCGAATAGACGCCAGATTCGGTGGTGCGCGCAAACATCTCTGCGCAGGCATCGGCGGTGTCGGCCTTAATGCCACGGTTGAGCAGTACCCGATTGAAGGCTGCTTTCAACTCGTCAAAGGTCACTTTCATCCCTGTTCTCCTGTTCGTGTGAGGGGCGCTTGTGAGTGCTTTTTTATCTCTAAATTCCACATTGCGAAATCTGATTTCAAATATAGCGATCAAAATTTGTTAGATCAACGACATTCATGTTTTTCAAAAACGAGTAAAATCAATGGATTGTGTTTTTTATGCTGAGATCGTGAACTGAACCACACTTTGCGCTACCATCAGGACGCGATTAACGGAGAGCCATTTGATGAGCATGAAAGAGAGCGAAATGACGCCAGAAAAAGAGAGGCCAGCAGGCAGCCAGAGTTTGTTTCGCGGCCTGATGCTGATTGAAATTCTGAGTAACTATCCGAATGGGTGTCCGCTGGCGCATTTATCGGAACTTGCCGGACTCAATAAAAGCACCGTGCATCGGTTGTTGCAGGGTTTGCAGTCGTGCGGGTACGTCACTCCCGCGCCAGCGGCGGGCAGCTATCGCCTGACCACTAAATTTATCGCCGTTGGGCAAAAAGCCCTGTCGTCGCTGAACATCATCCACGTGGCGGCGCCACATCTTGAAAATCTGAATATCGTGACGGGTGAGACGGTGAATTTCTCCAGCCGGGAAGATGACCACGCGATCCTGATCTACAAGCTGGAACCGACAACCGGCATGCTGCGCACACGCGCTTATATCGGCCAGCACATGCCGCTCTACTGTTCTGCGATGGGTAAGATTTACATGGCGTTTGGCCATCAAGATTACGTGGCGAGCTACTGGCAGAGTCATCAGGAGCAGATTCAGCCCCTGACCCGCAACACGATTACTGAGCTGAGTGCCATGTATGACGAGCTGGCGGAGATCCGTACCCGCAGCATGGCGATGGACAAAGAAGAGAACGAGCTGGGCGTGTCTTGCATCGCGGTGCCGGTATTTGATATTCACGGGCGCGTGCCGTATGCCATCTCCATTTCCCTGTCGACGTCGCGCATGAAGCAGGTGGGCGAAAAGAACCTGCTGAAACCGTTGCGTGAAACAGCAGAGGCGATTTCCCAGGAGCTGGGCTTTACCGTTCGCGGCTAAGTTCTGAAAAAAAAGGCCAGATGTCAAAATCTGGCCTTTTTCGTTACCCTGCCGGTGAGCCGTTAGCGGCTGCCTTCACTCCATGCCAGTTCAATCTCTTCGGCCAAAATTTTCACTCCGGCTTCGATTTTCTCTGGCTCCGGCACATAGTTCATGCGCATGCACTGATGCGTATGCGGCCACGGCTTATCCAGCCCTGGGAAGAAGTAATCTCCCGGCACCATCAGCACGCCGCGTTTTTTCAGGCGCTGATAGAGCAGCTCGGTAGTGATCGGCAAGTCTTTAAACCACAGCCACAGGAAAATCGCCCCTTCAGGTTTATGAATCAGGCAGCGATCTTCGGGTAAATAGCGGCGAATGGTGGCGATCGTTTCTTGCACACGCTGAAAGTAAAACGGCTTTATCACCTCATTCGACAGGCGCAGCAGATCGTTGCGCTTAATCATTTCGCTCATCATCGCTGGGCCGATTCCGCCAGGCGCAAGGCTGATTATGCCGTTCATATTGGTGATGGCACTGATGATTTTTTCGTTGGCGATAATAATGCCGCAGCGGCTGCCCGGCAGGCCGAGCTTCGAGAGGCTCATGCACAGGACGATATTTGGGTTCCACAGCGGGCGGGCTTCGCTAAAGATAATGCCGGGGAACGGCACGCCGTAGGCGTTATCGATAACCAGTGGAATACCGTGTTGATTGGCCAGGGCGTCTAATTTCAGCAGCTCTTCGTCGGTAATGACGTTACCCGTCGGGTTGGTTGGCCGCGAGACGCAAATCATGCCGGTCTCTTCGCCGACGTGCAGATGTTCAAAATCGACGTGATATTTGAACTGGCCTTCTGGCAGCAACTCAATGTTTGGCCGCGCCGAGACAAACAGGTCCTCTTCCAGCCCGGAGTCAGCGTAACCGATGTATTCTGGTGTCAGCGGGAACAGCACCTTTTTGGTGGTGCCATCGGCGCTGCGCCCTGCAAACAGGTTAAACAAGTAGAAAAACGCGCTCTGGCTGCCGTTTGTCAGTGCAATATTCTGTGGTTCGATATCCCAACCCAGTTCATCGCGCAGCATATCGGCCAGCAGCGCCAGCAGCTCGGTTTTGCCCTGCGGGCCGTCGTAATTGCACAGCGCATCAGTGGCTTTGCCGTTTTGCAGCATCTCCGCCAGCAGGTTGTGGAAGTAGTCGTTCATGGCCGGGATTTGGGCCGGATTCCCCCCGCCGAGCATGATGGCGCCCGGTGTGCGCAGCCCGTCGTTGAGATCCTCCATCAGGCGGGTGATGCCTGAATGGCGGGTGAATTTGTCGCCGAAAAGTGAAAAAGTCATAGCAGGTGATCTGGCATTCTTATAATGAAAGTGGGTAACCATAACGCTAGCATCGTGCGGGTGCAAATCGAGGGAAGAGGGCTGGATCGTGGTTTTGTTTCGCTGATTTGTATTTGTATGGTGAATTATTCTGATAAAAGCGGTCCCCGTCGGATTGACGGAGACCACGCGGAGATTACCGATTTCCGGCCCAGACCACCATCACGCTATCGCCCTGATGCTGGCGCACGAAACCGTAGCCTTGCTTGAGGGAAAGCGTGGTTTGCGTGCCTTCCCCGATGGCCGGATGGCGCGCCCGGAACTGTCCGAGAATTTGCCAGTGCTTAACGGTCGCCGCCTGATTGCCTGCGATATCCTGCCAGTTCATATCCGAGCGTGTTCCCTGGAGCGGATCGGAGCCGGTTGGGCCGAATGGGCGTTCAGATTCATCGCCGTAATAAATCTGCACTGAACCGGGGGAGAGCAACAGGAGTTCCGCCGCGCGCGGGCCACCGTCGCGGAACAGGCGCGTGTCGTGGGAGGAGAGATAGCTCAGGACGTTGAATCCCTGCAATTTTTCCGCCATTTGCTGCCAGGTCATATCCATATCGGCCAGGCAATCCACCGCTTTGGCGGCCTGCTCCTGATAGTCAAAGTTGATCATCGCGTCGAATCCGTGGCGGTAATACTCGCTTTGCATCACGCCATGCCCCCAGGATTCTCCCGTCATCCAGAACGGAGTGTTATCGAGTGTTTTATCCGGGTTAGCCTGTTTCCACTCTTTGAGCGCCTGCGTCGATTGCGCCTTCAGCGCTTGCCAGGCGGGTAGCTCGACGTGTTTGGCGGTATCGACGCGGAAACCGTCGATGCCGTAGTCGCGTACCCATTGGCTGAGCCAGTGGGTGAGATAATCGCGTGGTGTATATCCGGCGATTTCTTTGGCGTGGGTGTCCGGTTTATGGCGATAGAAATTGGGCAAACCGGACGGCGTGTTGGATTCGGTTTTGAGATCCGGTAAAAAGGCCAGTGACATGGTCAGATCGTCGAAGCCGGGGTTGTCGTAATCGCCAATATCGGTGCGGACCCAGTTTTTGCCCCACCACTTTTCCCACCCGGCTTTGTCGCTGAAATTGATGTAGTCGTTAAAGCTGTGCCAGCTCTGCCCGGCGGCAGGTTTCCAGTCGGTCCAGCGTTCGCCCAGCGTCTTTTTCAGCTCGTCACCCTGCAAATACAGCGCGCCGAACTGGAACTCCTGCATATCAGCAAGCGTAGCGTAGCCAGTGTGGTTCATCACGACGTCAAAGAGAATGCGGATGCCGCGTTTGTGTGCCTCATCGACCAGATGGCGCAGATCGTCTTCGTTGCCCATATTGGCGTCGAGTTTAGTCCAGTCCTGCGTGTAGTAGCCGTGATAGGCGTAGTGCGGGAAATCGCCTTTCGTGCCGCCGCCAACCCAACCGTGAATTTGCTCCAGCGGTGAGCTTATCCACAGCGCGTTAACGCCAAGCTGTTGCAGATAATCAAGTTTGCTGGCGAGCCCTTTGAGATCGCCGCCGTGGAAGGTGCCAATCTCCTGCATGCCGTCTTTATGGCGGCCATAGCTGTTATCGTTTGAGGGATCGCCGTTTACGAAGCGGTCCGTCAGCACAAAGTAGACGGTGGCGTTTTGCCAGCTGAATGGCGCGGCTTTGTCGGTTTCTGCACGCTCAAGCAGCAGCAGACCATTACTGTTCGCGGCGGGTTGCAGGGTGATTTTCCCTTGTTGCACCGTGGCCGTCTGCTGACTGTAGAAATCCCGGACGACGGAGCCTTCCGGGAAAGTGTCTTTAATCTCGATAGTGAGCGGTTTTCCGTCCCATTTCGGGCACTGGCGAGTGATATCCGCAACAGGTTTTTCTGCGGCGCTTTGCACTGTCAGCATGAGCGTCGGCGTGCCTGAGCGCGTATCAATGCGCATCTGATAATCGCCCTCGCGGAACAAACGCCACTGTGGCGGCGTTCCTTCACAAGGTTTTAGCGACATCATCTCATTGAGTTTAATCGGGTTTGTCGGCTGCCAGCACACGTTGTCAAAACTCAACGTCAGCGGGCGAGTACCCTTCGCAAACTTCGCGTGGCTGGTGAATACCCCAGCCGCCTCGGCATTGAACGCGGAGAAGCCAGGAGATGACCAGTCTGCATTTGCCATCGCGGGTAAAAGCAAAAGGGCTAAAGCTGAGCGTTTCATTCCATTTTCCTGTCGCGGCAATTTTAACCAGTGTGCCATCAGGATTATAGCGAGGACTCCTCCCTCTGAGCTTTATGCCAGGAGGAGCCGAAAGGGTGAGTGATCTCGCGCAAAATTAGGCGGTTATCTGCGATATCGCACACATATTTGCAGAAATGATGGTTAAGTGAGCAAGTTTCAGGTGACATAGTTTCGGAATTGGACTATTTCTTTGGATGCTCTGGAAGACTATTTTTGATATGATTTGAGATTCCGCTCTCAATTTTGTGAAAAAAATAAGGTGTTGGAATGTTTATATCCGACCAGGAGACCTAATGATATCGACTCCCATACGACGATTTGGGGCTACGATACTCATGTTGCTCACCGTGATGTTTTCAGGTGAGGTGCTTGCGAAGACGCACACGGATACAACGAGTAAAAAAGCCCACGTCATAAAGACGACCAGCAGTAGCAGTAAGATTAAGGTTAGCAGTAAACAAGAGTATTCTCGCAATAGTGTAAAGAGCAGTTCACTTCCTGATTTGCGAAAATACCCTTCCGGGACACCAAGGAAAAAAGCGTTTCTCCGGACGGTAATGCCTTATATTACAAGCCAAAATTCTGCGATTACCGCAGACCGTAACTGGCTGGTTTCAAAACAGTACGAAAGCCGCTGGTCACCAAGCGAACGCGCACGTCTGAAAGACATCGCGGCGCGCTACAAAGTGAGCTGGAACGGTAATACCCGCCGCGTGCCGTGGAACTCACTGCTTGAGCGCGTGGATATTATCCCGGGCAGCATGGTCGCGACAATGGCGGCTGCAGAGAGTGGTTGGGGCACGTCAAAACTGGCGCGTAACAACAATAATCTCTTCGGCATGAAATGCGCCAAAGGCCGTTGTAACAATGCGCCTGGCAAAGTGAAAGGCTATTCGCAGTTTGAATCGGTGAAAGATTCGGTGAATGCCTACGTCGTGAACCTGAACACGCATCCGGCGTATTCTTCGTTCCGTAAGTCACGCGCCCAACTGCGTAAAGCGGACCAGGAAGTGACCGCGAGCACCATGATTCACAAGCTGAAAGGTTATTCGACGCAGGGTCAGAGCTACAACAACTACCTGTTTGCGATGTACCAGGATAACCAGCGCTTAATTGCCGCCCACATGTAACACTCTCCAAAAAAACGCCTTCCACTGGAAGGCGTTTTTCGTTGTCACATCAATGCTATATCAGCACTTCGCTGTACCGCTCCCGATACTCTTTCGGCGTAGTGTCATAATCTTTTTTAAACACAGAATAGAAATACTGCAGTGACGGATAGCCGCACATCTGCGAAATTTCATTGATCGACAGTGACGTTGAGATCAGCAAACTGCGGGCTTTCTCCAGCTTCTCGGCATGAATAACCGCGTGAATTGTTTCTCCGACTTCTTCCTTAAAGCGCTTTTCCAGATTCGAGCGCGAAATCCCCACTGCATCCAGTACCTGATCGACCTTAATGCCTTTACAGGCGTGATTGCGAATGTAGTGCATAGCCTGAATAACCGCAGGGTCGTTCAGTGAGCGATAGTCCGTCGAGCGGCGTTCCACCACGCGAACGGGGGGAACGAGCAAGCGTTGCAGAGGAAGGGTTTCATTATCCAGCAGGCGATGGAGTAACTTTGCCGCCTGATATCCCATCTGCCGCGTACCCTGTGCTACCGACGACAGCGCTACGCGTGACAGATAACGCGTCAGCTCTTCGTTATCAATGCCAATGACGCACAGCTTTTCAGGAACCGGAATGTGCAAATGATCGCAAACCTGCAAAACGTGGCGTGCGCGGGCATCGGTCACGGCAATAATGCCCGTTTGTGGCGGCAGCGTTTGCAGCCAGTCAGCCAGCCGGTTTTGCGCGTGCTGCCAGTTTTCAGGAGCAGTTTCCAGCCCCTGATAGACCACGCCACGGTATTTCTCATGGGCGACAATCTCGCTGAAAGCATATTCGCGCTCCATCGCCCAGCCTTTGCCGCTGGAGGCTGGAAGGCCGTAAAAAGCAAAGCGGTGAACGCCTTTTTCTTTTAAATGCAAGAATGCGCTCTCGACCAGGGCGTGATTATCGGTCGCGATATAATGGACCGGAGGATATTTTTCTGGCGAGTGGTACGAGCCGCCGACACCCACGATCGGAACGTCGACGTCGGTGAGCAACTGCTCGATCACTGGATCGTCATAATCGGCGATAACGCCATCGCCCAGCCAGTCTTTGATGTTTTCAATGCGGGTGCGGAAGTCTTCTTCAATGAAAATATCCCACTCCGATTGCGACGCCTGCAAATATTCACCCACGCCCTCGACAACCTGACGGTCATAGGCTTTGTTGGCGTTGAATAACAACGTAATGCGGTGACGCTTCTCAAACATGGCTTATCTTTCCCAAATCAGTGACAACGGGGCTTTATGCCCGTCGTTTGGTCGCGGAGTCCATCCAGACTGCCAGCAATAAAATGGCGCCTTTAACGATATACTGCCAGAAGGTCGGTACGTCCATCATACTCATTCCGTTATCCAGCGACGCCATAATAAACGCACCCATCACCGCGCCCGCAACACTCCCGATGCCGCCTGCGAGGCTGGTTCCACCAATGACACAGGCGGCGATAGCATCCAGCTCGGCAATATTCCCGGCGGAAGGTGAACCCGCGCCCAGTCGCGAGCTCAAAATCAGCCCGGCGATCGCCACCATCAGGCCATTTATCGCGAAAACAGCAAGCTTAGTACGCTCCACATTAATACCCGACAGTCGTGCGGCTTCGATGTTGCCGCCGATGGCGTAAATACGCCGACCAAAGGCGGTGCGGGTCGCCATAAACATGCCTGCCAGCAGCAGCAGTGTCAGAAGCAACACGGGCGTTGGCACGCCACGGTAGTCATTCAGCAGCCAAATCGCACCTAGCACAATCACGGCGGTCAGCGCCTGACGTCCAACCATAGACGTAGAGGGAGTTGCAGCCAGCCCCAGCGCCTCACGGCGCATTCTGGCGCGCCATTGCCAGGCAATAAACGCCATTAGGCCAATCGCGCCAAAGGTAAAACCGACACCATCAGAGAGATAGCTTTGACCAATTTGCGACATTGATGCGCTGGTCGGTGAAACGGTAGTGCCATTGGTGATGCCGATCAGGATGCCGCGAAAGGCGAGCATCCCCGCGAGGGTGACGATAAACGAGGGCACTTTGCGATACGCCACCCACCAGCCGTTCCAGGTGCCGAGCAGCAGGCCGAGCACCAGCGTGACCGCGACAGTCAATGGCAGCGGCCAGCCGAGCCAGACGTCAAAAATCGCAGCGACACCGCCGAGTAACCCCATCATCGAGCCGACCGACAGGTCGATTTCCGCCGAAATAATCACGAACACCATTCCGACGGCCAGAATGCCGGTGATAGCTGTCTGGCGCAGAAGATTAGAGATGTTACGCGCGCTCAAATAGGAGCCGTCGGTCATCCAGGTGAAGAACAGCATGATGACGATAATGGCGGCTATCATGACGAAAACCTGCAGGTTTAACGCTTTAAATCCCGAGAACAGACCTGGCACAGACGCAGGGGCTTTGATTTCAGACGGGTTACTTTTCGACATGGCGTTCGCTCCTCAGGGCAGCTTCCATCACCTGTTCCTGGGTCAGGTTTTGGTTTTTCAGATTAGCTTTCAGTTTGCCTTCGTGCATCACCAGGACGCGATCGCTCAGGCCGAGTACTTCGGGCAGTTCAGATGAGATAACAATGACGGCGATACCCTGCTGCACCAGCTGGTTTATGAGTTTGTAGATTTCATATTTTGCGCCGATGTCGATCCCGCGCGTTGGCTCATCCAGGATCAGAATGCGCGGATTGAGAAGCAGGCAGCGCGCCAGAATGGCCTTCTGCTGATTGCCGCCGCTCAGCCGTCCGATAGCCAGCTCCGGCGAGGAGGTTTTGACTTTCAGGCGCGCTAAAGACTGGAGAATGCACTGTTGTTCTGCAGCATCGTCCAGGCTGCTCAGCGCACCTGAAAACTGGTCGAGTGCAGCCAGGGTGATGTTTTTACCCACCGCCATGACCGGCACAATTCCGTCTTTTTTTCGGTCTTCAGGGACCATAGCAATACCCTGCGCGATCGCCTGCTGACAGCTGCGGATTTGCACAGGCTGCCCGTCGATAGAGATGTTGCCTTCCCAGCGCCCAGGCCAAACGCCAAACAGACACTGGACGGCTTCGGTTCGCCCCGCACCGACTAAGCCCGCGATACCGAGGATCTCCCCGCGTTTAAGCGAGAAGGAGATATTGTTGACGCGTTTGATATGGCGGTTAACCGGGTGCCAGGCGGTTAGATTCTCGACACGGAGGATTTCGTCCCCGGTGGCGTGCGGTTCGCTCGGGTAGAGCGCGGTCAGTTCGCGGCCCACCATCATGGTGATGATGTCGTCTTCACTCATCCCGGCGGCTTCTCGTGTGCCAATATGCTGCCCGTCGCGGATCACGCAGATGGTGTCTGAAATCGCCTTCACTTCGTTGAGTTTGTGAGAAATATAAATGCAGGCGATACCGTGATGCTGCAGGTCGCGGATGATATCCAGCAAGACCGCTGTTTCTTGCTCCGTCAGGGATGCAGTGGGTTCGTCGAGGATTAGCAACCGCACCTGTTTGTTCAGCGCTTTGGCAATTTCGACCAGTTGTTGCTGGCCTAAGCCTAAATCACCGACGCGCGTGTTCGGTGAGATGTTAAGACTCACCTGAGCCAGCAACTTCTCACAGCGCAGGGTCATGGTGTCGTAGTCCAACACGCCGAAATTCGAGATCTCCGCGCCGAGAAAAATATTCTCCAGCACGGTGAGATGCTTCACCAGCGCCAGCTCCTGGTGAATGATGGCGATACCTTTGCGCTCCGTATCGCGAATATGCGTGGCTTGCAGCGTTTCCCCGGCAAAGACGATTTCACCGTCGTAACTGCCGTGAGGGTAGATGCCGCACAGCACTTTCATCAGCGTGGATTTACCTGAGCCATTTTCGCCGCAAAGAGAGACTATCTCGCCGGGGTTTAATCTTAGGCTCACGTTGTCGACAGCTTTCACCGCGCCAAAGGCTTTGGTGATACTTTTCATTTCAAGTAAATAAGGCATAACTGCTCCACATAATCCGAAGGAATACCCGGACAAATCGACGAGCCCCTGCACGCAGGGGCGATGCGGGATTACAGTTCGCTCTTCTTGTGGAAACCGTCTTTCACAACGGTGGAGTCAATGTTTTCTTTGGTGACTTCAATTGGCGTTAACAGACGGGCTGGGACATCTTTCAGGCCGTTATTTAATGAGGAATCCGCTTTAGGCTGCTGATCGTTGCCCAATTCAACGGCAATTTCAGCGGCGGTATTGGCGAGTTCAGTGATCGGTTTGTAGACCGTCATGGTCTGCGTGCCGGCAATAATGCGTTTCACACCCGCGAGGTCGGCATCCTGTCCAGAAATTGCCACTTTCCCCGCCAGACCCTGCGCACTCAGTGCCTGAATGGCACCGCCAGCTGTGGCATCGTTTGAGGCGACAACGGCGTCGATTTTGTTATTGTTTGCCGTTAGCGCATTTTCCATAATCTTCAGTGCGTTTTCAGGCAGCCAGCCATCGGCCCATTGATCGCCAACCACTTTAATTTTGCCGTCGTCGATGTAAGGCTTAAGCACTTTCATCTGTCCTTCACGGAATAATTTGGCGTTGTTATCAACCGGGGAACCGCCCATCAGGAAATAATTCCCCTGGGGCACTTTGTCGACGAGGCTCTGTGCCTGTATTTCACCGACTTTTTCATTGTCGAAGGAAATATAAAAATCGATATCGGCGTTATTAATCATACGGTCATAGGCTAAAACTTTAATTCCCTCTTGTTTTGCCTCTTTTATCACATTACTCAGCACCTGACCGTTGTAAGGAATAATGACCAAGACATCTACGCCACGGTTAATCATATTTTCGATTTGCGACATCTGAGTTTCTTCATTGCCATTGGCTGATTGAACAAACACTTTTGCGCCGAGTGATTCTGCTTTATTCACAAAAATATCGCGGTCTTTTTGCCAGCGCTCCAGGCGCAAATCATCAATTGCCATTCCGATTTTGACTTCTTTAGCATGTCCCGCAACGCTTGTTAGCAGTAGCGAAGCACAGAGAGTAAGGCACAGGTTTCTTATCGTCATCATTATTTTACCTTTTTTGTAGGGTGGTAAGGCTTGGACAAAAGAATCTTTTACTGCCAGATACGCAGCAAATTCTTAACGGGGAAAGGGAAACTAGCAATTACAGATTTTTATCTTCTCATTATGATATTTGGTTTATTTGCGAATTTATGACCGCGATCTGATTTTAAAATGCGCAACTTATTAATTACACATGATTCTGGAATAAGCGCCGAAAATTCGTTTGCTTGCGTATTAATTTTGCGAGCCAGCGCACGTTTGTGCATTCTCTCAATACCAGTGTGAAATAACGTAATTGAGCAAGACGCAATGAGTATTCACTATTACTCCATCATCGAATACTCGACGCACCTCTTGATTATGGAGTTCACTATGCAAGCTTATTTCGACCAACTCGACCGCGTTCGCTATGAAGGCCCGAAATCCACCAATCCGTTAGCATTTCGTCACTACAACCCGGACGAGCTGGTGCTGGGTAAGCGCATGGAAGACCATTTGCGTTTCGCCGCCTGCTACTGGCACACCTTCTGCTGGAATGGCGCGGATATGTTCGGTGTCGGCTCGTTCGACCGTCCGTGGCAGCAGCCTGGCGAAGCGCTAGAACTGGCGAAACGCAAAGCCGATGTGGCATTCGAGTTTTTCCACAAACTGAACGTTCCGTATTACTGCTTCCACGATGTTGACGTCTCTCCGGAAGGCGCGACGCTTAAAGAGTATCTGAATAACTTTGCTCAGATGGTGGATTATCTGGGTGAAAAACAGCAGCAAAGCGGCGTGAAGCTGCTGTGGGGCACGGCAAACTGCTTCACCAACCCTCGCTACGGCGCGGGTGCGGCGACCAACCCAGACCCAGAAGTGTTCAGCTGGGCCGCTACTCAGGTTGTGACCGCAATGAATGCCACGCATAAGCTGGGTGGTGAGAATTACGTCCTGTGGGGCGGTCGCGAAGGCTACGAAACGCTGCTCAACACCGATTTGCGCCAGGAGCGTGAGCAGATTGGCCGCTTCATGCAGATGGTGGTCGATCACAAACACAAAATCGGTTTCCGCGGTACCTTGCTGATTGAACCGAAACCGCAGGAGCCCACCAAACACCAGTACGATTACGACGTCGCGACGGTGTACGGGTTCCTCAAGCAATTTGGTCTGGAAAAAGAGATCAAAGTGAATATCGAGGCCAACCACGCGACCCTGGCAGGGCACTCTTTCCATCATGAAATTGCTTCTGCGATTGCCCTGGGTATCTTCGGTTCTGTCGATGCGAACCGTGGCGACCCGCAGCTCGGATGGGATACCGACCAGTTCCCGATCAGTGTTGAAGAGAATGCGCTGGTGATGTACGAAATCATCAAAGCAGGCGGCTTCACGACGGGCGGCCTGAACTTTGACGCCAAAGTGCGTCGTCAGAGCACCGATAAATACGATCTGTTCTACGGCCATATTGGCGCGATGGACACTATGGCGCTGGCGCTGAAAGTGGCGGCCCGCATGATTGAAGACGGCGAGCTGGATAAACGCGTGGCGAAGCGCTATTCCGGCTGGAACAGTGAGCTTGGCCAGCAAATTTTGAAAGGCCAGTTATCCCTTGCTGAGATCGCGAAGTACGCTGAACAGCATAGTCTGGCGCCGAGCCATCAGAGCGGCCACCAGGAGCTGCTGGAAAACCTGGTGAATCACTACCTGTTTGATAAGTGATCGATAATGCCGGGCGGCGCTTTGTTTGCCCGGCCTACAATCTACGGTCAATGTAGGCCCGGTAAGCTTCGCGCCACCGGGCGTTTCTGTTAAAGGAGTCACCACTATGTATATCGGGATTGATCTTGGCACATCGGGTGTGAAAGCCATTCTGTTAAACGAGCAAGGCGACGTGCTGGCCTCGCACACTGAGAAGCTGCACGTCTCGCGCCCGCACCCGTTATGGTCAGAGCAGGACCCGGAAGCGTGGTGGCAGGCGACAGATCGCGTGATAAGAGCATTGGGCCAACAGCACAGTTTGCGTGAGGTCAATGCGCTGGGGATTGCCGGACAAATGCACGGTGCAACCTTGCTGGACAGTGAACACCGCATACTGCGCCCGGCGATTTTGTGGAATGACGGACGTTGCGCCGAAGAGTGTGCGCTCCTCGAAGAACGGGTGCCGACGTCACGCCAAATCACCGGTAACCTGATGATGCCAGGCTTCACTGCGCCAAAACTGCTGTGGGTGCAGCGCCATGAGCCGGACATTTTCAGTCAGGTGGCCAAAGTATTGTTGCCAAAAGATTATCTGCGTTTTCGCATGACGGGCGATTTCGCCAGCGACATGTCGGACGCGGCGGGAACGATGTGGCTTGATGTTGCTAAACGCGACTGGAGCGAGGCGATGCTCGATGCCTGCCAATTGACCCGTGATCACATGCCTGCGCTCTTCGAGGGCAGCGAAATCACCGGCGCGCTCAATCCGTCGATTGCGGATAGCTGGGATATGCCTGCCGTGCCGGTGGTGGCGGGCGGGGGCGATAACGCGGCGGGTGCCGTAGGCGTTGGGATGGTTGATGCCGGACAGGCGATGCTGTCGCTCGGTACCTCAGGCGTCTACTTTGCGGTGAGTGATGGTTATCGCAGCAATCCGGAGAGCGCGGTGCACAGCTTCTGCCACGCGTTGCCGGGGAAATGGCATTTGATGTCGGTGATGTTAAGCGCCGCGTCGTGTCTGGACTGGGCGGCAAACCTGACAGGGCTTAAAGATGTTCCCGCGCTCATTTCGGCGGCACAGCAGGCCAATGAAGAAGCGGGTGCCGTGTGGTTCTTGCCGTATCTTTCAGGTGAGCGCACGCCGCACAATAATCCAGAGGCGAAAGGTGTCTTCTTCGGCTTAACGCATCAGCATGGCCCGGCCGAACTGGCGCGTGCGGTGCTCGAAGGCGTTGGTTATGCACTGGCAGATGGCATGGATGTGGTTCATGACTGTGGGCTAAAACCGACCAGCATTACCCTGATCGGTGGAGGCGCGAGAAGCAGCTACTGGCGGCAGATGCTGGCAGATATCAGCGGTTTGCAGCTTGATTACCGCACCGGCGGCGACGTGGGGCCGGCTCTGGGCGCGGCGCGTCTGGCGCAAATTGCTGTCAACCCTGGCAAACCCCTGGCGCAGCTTCTACCGCAGCTTACGCTGGAACAGGAACACAAACCGGACGCGGTGCGCCATGCACGTTACGCCGAACGCCGCGAAGTATTCCGTAAAATCTATCAACAGCTTCTGCCGTTAATGTCGTAAAGATAGGTTGTCCCGAAGCGACGTGAGGATGTCCTTTTTTGGTCTTCTCGTGAAACGCTCTCCTCGTCAGTATAGAGATACATCCACTGGCGAGGAGCATCACCATGTCGCGCACCGCACTCATTAACATCGATACCCAGCAGTCGTTCCATCATCGCGAATACTGGCAGGAAGAGGGATTTCAGGCGTTTCAGCAGGCCATTCTTGGGCTGATTGAAGGCTGTGAATCGCGCGATATCCCTGTCGTTGATATCTTCCACGTCGATGATACAGGCCCATTCTCCCTGCAAAGTGGTTTTGTAACGCCGATGTCCTTTTTGCGCCATCAGCCTGCCGTCGTATTCCAGAAGCATGTGCATAATGCCTTTACGGATACGGGCCTTGACCACTGGCTACGCGAGCGTGATATTAACCATCTTGTTATTTGTGGCCTGCGCACGGAACAGTGCTGCGAAACCACCGCGCGAGTCGCGTCAGATTTGGGCTATACGGTAACATTTGTCAGCGAAGCCACCCTGACGTTCCCGATGACCTGGAAGGGCGTCACGCTCAATACCGACGACCTGCGCCATCGCACGGAAACGGTGCTGGCCGGGCGTTTTGCTGAAATCAAAACTGTGGCGGAGACGCTGGAGTCACTCTGATGAGTATTGACGTCTGGTTTGTGATGTTGCCGGGAGTGCTGGCGCTGGATATGTCTGGCCCGGCAGAAACTTTTGTGCTGGCGGGCGACGCGTTTCGCCTGCACTACATCGGCCCAGAGCCGGAAGTCCCCACCTCGATTGGCCTGACGATGGGCGGTATTGCGCCTTTACCTGACTCACTGCCCGATGGCAGTTTGCTGGTATTACCGGGCGTGAGCGATTCTCGTCACCAATTCTCAACGCCTCAGGCTCAATGCGTACAGCACTGGCTGATGCGCATGCAGCCTGACATCCATCGCCAGGCTATCACCGTGATGTGCGTCTGCTCCGGTGCGCTGCTGGCGGCCAAATCAGGTTTACTCACCGGGAAGCAGTGCACGACCCATCACGATGTGATCGTCCGTCTTCGCGACGCCGCGCCAGGGGCGGTTATCAAAGAGAATCGTATTTTTGTGCAGGACGGGAATATCTGGACCAGTGCCGGGATCACCTCAGGTATCGATCTTGCGCTGCACCTGATGAACCGCCTGTGTGGGCCGGAAAAGGCGCTGGCTGTCGCGCGGGAAATGGTGGTGTGGTTTCGGCGTTCGGGTGACGATCCGCAGCTTTCACCCTGGCTGCGCTATCGCAACCATCTGCATCCGGCCATCCACCGCGCGCAGGATGCGCTCACCGCTGAGCCGCAAAAAGGCTGGCAGCTGGCGGACATTGCTGCCCTGGCGCACGTCAGTCCCCGACATTTAACGCGCCTGTTTCAGGAGCATCTGGGCATCAGCGTGCGCGACTATCTGGAACAGCTGCGGCTGGCGATGGCCCAACAGTGGCTGTTACAGGGGCGCGGCGTGGAGCAGGCGTCTATCGCCGCCGGGTTTTCATCCCCACGCCAGTTTCACCGGGCAAAACAGCGGGCGATCAGCTGACAAATCGACGCGTGTCCACGCGCTGTAGCAGCATCGACAGCAGCAGGCTGATAAACAATGTCGCGGTGAAAATCCACACCATATCCAGAACCGGCCAGCTTTTTAGCTCGAATCCGCGCGTGCGTAGAGCGTGGATCACCAGCGCGTGAAAGCCGTAAATACCGAGCGAGTGACGAGAGATGAGCGCCAGAACGGGAAGTGGGCGCGTATTAAGGGTGTTTTTGACGAGCGTCAGCAGACAAATGGCGCAGATAAAGACCATCGGGCCGCAGTAGACATACCAGGTATCGGCAAAATTCCCTCGCCACTGTAGTTCATGCAATGTCCCACGAGAGATAACAACGACCGCCGCGATAAACAGCGCACAGCATAGCCACGTCAGCCAGGATTTACGCGTATCCAGCATCCCGATCGCCCGGCCCAGCATTCCATAAATCACGTAGTAAAACGTATCGCCATTGATATAGAGGTTGATCGGCAGCCACTCAAAGCCGCCAATTTTCTGCGAAACGGTATTGGGATTGGCGAGCAGACCAATCACCACCATCAGCGCCAGCAGCATCTTTCCGCCGACGTTTTTCACCTGAATCAGAGGGGAAACCAGATAAATCACAATGATGGCGAAGAAAAACCACAGGTGATAGAAAACAGGTTTTTGCAGCAGATATCGCAGCGACAGCTCACCGTTGATCGAGGTAAACAGGAAGATATAGAGCAGGGCTACGGCGCTGTAAAACAGCAGGCACAAACCGATACGCAGGAAGTGGCGCGGCTGCGCGCTGCGCTCGCCAAAAAAAAGATAACCGGAAATCATGAAAAACAGCGGGACGCTGACGCGTGATGCCGAGTTGAGGATATTGGCAATATCCCAGTTCATCGGGCTGATGCTGTGCGCATTGGTGATATACCAGGTTGTGGTGTGAATCATCACGACCATCAAGCACGCAATCCCTCGCAAATTATCAATCCAGCTAATTTTTGACTGCATCAGTTCCTCTGTTCTGGTGGCAAATACGGTCTGACTGTCATTGTGTGCTAGCCTCTCACTGGATAATTCTGAGTTTGTCCAGGCGGGCTTGAACGAAAGTCGCGAGATTCGCAGAATGCCGGACCATAATCTATAAAGTTTTAATACTAAAAATAACAGCCAGAAAACACGGCGGTAATAAAAATGATGATCACGCGCGCTGCGTCACTGATTCTGCTCGTTTTGCTTGCAGGGTGCAGTTCACAGGAAGACGCTCCGGTACAACGAGCGCAGAAAAGCAAAGTCAGCCCGGAACGCTCGCTCAATATGGAGCAACTTTGCAAGGATCAGGCGGCTCATCGCTATAACACCGGCACGCAGAAGATTGACGTGACCGGCTTTGAGCAATTCCAGGGCAGCTACGAGATGCGTGGGTATACGGCGCGTAAAGAGGGCTTTACCTGCTCTTTTGACGCAGACGGGCAGTTTTTGCATCTCTCCATGCGCTAAGAGCCTTATTTCCCCAATTTTCCCTAAACAAACCCGTTTCGTACTGTATATCTTGCAGTCAGCGGGTATACTGATCCCTTCCATTTAAACCACACGTATCCAGCACGAAATACTATGCAAAAGTTTGATACCAAGACCTTTCAGGGCCTGATCCTGACGTTACAGGATTACTGGGCTCGCCAGGGCTGCACCATTGTTCAACCTTTGGACATGGAAGTTGGCGCCGGCACTTCACACCCGATGACTAGCCTGCGTGCGCTGGGGCCTGAACCTATGGCAACCGCGTATGTGCAACCCTCCCGTCGTCCGACCGATGGGCGCTATGGTGAAAACCCGAACCGCTTACAGCACTATTATCAGTTCCAGGTGGTGATTAAGCCGTCTCCGGATAATATTCAGGAGCTGTACCTCGGTTCACTGAAAGAGCTGGGCGTGGACCCGACCATTCATGACATCCGCTTCGTGGAAGATAACTGGGAAAACCCAACGCTGGGTGCCTGGGGTCTGGGCTGGGAAGTGTGGCTGAACGGCATGGAAGTGACGCAGTTCACTTACTTCCAGCAGGTTGGCGGTCTTGAGTGTAAGCCGATCACCGGTGAAATCACCTACGGTCTGGAACGTTTGGCTATGTACATTCAGGGCGTAGACAGCGTTTACGACCTGGTCTGGAGCGACGGCCCGCTGGGTAAAACCACTTACGGCGACGTGTTCCATCAGAACGAAGTGGAGCAATCCACCTATAACTTCGAATACGCGGATGTGGACTTCCTGTTCACCTGCTTCGAGCAGTACGAGAAAGAAGCGCAGCAGCTGCTGGCGCTGGAATCTCCGCTGCCGCTGCCAGCCTACGAGCGTATTCTGAAGGCCGCCCATAGCTTTAACCTGCTCGACGCCCGTAAAGCAATCTCCGTGACTGAACGTCAGCGCTATATTCTGCGTATCCGCACGCTGACCAAAGCCGTTGCAGAAGCTTACTACGCGTCCCGTGAAGCCCTTGGCTTCCCGATGTGCAACCGAAATAAATAAGAGGCGGCCATGTCTGAGAATACTTTCCTGGTGGAAATCGGCACCGAAGAGCTGCCACCAAAAGCCCTGCGCAGCCTGGCGGAATCCTTTGCTGCTAACGTCACAGCTGAGCTTGATAACGCTGGCCTGGCACACGGTAACGTCGAATGGTTTGCGGCTCCGCGTCGTCTGGCGCTGAAAGTCGCTGGCCTGGCGGCATCGCAGGCGGATCGTGAAGTTGAAAAACGCGGTCCGGCCATTGCCCAGGCGTTTGATGCCGAAGGTAAACCGAGCAAAGCCGCAGAAGGCTGGGCACGTGGCTGCGGTATCACCGTTGACCAGGCCGAGCGTCTGACCACCGATAAAGGTGAGTGGCTGCTGTATCGCGCTCATGTGAAAGGTGAAAGTGCAGAAACGCTGCTGCCAAACATGATCGCCACCTCACTTGCCAAACTGCCAATCCCAAAACTGATGCGCTGGGGTGCGAGCGACGTGCACTTTGTGCGTCCGGTTCACACCGTGACCCTGCTGTTGGACGATAAAGTCGTTCCGGCCACCATTCTGGGCATCAAATCCGATCGCGTGATTCGCGGCCATCGCTTCATGGGCGAGCCAGAATTCACCATCGACAACGCCGATCAGTATCCGCAGATCCTGCTGGAGCGCGGCAAAGTCATCGCTGATTACGAACAGCGTAAAGCCAAAATCAAAGCGGACGCGGAAGAAGCAGCACGCAAAATTGGTGGCAACGCCGATCTGAGCGAAAGCCTGCTGGAAGAAGTGACCTCGCTGGTGGAATGGCCGGTGGTGCTGACCGCCAAATTCGAAGAGAAATTCCTCGCCGTCCCGGCGGAAGCGCTGGTCTACACCATGAAAGGTGACCAGAAATACTTCCCGGTTTACGCGGCGGACGGCAAACTGCTGCCGAACTTTATCTTCGTGGCGAACATCGAATCTAAAGATCCGATGCAGATTATCTCCGGTAACGAGAAAGTGGTTCGTCCACGTCTGGCGGATGCTGAGTTCTTCTTTAACAGCGACCGTAAAAAACGTCTTGAAGATCACCTGCCACGCCTGCAAACCGTCCTGTTCCAGCAGCAGCTCGGCACGCTGCGTGACAAAACTGACCGTATCGCGGAGCTGTCCGGCTGGATCGCCCGCGAGATTGGCGCTGACGTAAACCACGCGACCCGCGCAGGCCTGCTGTCTAAATGCGACCTGATGACCAACATGGTGTTCGAATTTACCGACACCCAGGGCGTGATGGGCATGCACTACGCGCGTCACGATGGCGAAGCGGAAGATGTCGCCGTTGCGCTGAACGAGCAGTATCAGCCGCGCTTTGCGGGTGACGATCTGCCGTCTAACCCGGTGGCTTGTGCTGTGGCGATTGCCGATAAAATGGATACCCTCGCGGGGATCTTCGGTATCGGTCAGCATCCGAAAGGTGACAAAGACCCGTTTGCACTGCGTCGTGCGGCGCTGGGCGTGCTGCGTATCATCGTTGAAAAGAACCTGAATCTGGATCTGCAGACGCTGACCGAAGAAGCAGTGCGTCTGTACGGCGACAAGCTGACCAACGCCAAAGTGGTAGATGACGTTATCGACTTTATGCTTGGACGTTTCCGCGCCTGGTATCAGGACGAAGGTTACACCGTCGACACCATTCAGGCGGTTCTGGCGCGTCGTCCGACCCGTCCGGCAGATTTTAATGCGCGCATGAAGGCGGTTTCCCACTTCCGTACTCTGGAAGCGGCGTCCGCGCTGGCTGCGGCCAACAAGCGTGTTTCCAATATTCTGGCGAAATCCGACGAGAAGCTGACTGAGCGTGTGAACGCCGCGACGTTGAAAGAGCCGGAAGAGATCGCGCTGGCAATGCAAGTTGTGGTACTGCGCGACAAGCTGGAGCCATTCTTTGCTGAAGGCCGCTATCAGGAAGCGCTGGTCGAACTGGCTGAACTGCGTGAAGTGATCGACGCCTTCTTCGAGAAAGTAATGGTTAACGTTGAGGATAAAGAGCTGCGCATTAACCGCCTCTCTATGCTCGAAAAACTGCGTGAACTGTTCCTGCGCGTTGCAGATATTTCGCTCCTGCAGTAACGTCCCTTTTGCCCGGCGGCGCTACGCTTGCACGGGCCTACCGGTTATGAAACCCGCTGCGGCGGGTTTTTTTATGCTTAAAAAATCACCTTGAAATCACCAGGCTGATGCCGCTATCCTAACCGCGTTAATTTTTCCTCTCTGGAGCGCTTACCGAAAATGAACAAACACGACTGATGAATTTCGATCCTTGCTAAACGCTTTTGCGTCGGCAGGGGATGTTTTGATTTCATTCAGGAGTGCTTATG
Organism: Lelliottia jeotgali; assembly: GCF_016771845.1. Taxonomy (NCBI): domain Bacteria; kingdom Pseudomonadati; phylum Pseudomonadota; class Gammaproteobacteria; order Enterobacterales; family Enterobacteriaceae; genus Lelliottia; species Lelliottia jeotgali. The sequence continues at coordinate 26,107 of NZ_JAENMQ010000013.1, read as the reverse complement.
GCTCATTTTGCGCAATCCCCTTCTTTTATTTTGCATCAGGTCACCTGTCAGTTTGCGACGGGCGATACCCTTTTTGGTCCGCTGAATTTCTCGCTCGAGCCGTCGCTCTGTGCGCTGGTTGGACGTAATGGCAGCGGCAAAACACGTCTTTTACGCCTGCTGGCCGCGCTGGATTCACCGGCGAGTGGTCATATCGAGCGTCTGGGATCGCATGTGTATGTCGCTCAACAGCATGATATTTCTGCCCATACTACTCTTGCTGAACTGCTGGGCTACGCTGAGATTTTTGCGGCCCGTCAGCGCATCGACAGCGGCGATTACCAGCCGGAAGATCTCGAACGTCTCGACGGTTACTGGGACTTAGCAGAACGATTAACCTCGGCATTTCTCGCGGCACATCTTCCTCATTTTGATCCCGATAAACTCGCTTCTGAACTGAGTGGCGGAGAGCGCGTGCGCGCCTTGCTATGTGGAGCTTTTACCGCCGATGCCGATTATTTGCTGCTGGATGAGCCAACCAATCACCTCGACAGAGAGGGTCGTGAATGGTTTTACGAGCAGCTGACGTGCCGGGTGGGTGGTGTGATGGTGGCTTCACACGATCGTGAGTTACTGGCGCAGGTGCCGCGCATTCTGGAACTCAGTAGTGCAGGCCTGCGTGTTTATGGCGGCAACTATGCCGACTACCAACGCCAGAGGGATGCCGAACAGCAGGCGGCGCGCGCGGCGCTGGAGCATGCGGCCACCGAACGTAAACGCACCCGTGCCCGAATGCATAAAGAACATGACGCCAGCCAGCGGCGCTCGGCGCAAACCTTGCGTACGGTTGATACGCTCAATATCGCTTCATTTGAACGCATCAAATATAAAATGGCGGCGAAAGAGCGGCCTGGGACGTGGCGTAAGCAGCATCATGAGCAAAATGATGCCCTGAATGCTGCCGTCAGCCAGGCGCGGGAACGCGTTGAGGACGACAGTCCGGTAATGTTTACTCTGCCGGGTAGCCGTATCGCCGAGGGCAAGCAGGCGGTGGTGCTGGAAGATTTGGTCCTGCCGTACGTGGCTATGCCACCGGTTAACTGGCGCATCGACGGGCCAATGCGTGTAGCGCTGCGCGGGCCGAACGGCTGCGGGAAATCAACGCTGCTAAAGGTCATTCTGAGGGAACTGGAACCTGTTTCCGGCTCATGCAGCGTGTCGGTGAAAACGGTGTATCTCGATCAACATTTGTCGCAGCTCGATCTCACTCAGTCGGTGATGACGCATCTCAATCTGCACGACACGCCGCTGGATGAGGGCGTGCTGCGCAGCCGTCTGGCGCAGCTTCAACTGGGCGCGGATAAAGTCTCCCTGCCGCTGGGCGAGCTGAGCGGCGGCGAGCGTCTAAAAGCTGCACTGGCCTGTGTACTGTGGCGGGAAGAGGCTGCGCAATTGCTGCTTCTGGATGAGCCGACTAACCATCTGGATTTGGCTTCTATGCGGGCGATTGAAGCGGCGTTGGCCGATTTTCCCGGCGCGTTGCTGGTGGTTTCACACGATCTGGCTTTCCTCGATGGGCTAAAGCTGACGCATGAGCTGGTATGGACGGAGAAAGGGTGGCGCTGTGAAAGGCTCTAAAAATACAAACCCCCGCAATTGCGGGGGCGGTAACGTTAACAAATCAATTCACTGCGTACTCATTGTTGAAGCAACCTGAATCATGCGCATCAGTTTAAGCTCGGTCACGGAGGGTTTTACACGTTTTGATTCCCACTCATGCACCGTTGCCACGCTGACGCCCATCTCTCGGGCGAAATCATCGATTTTTAGCCCTGTCCCTTTGCGTAATCGCTCAAATTCTGTAAAAGGATTCGACTTTTGGGACGGGGTGACTGTCTGCGATAAATCTTTAAAAACAATTTGTTCCAGGCTGCTTAACAGCTCAAGCATAGGATCTTTAGATTCCATTAAGAACTCCTCTTAAATCACACAGCGGGATCGTGAACATCAGAGAGCCAATTAAGAATAGCCTGCAAAAGAAGCAAAAGATCGTCACGTCTGTGACTAATTGTGCGGTAACGATCGCCTTATTCGTTTCAGCAGAACGGTCACTGACAGTAATTGCCTGATTATTCAAAAACAGGCTTTGCCTGGTATTTTTTTGTAAATCGTAAGAAAAAAAACGGCAATAGCCGTTTTGCATGAAAATAGTATCTTGCCAGCCTGACCTGGACTATCCTTGTGAGCGTCGGGCACGCGTGTGTCGGTGTGCGTTTTTTGGGTGAAAGGAGTATTAAAATGGCGACAGGAAAGTCCTGCTCTCGCTGGTTTGCGCCTATTGCGGCGATATTGATGGTAGTTAGCCTGAGCGGGTGTTTCGATAAAGAAGGCGATCAGCGTAAAGCGTTTATCGATTTTCTGCAGAATACCGTGATGCGCAGTGGCGAGCATTTGCCGACGCTGACTGCGGATCAGAAAAAACAGTTTGGTCCCTTCGTTTCCGATTACGCCATCCTTTATGGTTATTCACAGCAGGTGAATCAGGCGATGGATTCCGGTCTTCGTCCGGTTGTGGACAGCGTGAATGCGATTCGCGTTCCACAGGACTATATGACCCAGCGTGAACCTCTGCGCCAGTCTAACGGTGCGCTTGGTGTATTAAGCCAGCAGCTGCAGAATGCAAAAATGCAGGCTGATGCTGCGCGTTCCGCACTGAAACAGGGTGAAGATCTGAAGCCCGTATTCGATCAGGTATACGAGAAAGTCGTGACCAAACCTTCGGATGCAATGCAGCCGCTGATTCCAGCCGCGCAGATCTTTAGCCAGCAGTTGGTGCAGGTGGGCGATTTTATCTCCCAGCAGGGTACTCAGGTGAGCTTTGTCTCTAACGGCATTCAGTTCCCTACGTCCCAGCAAGCCAGCCAGTACAATACGCTGATTGGGCCTCTGGCCTCTCAGCACCAGGCCTTTACCCAGGCGTGGGGCGCGGCAGTCACCGCGACGGAATAAGATAAAAAACCCCGCATCGAGCGGGGTTTTTTATAGATTGATAAAAATAATGCTTGTCATTCATCTACCACATAGGTATAAATATCCCCGTCGGTTTGTTACACAGACCTAAAGCAGTTTAGTTAAGTAGTCCAGATGAGTTATCCAAAGATACCTTCGTAGTGACCCTTCCTTCATCGCTTAAAAATCTGTAACACATGCCATCATCGCGCCGGAAGGCAAAACGTATTTTAAAAAGGTAATTTCTATGTCTGGTAAAATGACTGGTCTGGTAAAATGGTTCAACGCTGATAAAGGCTTCGGCTTCATCACTCCTGACGATGGCTCTAAAGATGTATTCGTACACTTCTCTGCTATCCAGAACGAAGGCTACAAATCTTTGGACGAAGGTCAGAAAGTTTCCTTCACCATCGAAAGCGGCGCTAAAGGCCCAGCAGCTGGTAACGTTGTAAGCCTGTAAGCTTCCAACTCAGCAGCACAAGAATTTAAAAACCCGCCTCTGGCGGGTTTTTTTCGTTTAAAGCTTTTTGATTATTTGACCTGCGGGTTCACGCAGTTCTTCTCTACTTTCCCGTTAAGCGCATCGATCAGGTTGTCCACCGCAGTGGATGCCATGCTGTAGCGCGTCTCATGCGTAGCCGACCCGATATGCGGCAGGGCCACCACGTTTGGCAACGTTAGCAGCGGGGAATCGACCGGCAGCGGCTCTTGCTCAAAGACATCCAGGCCGGCGGCGTGAATCTCACCGTTTTGCAATGCGGCAATCAAAGCCTTTTCATCCACCACTGGCCCACGGCCAGCGTTGATAAAAATGGCGGATTTTTTCATTTTCGCAAACTCTGCTTTGCCGATCAGATGATGGGTCTCGTCCGTCAGAGGCAGGATCAAACAAACATAATCCGCTTCCTGTAGCAGTGTATCCAGATCGCAGTAACGGCCATTGAAACGTTCTTCGGCTTCTTTGTGCTGACGGCGCGCGTTGTACAGAATCGGCATGTTAAACCCGAAATGTGCGCGCTGGGCCAGCGCCAGCCCGATACGTCCCATGCCGACAATCCCCAGCGTTTTGCCGTGGACATCCACACCAAACCAGTCGGGACCGATACTCTTGGTCCATTCGCCCGCTTTCACCCGTTCGGCCACTTCGACCACACGACGCGCGGTGCTGAGTACCAGCGCCATCAGCGTATCTGCGACCGTCTCCGTGAGTGCAGTCGGCGTGTGCATCAATAGAACCTTGCGTGCGTTGAGCGCCTCGACGTCAAAGTTGTCGTAGCCGACGGATATGGTTGAGGTGGCACGAAGCTTCGGCATTTTTTCCAGCAATGTGCTATCCACTTTTTCGCTTGAACCCAGCAGCCCTTCGGCGCGGGCAAAGGCGTCTGCGTGCTGCGCCACGGTATCCGGGCTAAGATTCTTTACCTGGGTGACGGTAAAGTGTTCCTCAAGACGCTTCTGTAGATCGTCGGGCAGTGCTTTATACAAAATGACGGACGGCTTCATGCTAATCTCCGTTGATTTTAAAGGATTCAGGCGTGGCGTGCGCCAGCAGGGATTTGTTGATTATTAGCAGGCTTAACAATCAAAGTAAGCCATACTGAAGCGAAAAGTGCCACCCCCATAAATATGTACGAGGCCGACGGGCTGCCGGTTGTACCGTTCAGATAGCCGACAAACCACGAGCCGAAGAACGATCCTAGCGCGCCCATGCTGTTGATCAGGGCCATCGCGCCACCGGCGACATTACGCGGCAACATCTCCGGGATGATGGCAAAGAACGGACCGTAAGGCGCATACATCGCCGCACCGGCGATCACCAGCAGCGTGTAAGACACCCAGAAATGGTTCGCACCGACCGCCCAGGAACCGATAAACGCGAAAGCGGCAATCAGCAGCAGCGGCCAGACGAAAAGCTTACGGTTTTGCAGTTTATCCGACGCCCACGACACCACTATCATCGCGATGGTCGCAGCCAGATATGGCACCGATGACAGCCAGCCCACTTCCACCATACCGAGATTTTCACCGCCGCTGCGAATAATCGATGGCAGCCACAGGACGAAACCGTAGACGCCAATGCTCCAGGCGAAATATTGCATGCAAAGTAGAATCACGTTGCGTGAGCGGAACGCCTCGCCGTAGTTGCGTACGGCTTTCAGGCCCTGCTGTTCTTTATCCAGTTCAGCTTGCAGCGCGGCTTTTTCACTGGCGGAAAGCCAGGTCGCTTGTGTCGGTTTGTCTTTTACCAGTACCCACCAGCAGAACGCCCAGATGATGGCCGGGAATCCTTCGATGATGAACATGTGACGCCAGCCGAACGATTGAATCAGGTATCCCGATACCACGGACATCCACAGAACGGTCACCGGGTTGCCAAGGATCAGGAAGGTATTGGCGCGTGATCGTTCGGATTTGGTAAACCAGTTGCTGATATAGATAAGCATGGCGGGCATCACGGCAGCTTCAACCACACCGAGGACAAAACGAATGGCCGCCAGCGCCGGGATGTTATTGACCATACCGGTGAGCGACGCGCAGGCTCCCCATAAAATCAGGCACACAAAAATCAGTTTGCGCACGCTGCGGCGTTCGGCGTAAATCGCGCCGGGGATCTGGAAGAAGAAATAGCCCAGGAAGAACAGGGCACCTAACAGGGAGGAGACGCCTTTGGTGATCCCCAGATCTTCGGTGATCCCTGCGGCGGAGGCGAAACTAAAATTCGCGCGATCGAGATACGCCAGGCTGTACGTGATAAACACGATCGGCATGATGTACCACCAGCGTTTGACTGCATTGGTCGATTTGTTCATGGGCTTGCCTCTGTGGTTGAGGTTTATACCGCCGTTGTCTGTAGGGTACACGGTGGCTAATTGTGGTTACTCGGAAAGTTGTGCGCGGGTCGGCAATCCTTCGCTGTCGCCTTGTACCTGAATGGCGAGCGAACCGATCTTGTTCCCGCGAACTAAGGCCTGTTGCAGCGTTTTGCCTTCCAGCAGGGCGCTGATCACTCCCACGGCGAATCCATCTCCTGCGCCGACGGTGTCGACAACGTTTTCGACTTTCACCGCAGCTATCGCGCCTTTTTCTCCGGCGGCAGTTTTGAACCATGCGCCGTCGGCACCGGTTTTCAGCACGACTGCGTTCACGCCCTGATTGAGATAAAAATCAGCAATTCCTTCCGGTGTGTTCTGTCCGGTCAGGATCATGCCCTCTTTCAGACCAGGCAGAACCCAGTCGGCCTGAAACGCCAGATGATTAAGCTTTTCAACCATTTCCGCTTCGCTTTTCCACAGCACCGGGCGCAGGTTTGGATCGAAAGAGATTGTCTTGCCCAGGGCTTTCATGGCGCTGGCCGCGTGATCGAGTAGGGCATACGAGCTCTCGGAGAGTGCAGCCGCGACGCCGCTCAAATGCAAATGCCGCGCGGAGGCAAAGTAAGCAGTATGATAATCCTGCGTTGAGAGATGGCTCGCGGCAGATCCTTTGCGGAAATATTCCACAATGGGATCGGTTCCATTATCGACCTTAGATTTGAGCTGAAAACCGGTGGTGAAGCGGCTATCGAGCGTCACACCTTCGGCGTTGATACCCTCTTTTCTCAATGAGTCCAGGATAAACTGACCAAAGCTGTCGTCGCCCACGCGGCTGACCCAGCCGACGTTGAGCCCCAGGCGTGCCAGACCGGTTGCCACGTTCAGTTCTGCGCCCGCAACGCGTTTGATAAAGTGCTCGACCGAGCGCAGTTCGCCCGTTTCGGTGGCCACAAACATGGCCATCGCTTCGCCAATGGTGATGACGTCCAGAGAATTAGGCATGACGCGACTCCTCACGCAGCAGATTGACATAATGGCGGGTGACCGCTGCTAAATCAGGGCCTTCAAGCGGAAACTCAATGCCGCGCGGGGCGTCTGCTGGAAGCTGGTCCAGCAAATCCATCCAGCGAGGATCGGCGTTGTCAGGTGCCACGGCGCGGTAGTGTTGATGATGTGGAACAGCGGCTTTGACGTGGATGTAGCTCACCGCCGGGGCCAGATGGCGCGCCGCTTCTTCCGGTGATTCACCAACCCACAGCCAGTTCCCGGTATCGAACGTCAGGGTGACGGGCAACTCCATGACCCGGCAGGCCGCCTTGAAACGCTGCATTGGCGCGAGCTGGCCGCAGTCGGTCTGATCGTTTTCCACCACCAGCGTCATGCCGCTCGCAAGGAGCAATTCACGTAATTCTTCAAGCGGCTGCTTATCGCGGAAATGGCCCAGTGAGACTTTCAGCCACAGGGCATTGAGCGTACTGGCTTCCGCGAGAAAGCGCGGCAGGTCCGGGTTGAGTGTGCCGTCTGGCATCAGTAGCGCAGCAGGGGCGGAGTAACAGGCGAACAAACCAAGCAGTTCGATAGACTGCGCCAGCGTCGGCAGGGACTGTAGCTCTTCGTCGTTGAAGAGTTCCCGGCGGATCTCGACGCCATCGGCACCGCCCGATGCGATAACCGGTAGTATGGCCCGCTGGCCGCCTGCCTCGCGGACTTGATCTGCGCCATACGCGGCGGTAACGACGATTATTTTCCTGCCCATTGGCTGACTCCCATTCGTATCTGATACTTAATACGCTAGATGGAACCGGTTCCAAAGAAAAGGTCAGGATGTTGAATTTATGATCGCTATCACGAAGGGGATTATCGGGACGTGGAACCCCGAACGATCAGCTCGCCGGAGAATACTTGTTCGCGCACTGTATCGGTAATGCCTTCAATGCGGCGCACCACCTGCTCGACGGCGGCGTAGCCAATCTGCCAGGTCGGCTGTTTGAGGGTGGTGATCCCGACGCCCGCCAGCTCGGCCCATTCGAGTTCATCGAAACCGAGCAGGCCAATATCGCTGCCCCAGTTCAGACCAATGCGCTTGAGTGACCGGGCGACCTGGAGCGTAAGTGCACCGTTGGCGGAAATCACCGCTTTGCGCATTCCGCGATGACGGGTATGGAACTGGCGCAGGGTGTTGTCCATATGAGCGGCTTCATGCAGCGGCATTTCGGCATTTTCGGCGATCACGCCAGGATAACGCGCCAGCGTGGCGCGAAATGCGCTGAGACGATCGCGGCGAGTGTTGACCATACCCAGCGGTTCGCTCATAAACAGAATCGCTTCGAAACCTTGTTCGATCAGATGTTCTGTCGCGGCCGTCGCGGCCTGAGTGTTATCCAGCCCAACGACATCGCAGGCGAATTCCGGGATTTTGCGATCGATGAGCACCATCGGCAGGGCGGACTGTTGCAGGCGGTTGAGTCCTTCTTCGCGCATCCCAACGGCATTAACCACGATCCCTTCCACCTGATAGCTGCGCAACAGATCGAGATAGTGCAGTTCCTGGTCCAGCTCGTTATTGGTATTACACACCAGCGGGGTAAAGCCTTTTTCGCGACACGCGGCTTCGATACCGCTTAGCACGTTGACGGAGTAGGGGTTGGTGATATCAGCGATGATCAGGCCGATCAGGCGGGTACGACCGTGTTTCAGGCCGCGAGCCATCAGGCTAGGCCGATAATCGAGTTCGGCGATGGCCTGCTCAATACGGGCCAGTAGCGCGTCGGAAAGCAGATGTTTCTCGCCATTGAGATAGCGCGAAATACTGGTTTTACCGGTTTTGGCGGCTTTCGCCACGTCGCTGATGGTGGGCCGTGCTGATTTGCTCATCGCTGATTCCCTCGATTTAGTGAGAACACCTTAGCGGGAAAATCAACGATGGCAAGCGCTTCATGCCGGATGGTATGTGCGGTCTGGTGCCCTCACCCCGGCCCTCTCCCACGGGAGAGGGAGAAAACACTAAAAACGACAACAGGCGTTGCCGTTTTGCGTTTATCACGGAGCCGCCATCCGGCAATGTACTTATTGAATAGGGCTTAACGTTATCTCAACGCGGCGGTTCTGTGCTTTGCCTTCTGCCGTGCTGTTGCTGGCGATTGGATTCGCCGGGCCCATGCCGTTGGTGCGGATACGGGTTGCTGCAACGCCTTGCGTTATCAGCGAGCTGGCGACGGAATCCGCGCGCTGCTGGGACAGGCGCATGTTCAGATCCTGGCTTCCGGTGCTGTCGGTGTAGCCCGTCACATTAACGGCGGTTTTGCTGTACTCTTTGAGCACCATCGCCACGCCGGTCAGAGTATTTGCACCCGCCGGTTTCAGCGTCGCGCTGCTGCTGTCAAAGGTTACGTTGTTCGGCATGTTCAGGATGATATTATCGCCACTTCGCGTCACGCTCACACCCGTTCCCTGCATTTTGTCGCGCAGTTTCGCTTCCTGCACATCCATGTAATATCCCACGCCGCCGCCCAGGGCTGCGCCCGCTGCGGCACCAATCAGCGCACCTTTACCGCGATCTTTCTTCGAAGAAGAGAGTGCGCCAACGCCTGCACCAACCAGCGAGCCGATGCCCGCGCCAATGCCCGATTTGCCCGCTTCACGTTCGCCGGTGTAAGGGTTGGTTGTGCAGCCCGAAACCGCCAGCGCGCCGCTGACCAGAGCTGCAATGACAAGTACGCGTTTATTCATCTTATTTCCTTAATCCTTTTTATTCTTTGCCACGAAGCGCGTGGCGGTTGATTATGACGCCCAGAGACGCAGAAAATTCCAGGGCTAACTCTGAAATTTGTGTCCAAATCTTAAATAGCCTCAAAGAAGGCCGTCATACCTGCAACAGACAAATCAGGAGCGCACGCTTGACCACTTCAACAAAAACCGTTCTGACCGCTGCCCACTGGGGCCCTATATTGGTGGAAACCGATGGCGAGAACGTGTTGTCCTCGCGCGGGGCACTGCCAACGCAGCACCCGAATTCGTTACAAACGGTGGTACGTGATCAAGTGCACAGTAAAACGCGTGTGCGTTGGCCGATGGTGCGTAAAGGTTTTCTGGCGTCGCCGGATAAGCCACAGGGCACGCGCGGGCAGGATGAATTTGTGCGGGTGAGCTGGGACGATGCGCTGTCGCTTATCCACACGCAGCACAAACGTATCCGTGAGACTCACGGTCCGGCGTCTATTTTCGCGGGTTCTTATGGCTGGCGATCGAACGGCGTGCTGCACAAAGCGGCGACGCTCCTCCAACGCTACATGAGTCTGGCGGGCGGCTATACCGGACATCTCGGCGACTACTCGACCGGCGCGGCGCAGGCGATTATGCCGTACGTTGTCGGCGGGAATGAAGTCTACCAGCAGCAAACCAGCTGGCCGCTGGTGCTGGAACATACGGACGTGGTGGTGCTGTGGAGCGCCAACCCGCTTAATACGCTCAAGATTGCGTGGAATGCCAGCGACGAGCAGGGTATTCCTTATTTTGATGCGCTGCGAAAAAGCGGCAAGCGTTTAATTTGTATCGATCCGATGCGCTCTGAAACCGTTGATTTCCTCGGTGACAGCGTTGAATGGTTGGCTCCGCATATGGGTACCGACGTGGCGATGATGCTGGGGATCGCCTATACGCTGGTCGAAAACGGCTGGCATGACAGTGATTTCCTTGCCCGTTGTACAGAGGGTTTTGAAAAATTCGCCGACTACCTGACGGGGAAAAGCGATGGAATTGCCAAAAGCGCCGAATGGGCGGCAGAGATTTGCGGCATCGATGCAGAGAAAATCCGTGAACTGGCGGCTCTTTTCCACGAAAACACCACCATGCTGATGTCCGGCTGGGGAATGCAGCGCCAGCAATTCGGCGAGCAAAAACACTGGATGCTGGTAACGCTGGCGGCGATGCTCGGGCAGATTGGTACGCCGGGCGGCGGCTTTGGCTTGTCTTATCATTTTGCCAATGGGGGTAACCCAACGCGTCGCGCGGCGGTATTGGCCTCGATGCAGGGTTCCGTCAAAGACGGCATTGATGCCGTGGATAAAATCCCGGTGGCGCGCATCGTAGAAGCGCTGGAAACCCCCGGCGGTTTTTACCAGCATAACGGGCTGGACAGGAATTTCCCGGATATTCGTTTTGTCTGGTGGGCGGGTGGCGCGAACTTTACCCACCATCAGGATACTAACCGCCTAATCCGCGCCTGGCAAAAGCCGGAGCTGGTAGTTATCTCCGAATGCTTCTGGACCGCGGCGGCCAAACACGCCGATATCGTTCTGCCTGCAACGACGTCGTTTGAGCGTAACGATCTGACCATGACCGGCGACTACAGTAACCAGCATATGGTGCCGATGAAGCGTGTGGTCCCACCGCGCGATGAGGCGCGTGACGATCTTGAGGTGTTTGCGGATCTGAGTGAGCGCTGGGAAGAGGGCGGTCGCGAGCGGTTCACTGAAGGTAAATCCGATCTCGACTGGCTGGAGACGTTTTATCAGATTGCCGGACAGCGCGGCGAGTCTCAGGGCGTGACACTCCCGCCGTTTAAAGCGTTCTGGGAAGCGAATGAAATCTTCGAAATGCCGGAGAGCGAGCAAAATGCGCAGTTTGTCCGCTTCGCGGATTTCCGCCGCGACCCGCAAAATCATCCGTTGAAAACTGAAAGCGGCAAGATTGAGATCTTCTCAAAGCGTATCGCCAGCTTTAATTATGCCGACTGCCCGCCGCATCCAATGTGGCTGGAGCCGGACGAGTGGCACGGCAATGCGCAGCCAAAACAGCTGCAGGTCCTCTCTGCTCATCCGGCGCACCGTCTGCACAGCCAGCTTAACTATTCATCGTTGCGTGAATCTTATGCCGTGGCTGGGCGCGAGCCGATCACCTTGCATAAAGACGATGCGAAAGCGCGCGGAATTGTTGATGGCGACGTGGTGCGGGTCTGGAATTCACGCGGGCAGGTGCTGGCCGGTGCGGTAGTCAGCGAGGGGATTAAGCCCGGTGTTATCTGTATTCATCAGGGGGCGTGGCCGGATTTGGATCTCTCGGAAGGCGGGATCTGTAAAAACGGCGCGGTGAACGTGCTGACCAAAGATCTCCCCAGCTCGAAGCTGGGGAACGGATGTGCGGGGAACACGGCGCTGGCCTGGGTCGAGAAGTATCAAGGGCCAGAGCTGACGCTTACGGCGTTTGATCCGCCTGCCAGCTCATGATCCACGTCGGGTGTTGAGTCTCTTCCTGCCAGGCGCTGTCTTCAATGCGAAAACCCTGAGCATGGTAGAAATTCACCGCCCGACTGTTTTTCTGGTAAACCTCAAGGCTGAGAGACGGGTAATTCTGCTGTACGTGTTGAATTAACGCGTGGCCGATCCCTTTTCCAAGATGCGCGGTAGCGACAAACAGCGCGCCGATAAACTGCGTTTGCATCACGCTGATAAATCCACGCACTTCGCCTTCCTCTTCCCACACCCAGGTTTCGGCGGAGGGCAGATAGGCGTCGCGCACCAGCGCTTCGCTCTCTATCCAGTATTGCGGGTCGATAAACGGGTGCGCATCGGTGGTGCTTTCAAGCCATAAACTGAGCAGTGGCGCGGTGTTTTCACTGTGCCATTTGCGGATCATGTTGGCCTCCAGGGTGGCAGAAACAGCCCGTAATGTGATCATTTACCAGACCGCAGGCTTGCAGGAAAGAGTAGCAAATGGTGGTGCCAACGAATTTGAAGCCGCGTTTTTTCAATGCCTTAGACAAGGCATCGGAGGCGGGCGTGGAGGTGGGGATCTCTGCCATCGTTGCGGCCTGGGTCACCTGCGGCGTGTTGTCGACAAACGACCACACAAAATCGGAGAAAGGCTCGCCGTTTTCTGCCATAGCGAGATAAGCGCGAGCGTTGCCGATAATCGCCTGAATTTTACCGCGATGACGAATGATTCCGGCGTCCAGTACCAGCCGTTCCACATCCTCTTCGGTCATGGCCGCCACCGCGACGGGGTCAAAATGGTGGAAGGCTTTGCGGTAATTTTCCCGTTTTTTTAGAACCGTAATCCACGATAAGCCCGCCTGCTGACCTTCGAGGCAGATCATCTCAAAGAGTTTTTTACCGTCGGTTTCCGGTACGCCCCATTCTTTATCGTGATAGTCGATATAGAGCTGATCCTGGCTTACCCATCCGCATCGTTGCATCGGTTTTCTTCCTTAATGATATGAACCCATAAAAAAATCAACCAACCTGGCTTGACGTGTGTCTTAAAAAGACAATATTTAATTAAGGGCTTTGCCCTCATACCTCTTTCTAACAACGACAAATATCGCCGAATTCGGCTCTTTCTGGAGTCGCTTTGATGATGATAAAAATAATCAGTGGTCGCCATGCTGTTACTGGCCTGGCGGGTGTGTCCGTCTGTTTGTTTTTTTGTAGCACAGCTTACGCCTGGCAACAGGAATATATCGTTTCGGATGCGCAAAATAATACGACTGAACGCTATACATGGGACGCCGATCACCAACCGCGTTATGACGATATTCTCGCGGAGCGTATCCGTTCTTCCCAGAATGTTCCGGGGCTGGCGTTGAATATGCCAGAAAATTATCCTGCCGAATCCGCCAGCACCATGAGCGTGGGCTTAAATATACCGGTGACGCGTAATGTGACCACCGGGCCTGTCGCGGCATGGCATTATGATGGTTCTTCACCAATGATTTATAACGAATTTGGTGATAACGGGAGTAAATCGTTAACCGACCCCCTCTGGCACGCCAGCGTTAGCACGCTCGGCTGGCGGGTTGATACGCGCGTGGGCGGTCTCAGACCTTGGGCGCAGATCAGCTATAACCAGCAGTTTGGTGATAATCAGTGGAAATCGCAGTCCGGCATGAGTCGCCTGCCAGCCTCGATGCAATACGATAACTGGATGGATGTGACCGTGGGGGCTGACGTGCTGCTTTACCCGCACATGGCGGCCTATGCCTCATTATCCCAGGCGGATAGCGCGATGACCGGGGCTGATTATCTCTACACCTTAGGAGTGAGCGCGAGATTTTGAGATTGTTATTAAAATCAACCTGACGATAACATCTTAAATACAATAATGGCCGGGCTTGTAGCGATAGCGGTTACTAACAAAATGCGTTTCGCGCTTCCCGGCAAGGTCATTCATTCCCGATTCCAGGCATTTCATTCCGTCTCCACTGCATTTCATGCCGTTTTCCCCCAGGCCATATGAGGTTTTGTTTATCGTTGTCTGCAGCGAATTCCCTTAATTTCTCTTGCAGGACAACTGCCATGAACACATCAACATACAACCGCACTCGTTGGCTGACCTTATTTGGCACTATTGTGACGCAATTTGCGCTGGGATCGGTTTATACCTGGAGCCTGTTCAACAGCGCGCTTTCCGACAAACTCGGCGCACCGGTGAGCCAGGTCGCGTTCTCCTTCGGCCTGCTGAGCCTGGGACTGGCGTTGTCTTCGTCGATCGCCGGTAAATTGCAGGAACGTTTTGGTGTGAAACGCGTGACCATGGCTTCGGGCATTCTGTTAGGCGTGGGGTTCTTCCTGACGGCGCATTCCAGCAACCTGATGATGCTGTGGTTGAGCGCCGGTGTGCTGGTTGGCCTGGCGGACGGCGCGGGTTATCTGCTGACGCTGTCGAACTGCGTGAAATGGTTCCCGGAGCGTAAAGGGTTAATTTCGGCGTTTTCCATTGGCTCTTATGGCCTGGGCAGCCTCGGCTTCAAGTTTATTGACTCACATCTGCTGACCTCCGTTGGTCTGGAAAAGACCTTCATGATCTGGGGCGCTATCGTGCTGGTAATGATTCTGTTCGGCGCGACGTTGATGAAAGACGCGCCTCAGCAGGAAGTCAAAACCGTTAACGGCGTGGTGGAAAACGACTTCACCCTGGCCCAGTCCATGCGTCAGCCTCAGTACTGGATGCTGGCGGTGATGTTCCTGACGGCGTGCATGAGTGGGTTGTATGTGATTGGCGTAGCCAAGGATATTGCGCAGGGCATGGTGAAACTGGATGCGTTGACGGCGGCGAATGCGGTGACGGTTATCTCTATCGCTAACCTTTCTGGTCGTCTGGTGCTGGGTATTCTCTCCGACAAAATTGCCCGCATTCGCGTGATTACTCTGGGGCAAGTGGTTTCACTGGTGGGTATGGCGGCCCTGCTGTTTGCCCCGCTGAATGAGATGACTTTCTTCGCGGCGATCGCCTGCGTGGCCTTTAACTTTGGCGGCACCATTACCGTATTCCCGTCGCTGGTCAGCGAGTTCTTTGGCCTGAACAATCTGGCGAAGAATTATGGGGTGATTTATTTAGGTTTTGGTATCGGCAGTATTTGCGGATCGCTTATTGCGTCTCTGTTCGGCGGCTTCTACGTTACCTTCTGCGTTATCTTCGCTCTACTGATCATTTCTCTGGCGCTTTCCACTACGATTCGCCAGCCGCAGCGCCAGGTATTTAACGAAGCGCATGCCTGATGAATGACTGAAAAGGCTGGGGTTTCCGGCCTTTTCTTTTTCTTCCTAAGTGCCCGATTTTTAACCCACTCTGCTATCGAACTTGATTTTTTGTAAATATCTACTGCAATCACACACTCTGCTGCCACTTTTCCCTTCTGCTGTGGTCTACTTAGCACGCTTTAGACGTTTCTGATAACGATCCCCTGAGCGAATATCGACGCGATTCACTTTTACTGTCAAAAGTGAAGCGCGTGACTGTCCCTTTTTCCGGGTAGCCTGCATGAAATACATTAAATCGATGACGCAACAAAAGCTGAGCTTTTTGCTGGCGTTGTACATCGGCCTGTTTATGAATGGTGCGGTTTTTTTCCGTCGGTTTGACGGATTCGCACAAGATTTTACTGTATGGAAAGGAATCGCTGCGGTTGTGGAGCTGGCTGGTACTGTTCTGGTCACCTTCTTCTTATTACGTTTACTCTCGCTTTTTGGACGCCGTATCTGGCGCGTTCTGGCTTCACTGGTGGTGCTGTGTTCGGCGGGCGCCAGCTATTACATGACATTTATGAACGTGGTTATTGGCTACGGCATTATTGCCTCAGTCATGACGACGGATATCGATCTCTCGAAAGAGGTGGTTGGCCTGCATTTCGTTCTGTGGCTGGTGGGCGTGAGTGCGCTACCGCTGCTGCTGATCTGGAGCAACCGCTGCCGCTACACTCTGCTGCGCCAAATGCGCACGCCGGGACAGCGCGTCAGAAGCGTCGCGGTGGTGCTGCTGGCTGGCCTGATGGTTTGGGGGCCGATTCGCTTGCTTGAGGTGAAGCAGAAGAATGATGAGCGCACCTCTGGCGTAGATTTGCCAAGCTACGGCGGGGTGGTGGCGAACTCCTATCTGCCCTCTAACTGGATTTCTGCGCTGGGGTTATACGCCTGGGCGCAGGTGGATGAGTCCTCTGATAATAAATCACTGAAGAATCCAGCAAAACTGTTCACCTACGACGCGCCGAAAGACATCGATGATACCTATGTGGTCTTTATCATCGGTGAAACGACGCGCTGGGATCACATGGGGATTCTCGGTTACGACCGTGACACCACGCCGAAACTGGCGCAGGAGAAGAACCTGGTTGCCTATCGTGGTTACTCTTGTGATACCGCGACGAAGCTCTCACTGCGCTGTATGTTTGTGCGCGAGGGTGGGGCAGACGACAACCCGCAGCGTACTCTGAAAGAGCAAAACGTCTTCTCGGTGCTGCATCAGCTTGGATTCAGTTCCGATCTGTATGCGATGCAGAGCGAGATGTGGTTCTACAGCAATACGATGGCGCAGAACATCGCCTATCGCGAGCAGATTGGCGCCGAGCCGCGTAACCGTGGCAAGAGCGTTGACGATATGCTGCTGATCGACGAGATGAAAGGCTCCCTGAGCAACAATCAGGATGGCAAGCATATGATCATCCTGCATACCAAGGGTTCGCACTTCAACTACACCCAGCGTTACCCGCGCAGCTTTGCCAAGTGGACACCGGAGTGTGTGGGCGTGGACAAGGATTGCACCAAAGAGCAGCTCATCAACTCTTACGATAATTCGGTGATGTATGTGGATCACTTTATCGAGAGCGTGATTGACCAGGTGCGCGACAAGAAAGCGATTGTTTTCTATGCCGCTGACCACGGTGAATCGATTAATGAGTATGAGCATCTGCACGGTACGCCGCGCAAGATGGCTCCGCCAGAGCAGTTCCGCGTGCCTATGATGGTCTGGATGTCGGATAAATATCTGGAGAACCCGGATAAAGAGAAGATGTTCCAGCATCTGAAAAAAGAAGCCGAAATGAAAGTGCCTCGCCGCCACGTCGAGCTGTACGACACCATTATGGGCTGCCTCGGCTATACCTCACCTAACGGCGGTATTAACGAGAATAACAACTGGTGCCATATCCCTGATGGCGCTGCGAAAGCCGCGAAGTAAA
Source organism: Lelliottia jeotgali (assembly GCF_016771845.1). Lineage (NCBI taxonomy): Bacteria > Pseudomonadati > Pseudomonadota > Gammaproteobacteria > Enterobacterales > Enterobacteriaceae > Lelliottia > Lelliottia jeotgali. The sequence continues at coordinate 8,857 of NZ_JAENMQ010000013.1, read as the reverse complement.
CGGACTGGCGAGAAACTCGCCAGTCGAACGGTTTTTTAATGATAAGGGATTGACGGGCGCATACCCCAGCAGTAATATGCGCTCCGCATTCGGCGAGTAGCGCAGCTTGGTAGCGCAACTGGTTTGGGACCAGTGGGTCGGAGGTTCGAATCCTCTCTCGCCGACCACATTCGAAACCCTGCTCATAGAGCAGGGTTTTTTGCTTCATGAAGTTCATGAGGATGAGAATCTCCGGGGAAGGAGGTTCGACCCGAGCGAAGCGAGGGAACGTTGCTTTAGCAACGGCCCGCAGGGTGAGTCACGAAGTGGCGAGTCATCCTCTCTCGCCGACCACATTTAAAAAAGGGCTAACCGTAAGGTTGGCCCTTTTTGCATTATGGACTTACCTGTGCCAACTGGCCAAAACAGTCCCTATCCCCGCTTTACCCTGCCTGTTAACGATTTTGTGACATAATCCATTGTATTTTTTTATATATAGATTGATCTTTTTTCGCGTTGCTTATAGATAACCTCAGCATTTTCCGCTGTGCGTTTTAACGTTCGCGGCATTTACTGCTCAGATAATCACCATTCTGTAAGAAAGTTTACGCGATCTGAATAAATGTTAATCACTGATTGTTGCGAAATATGAAGAGAATTGTGCTGGAAGATAACGAGTAGCATAAATTTCCCTGCTGAAAATAGACGCCTAAAGTTTTTTTAATCTTTGTTTGCCGTTTCTCACCCTCAACGTAAATCCCCGTCACCTGTATTGACGTTTTCACATTCTGTTGACAGATTGTAGGGCACGAGGGGCATTTCAGGGAGGATCTGCGCTGCAACTCTGTCGCTCTTCTGAAAGGAATCTCCATCCCTTATCACGCCTTCGGGCATCACCGACCGGACCGGGTAAATAATAAATAAAGGTCAGGCGGCGTAACACAACAAAGCAAAACATCACATTGGAGCAGAATAATGAGTATTTCCTTGAAGAAGTCAGGGATGCTGAAGCTTGGTCTGAGCCTGGTTGCTCTGACCGTCGCGGCAAGCGTACAGGCAAAAACCCTGGTTTATTGTTCTGAAGGTTCGCCGGAAGGCTTTAACCCACAGCTGTTCACCTCTGGTACGACGTACGACGCAAGCTCCGTACCTATCTATAACCGTCTGGTTGAATTCAAAACCGGCACCACGGAAGTTATTCCGGGCCTGGCTGAGAAGTGGGAAATCAGCGAAGACGGCAAGACTTATACCTTCCACCTCCGTCAGGGCGTGAAGTGGCAGGACAACAAAGATTTCAAACCGACGCGCGAACTGACTGCGGACGACGTCGTGTTCTCCTTCGATCGCCAGAAAAACGCTCAGAACCCGTACCATAAAGTTTCTGGCGGCAGCTATGAATACTTCGAAGGGATGGGTCTGCCGGACCTGATCACCGAAGTGAAAAAAGTGGACGACAAAACCGTTCAGTTCGTTCTGAGCCGTCCAGAAGCCCCATTCCTGGCTGACCTGGCTATGGACTTCGCTTCTATTCTGTCAAAAGAATATGCGGACAATATGCTGAAAGCGGGTACCCCGGAAAAAGTGGATCTGAACCCAATCGGTACCGGTCCATTCCAGCTGCAGCAGTACCAGAAAGACTCCCGTATTCTGTACAAAGCGTTTGAAGGGTACTGGGGCACTAAGCCGCAGATCGACCGTCTGGTCTTCTCCATCACACCTGACGCTTCTGTGCGTTACGCAAAACTGCAGAAAAACGAGTGCCAGGTTATGCCGTACCCTAATCCGGCTGATATCGCTCGTATGAAGCAGGATAAAAACATCAATCTGCTGGAGCAGGCTGGCCTGAACGTGGGTTATCTGTCCTTCAACACCGAGAAGAAACCGTTTGATGACGTGAAAGTGCGTCAGGCGCTGACTTATGCGGTGAACAAAGAAGCGATCATCAAAGCCGTTTACCAGGGTGCTGGTGTGGCCGCGAAGAACCTGATTCCACCGACCATGTGGGGCTATAACGACGACGTTAAAGACTACAGCTACGATCCTGAGAAAGCGAAAGCGCTGCTGAAAGAAGCAGGCCAGGATAAAGGCTTTACCGTTGAGCTGTGGGCGATGCCTGTTCAGCGTCCATACAACCCGAACGCTCGCCGTATGGCCGAGATGGTTCAGGCTGACTGGGCTAAGGTCGGCGTTCAGGCCAAGATCGTCACTTACGAGTGGGGCGAGTATCTGAAACGTGCTAAAGCTGGCGAGCACCAGGCTGTGATGATGGGCTGGACCGGGGACAATGGGGACCCGGACAACTTCTTCGCCACCCTGTTCAGCTGCGCGGCGGCGAAAGACGGTTCCAACTACTCTCGCTGGTGTTACAAGCCGTTTGAAGATCTGATTCAGCCGGCGCGTGCAACTGACGACCACAACAAGCGTGTTGAACTGTACAAACAAGCTCAGGTAGTGATGCATGACCAGGCTCCGGCGCTGATCGTGGCTCACTCCACCGTTTACGAGCCAGTGCGTAAAGAAGTCAAAGGCTATGTGGTTGATCCGTTGGGCAAACACCACTTCGAAAACGTCTCAATCGAATAATTAAAAAGCACGACGCTTTATCCCCTCTCCCCTGGGAGAGGGGGAAAGAATTTGAGCAATACAGACGTCACGGCCTTCGGGCAGTACGTCATTAGAGAGAATCCGGGATATGTTGCAGTTCATCCTCCGACGTCTGGGACTTGTCATCCCCACGTTTATCGGTATCACCCTTCTCACTTTTGCCTTCGTCCATATGATTCCCGGCGACCCGGTAATGATTATGGCAGGTGAGCGTGGTATCTCCCCTGAACGTCATGCGCAGCTGCTGGCCGAACTTGGCCTCGATAAGCCGATGTGGCAGCAGTACCTCCACTACATCTGGGGCGTGTTGCACGGTGATTTAGGGATGTCGCTGAAAAGCCGTCTTCCGGTGTGGGAAGAGTTCGTGCCGCGTTTTAAAGCGACGCTGGAACTCGGTGTCTGCGCCATGATTTTTGCCGTTTCCGTCGGTATCCCCGTCGGTGTCCTGGCTGCGGTTAAGCGCGGCTCTATCTTCGATCACACCGCTGTTGGCCTTGCGCTGACCGGTTACTCCATGCCTATCTTCTGGTGGGGCATGATGCTGATCATGCTGGTCTCCGTGCAATGGAACCTGACGCCAGTCTCTGGTCGTGTCAGCGATATGGTGTTCCTTGATGACTCCAATCCGCTCACCGGCTTTATGCTGATTGATACGGCTATCTGGGGCGAAGAGGGCAATTTCATTGATGCGCTGGCGCATATGATCTTACCTGCGATGGTGCTCGGGACGATTCCCCTGGCGGTTATCGTGCGTATGACCCGCTCGTCGATGCTGGAAGTGCTGGGCGAGGATTACATCCGTACCGCTCGCGCTAAAGGTCTGACCCGTATGCGCGTCATTATCGTTCACGCTCTGCGTAATGCGATGCTGCCAGTAGTGACCGTTATCGGGTTGCAGGTGGGAACGTTGCTGGCCGGTGCGATTCTGACTGAAACCATCTTCTCCTGGCCGGGTCTGGGACGCTGGCTGATTGATGCGTTGCAACGCCGTGACTATCCGGTGGTGCAGGGTGGCGTGTTGCTGGTGGCGACGATGATTATCCTCGTCAACCTGCTGGTCGATTTGCTTTACGGCGTGGTGAACCCGCGTATTCGTCATAAGAAGTAAGGGGCCATCATGTCACAAGTTACTCAAAATAAAGCTGTTGCTGCCCCGGTGCCAATGACACCGTTGCAGGAGTTCTGGCATTACTTCAAACGCAATAAAGGTGCGGTGGTTGGGTTGGTGTATGTCACCATCATGATCATTATCGCCGTATTTGCGAACTACCTCGCGCCTTTCAACCCAGCGGATCAATTCCGCGACGTGCTGCTGGCACCGCCAGCCTGGCAGGATGGTGGGACTATCACCCATCTGCTCGGCACGGATGATGTGGGTCGTGATGTGTTATCGCGTCTGATGTACGGTGCGCGTCTGTCTCTGCTGGTGGGCTGTCTGGTGGTGGTGCTGTCGTTGATCCTCGGGGTTATCCTGGGCTTAGTGGCGGGCTATTTCGGCGGTCTGGTCGATAACATCATTATGCGTATCGTCGACATCATGCTGGCGTTGCCTAGCCTGCTGTTGGCTCTGGTGCTGGTGGCGGTGTTTGGCCCGTCGATCGGTAACGCTGCACTTGCGCTGACCTTCGTCGCACTTCCTCACTACGTGCGATTAACGCGTGCTGCGGTGCTGGTAGAAGTGAACCGCGATTACGTCACCGCGTCCCGCGTGGCGGGTGCGGGCGCGATGCGTCAGATGTTCGTCAATATTCTCCCGAACTGCCTTGCGCCGCTGATCGTTCAGGCGTCGCTCGGTTTCTCTAACGCCATTCTCGATATGGCTGCTCTTGGCTTCCTGGGCATGGGTGCGCAACCGCCAACACCGGAGTGGGGCACGATGCTCGCCGATGTGTTGCAGTTCGCACAAAGCGCGTGGTGGGTCGTGACCTTCCCAGGTCTGGCGATCCTCCTGACGGTGCTGGCATTTAACCTGATGGGTGATGGTCTGCGTGATGCACTTGATCCCAAACTGAAGCAGTAAGAGGCACGAGATGGCGTTATTAAATGTAGATAAATTATCGGTGCACTTCGGTGACGTAGGCTCCGAGTTTCGTGCCGTAGACCGTATCAGCTACAGCGTGAATCAGGGTGAAGTGGTCGGTATCGTGGGCGAGTCTGGCTCCGGTAAATCCGTCAGTTCACTGGCTATCATGGGGCTGATTGATTATCCGGGCCGCGTGATGGCGGAAAGCCTGGAGTTTAACGGCCAGGATCTGAAGCGCATCTCCGAGAAGCAGCGCCGCCAACTGGTGGGCGCTGAAGTGGCGATGATCTTCCAGGACCCGATGACCAGCCTTAACCCGTGCTACACCGTCGGTTTCCAGATTATGGAAGCGATTAAGGTACATCAGGGTGGCAACAAGAAAACCCGTCGCCAGCGTGCGATAGACCTGTTAACGCAGGTGGGGATTCCTGATCCAGGGTCGCGTCTGGACGTGTATCCGCACCAGCTTTCCGGTGGGATGAGCCAGCGTGTGATGATCGCCATGGCGATTGCCTGTCGGCCAAAGTTGCTGATTGCCGATGAGCCGACCACGGCGCTGGACGTCACCATTCAGGCGCAGATCATCGAACTGCTGCTGGAATTGCAGCAGAAAGAAAACATGGCGTTAGTGTTGATTACCCACGATTTGGCGTTAGTGGCTGAAGCTGCGCACAAAATCATCGTGATGTACGCCGGACAAGTGGTGGAGGCCGGGAGCTCGCACGATATCTTCCGTGCGCCGCGTCACCCGTATACCCAGGCGCTGCTGCGTGCGCTGCCGGAGTTTGCGCAGGATAAAGCGCGTCTGGCGTCATTGCCGGGTGTGGTTCCGGGTAAATATGACCGCCCGACAGGCTGTCTGCTGAACCCGCGCTGCCCGTATGCCACAGATAAGTGCCGTGCTGAGGAGCCAGAACTGAACACCCTCCATGATGGCCGTCAGTCGAAATGTCACTACCCACTTGATGATGCCGGGAGGCCAACACTATGAGTACGCAAGAGGCCACCAAACACCAACACCTGTTGCAGGCCATCGATCTAAAAAAACATTACCCGGTGAAGAAGGGGATTTTTGCCCCGGAGCGCCTGGTGAAAGCGCTGGACGGAGTGTCGTTTACCCTTGAGCGCGGTAAAACGCTGGCAGTAGTCGGTGAATCCGGCTGCGGGAAATCCACGCTGGGCCGCCTGCTGACGATGATCGAAACGCCGACCGGCGGCGAGCTTTATTATCAGGGCCAGGATCTGCTCAAGCACGATCCGCTGGCGCAAAAATTGCGTCGGCAGAAAATCCAGATAGTGTTCCAGAACCCGTACGGTTCTCTGAACCCGCGTAAAAAAGTGGGGCAGATTCTGGAAGAGCCGCTGCAAATTAACAGCGATCTCAATAAAGAGCAGCGTCGTGAAAAAGCGCTGGCGATGATGGCGAAAGTCGGTCTGAAAACCGAGCACTACGATCGCTATCCGCACATGTTCTCAGGCGGTCAGCGTCAGCGTATCGCGATAGCCCGTGGTCTGATGCTCGACCCGGACGTGGTGATTGCCGATGAACCGGTTTCTGCACTCGACGTTTCCGTGCGTGCGCAGGTGCTGAACCTGATGATGGATTTGCAGCAGGATCTGGGGCTGTCGTATGTATTTATCTCCCACGACCTGTCAGTGGTGGAGCACATTGCCGATGAAGTGATGGTGATGTATCTGGGGCGCTGCGTGGAGAAGGGGACCAAAGACCAGATCTTTAATAACCCTCGCCATCCGTATACCCAGGCGCTGCTCTCTGCCACACCGCGTCTGAACCCGGACGATCGCCGCGAGCGTATTAAGCTGACTGGCGAGCTGCCGAGTCCGCTGAATCCGCCTCCGGGCTGTGCGTTCAATGCGCGCTGCCGTCGCCGCTTTGGTCCTTGTACTCAGCTTCAGCCGCAGTTGAAAGACTACGGCGGTCAACTGGTGGCCTGCTTTGCGGTCGATCAGGATGAAAACGGTGAGAAACCGCACGCATAGGGCGTAAACAAAAAAACCGGCGATGTTCGCCGGTTTTTTTATGTCTGCTGATTCGCTATTTGCGCAGGCGAATCTGGTCGACGGCGTGATTCTCACTCTTGGTGAGGATCAGGCTCGCGCGTTCGCGCGTCGGCAGAATATTTTCCTTCAGGTTTACGTAGTTGATCTCATTCCACAGCGACGTCGCCACATTGACCGCTTCCTCTTCTGAAAGCTGGGCGTAGTTATGGAAGTAAGAATCAGGATCGGTAAACGCGCCTTCGCGGAACTTCAGGAATCGATTGATATACCAGTTTTGCAGCAAGTCCTCTGGCGCATCGACATAGATAGAGAAGTCAACGAAGTCAGAGACAAACACATGATGCGGGTCATGTGGGTAATCCATGCCGCTTTGCAGCACGTTCAGCCCTTCGAGGATCAGGATATCCGGCTGGGCTACTGTTTTATCGCCATCCGGAATGCGATCGTAGATGAGATGAGAATAGACCGGTGCGGTCACGTTAGGCGCACCCGATTTCAGATCCGATACGAATTTCACCAGACGGTGCATGTCATACGAAAGCGGGAAGCCTTTCTTCTTCATTAATCCGCGTTCTTTCAATACCTCGTTCGGGTGCAGAAAACCATCTGTGGTAATCAATTCAACGCTGCGATGCTCAGGCCAGCGGCTCAGCAGCGCCTGCAGGACACGTGCTGTGGTGCTTTTACCGACCGCCACGCTGCCCGCAATGCTGATGATATAAGGAATACGCTGGCCATTAGTGCCGAGGAACTGCTCCAGAACGGCCTGACGGCGAAGGTTGGAGCTTATATAGAAGTTAAGCAAGCGAGACAGCGGCAGATAAATCTCTGCAACCTCCTCCAGCGACAGGTCTTCGTTGATCCCTTTTAACCGCGCTATTTCCCCTTCCGTTAATGTCATGGGGACGGAGTCACGCAAAGCGGCCCACTGGCTGCGGTTAAAGTGTAGATAGGGTGTCATTAACGATTGCTCTTTTTTGCTCATAAGCGTGTTTCAGTGAACCCTTTACCTACGCGAATAGAGAACGTGAGGGCAGTAGCTCATCACTTAGTAGTTAAATTTGGACAATGGGCAGGAGGTTAACACCAGATGACGGGAATAATAAGAAAAAATATAGACCAGTGATGCATTACGCGCAGGCCATCACGATACGCTATAGAAGCGTTTTAAGGGGCGTAATGCTGATTATTTGAACTTCAATGAGTGAAATTGCAGCGTTTTTTGCTGTCGGCGCACAAAATCTGAGCGAAAGAACATTTTATGCAATTTTTTAGTTGCATGACTGCTCATGCCCCCATAGAATGCGCGCTACTTGATGCCGACTTAGCTCAGTAGGTAGAGCAACTGACTTGTAATCAGTAGGTCACCAGTTCGATTCCGGTAGTCGGCACCATCAAGTCCGGTGGGGTTCCCGAGCGGCCAAAGGGAGCAGACTGTAAATCTGCCGTCACAGACTTCGAAGGTTCGAATCCTTCCCCCACCACCACTTTCTGGCAGCGTTATCGCCGCCTGAGCTGGCTAGAAAATTAATCAGCTCAAAACATAAAAAGAGAGAAATCTCTTTTTTGTTACAGAAAGAACTGGGTAGCCGAGTTTCAGGATGCGGGCATCGTATAATGGCTATTACCTCAGCCTTCCAAGCTGATGATGCGGGTTCGATTCCCGCTGCCCGCTCCAAGACGTGCTGATATGGCTCAGTTGGTAGAGCGCACCCTTGGTAAGGGTGAGGTCCCCAGTTCGACTCTGGGTATCAGCACCACTTCACTTCTCCCTCCCTTTTCTCTCTGTTTAAATTAAAAGCATTCAACAGTTCAGGCATTTCGCCTGGTTGATGTGGTGATATCACCGATTTATCCGTGTCTTAGAGGGACAATCGATGTCTAAAGAAAAGTTTGAACGTACAAAACCGCACGTTAACGTCGGTACTATCGGCCACGTTGACCATGGTAAAACAACGCTGACCGCTGCAATCACTACCGTTCTGGCTAAAACCTACGGTGGTTCTGCTCGTGCATTCGACCAGATCGATAACGCACCAGAAGAAAAAGCTCGTGGTATCACCATCAACACTTCCCACGTTGAATATGACACCCCGACTCGTCACTACGCACACGTAGACTGCCCAGGCCACGCCGACTATGTTAAAAACATGATCACCGGTGCTGCTCAGATGGATGGCGCAATCCTGGTTGTTGCTGCGACTGACGGCCCTATGCCTCAGACTCGTG